>CAZKVP010000004.1:48604-74946 GCA_964556215.1 uncultured Phycisphaeraceae bacterium
CCCCCCGCCTACGACCCCACCCAGACCGAACCCCAAATGCTCGCCCGCTGGGAGGCTGCCAATGCGTTCCACGCCGAGGCGACCGACGACCGAGAAGGCTATTCCATCGTCATCCCCCCGCCCAATGTGACTGCCGCCCTGCACCTTGGCCATGCGCTCAACAACACCCTGCAAGACATCCTCACGCGCCGCGCCCGCATGCAAGGCAAAGCCGCTTGCTGGCTGCCGGGCACCGACCATGCCGGCATTGCCACCCAAACCATCGTCGACAAGCGCTTGCAGGCCGAAGGCAAGCCCGCACTCAAGGAATACAAAAAAATGGAGTTGGAAGGCGGCAACGGCCGCGGCCAGTTCTTGGACAAAGTCGGTGCGTGGAAGGACGAATACGAAAAGAAGATCACCGACCAGTTGAAGACCATGGGCTGCTCCTGCGACTGGGAGCGCCAGCGCTTCACCATGGACCCGATGTGCGCCAAGGCCGTGCGCGAGGCCTTCTTCCAACTGTTCAAGGACGGCTTGATCTACCGTGGCAAGCGCTTGGTCAACTGGGATCCGGTCAGCCAGACGGCGCTGGCGGATGACGAAGTGGAAATGGAAACCATTGATGGCTCCTTCTTCTATCTCAAGTACCCGGTGTGCGACAAAGATGGCGCCCTGACCGGCGAGTTCGTCACCGTCGCCACCACCCGCCCCGAAACCATGCTCGGCGACACCGCGGTGGCGGTGAACCCCAAAGACCCCGTCAATGGCCCGTTCGGCGGCAAGTTCGTGAAGTTGCCGATCGTGGGCCGGGTGATTCCGATCATTGCGGATGAATATGTGGTGATCCCCAACGCCGATAGCGCCGATGCCAAAGCCAAGATGAGCAGCGGCTTTTTGAAAGTCACGCCGGCACATGATCCCAATGACTATGCGTTGGGGCAGAAGTACAGCCTGACGATGATCAATGTGATGGCGGCGGACGCCAGCATTTCGCTGGATTTCGGCTGGAAAGCCATCGAACCGGACCAAGCCAACAACAGCGAACTGGCGCCCTTCCTTGGCCTGTCGCGCGAAGAAGCCCGCAAGGCGATCATCCGCCACTTCCGTGCGGCCGACCTGTTGGACTTGCGCTACGGCAAGGACGGCATCGCCCCCTACCGCCATGCGGTCGGGCATTCGTACCGCAGCCATGTGCCGGTGGAGCCTTACTTGAGCGATCAGTGGTATGTGAAGGTGACCGATGAGCGGCTGGCCGGCGCGGCGCTAAGGGCGATGGCGCCGGAGCAGCGCACCGAAGGAACGACGTGCGTGTGGAAAGAAGGCGATAGTTTTGAAAACAGTTCCGCCCCTACGGAAAAGAACCCCGACCGTAAGGGAGGGGACCAACCCACGCGTTGCTGGCTGATCACCTTCCGTACTTACGGAACATGGCTTCCCGGAGATGATCGCGGCTTTATTAATGAAGACCAAAACATTCCCGGCACCCCCCATCTCACGCCGTGTGTCAACCTTCACCAACACGCCCAAGAACAACTTAAACATGCTCCAGTTGAACTCTCGCATGCCCAGCGCCGTGTTACGCGAGACACGATCAAAGAAGTCTGCGCCCACCGCAAATGGCGTCTCATGGCCTGCAATGTGCGCTCCAACCATGTGCATGTGGCGGTATGGGCCAAAGACCCTGACCGCGCCATGAATGACTTCAAGAGTTATGCGACTCGGCGAATGAAGGAAATGGGCATTCCTGGCGGTGAAGAAAAAACATGGGCACTGCATGGCAGCACCCGTCATCTTCATACACCAAGTTCCCGGGAAGCTGGTATTGGTTATGTGCTGCGCCGTCAAGGAGACGATGATGTGGCACTGGCTTCTTGGCAGGATGCAGACATCAAGGCGCTGCTGACGGAAAGCGCGCCAGACATTACGGCGTCCACCCGTCCCCTCCCTGACGGTCGGGGTTCCTTTCCAGACGCCGCCATCTGGACCTTCAAAAACCACGCCATCGTCGACAACAACACCGACCAGCGATTGCGCACCCACTTGGAGGCCTTGGCCCGCTACAAGGCACAGGGCCGCGCGTTCATCGAAGGCGCCGAGGCAAACGGCGAACTCCAAGACGCCCTGATTCGCGTCAAGGATGAAGCCGACCATGAAGTGGTCGATACCTTGCACTTCTTGGGATTTGAAAAATACTACGGCGCTCGTCCGCCCCTTCAGGGCGGTGAAGAAGAGGGGAATCTTGATCCACGGGTTGCGGCCCCTTCGGGGCCTTCACCCGTGGCAACAATCGGCGGCTCCTTCGGAGCCGAACCGGCGCAATTGCGCTTCTATCCGGATCGCTATGCGAAGAACTTTCAGTTCTGGCATGAGAATATTCGGGATTGGTGTATTTCACGGCAGCTTTGGTGGGGGCATCGGGTGCCGGTGTGGAGCAAGCGCATGATCCTCACGCGCGAGAATTACGCCAAGTTTGTTGAATGGCCTGGGCTGCACTCCCTTGGCAGAGCAGAAAACCAAAACAATGTCGTTGTCCGGCTAAGCCGCATTGGATCCGATCATTGGATGGACATTGGCGCCGTCACGGAAAAAACCATCGAGTTTGGCGCGGAATACGACATCTTCATCTGCACCAGTCACGCCTTTGAGAATGGCGCGCCAGCTTGGGAGGAAGACGGCTTCACCCAAGACCCCGACGTCCTCGACACTTGGTTCAGCAGCGCCCTCTGGCCCCTCTCCACCTTCGGCTGGCCTGAAAACACCCCGGAACTCCAAAAGTGGAATCCGACGGATGTCCTCTGCACCGCACGCGAAATCATCACTTTGTGGGTTTCCCGCATGGTGATGTTCAATTTGTATTTCCGAGGCACCCTGCCCTTCCGTGATGTGTTCATCCACGCCATGATCCAGGACGGCCATGGCCAGAAAATGTCGAAGTCTTTGGGCAACGGCGTGGACCCGATGGACATCATCCATTCCCACGGCTCGGATGCCATGCGCTTTGCGCTGGCCAAGATGACCACCCACACCCAGGACTTGCGCCTGCCGGTGGACATGATCGACCCCCACACCGGCGAATCCTTCACGCCGAAATTCACCACCGTCAAGGGTGGCTTCAAGGTAGCCGCCGCCACTCAGGAGCGCAATGGCAAGCAGATCACTTCGTCTTACGGCGCCGCCAGCGGCGAAGCCAAGCCATCCGACGAAGCACCCCTGGCCCGCAACACCAGCGAAAAATTTGACGAAGGCAAACGCTTTGCCAACAAGATGTGGAATGCCTTCCGCTTTGCCCTGTCCAATCTGGAAGGCAAATTGGTGGATGGCCCCTTCGAACCCGGCCTGGCCGACCAATGGATCTTGGGCCGTTTGGAAGCCACCTTGGCCGACTGCGAAAAAGCCCTGGGCGAATACATGTTCGCCAATTATGCCACCGCGCTCTACGACTTCTTCTGGCGCGACCTGTGCGACTGGTACATCGAGTCGGTCAAGCCGACCATCCAGACCAACCCCACCCAGCAGCGCATTCTGGCCTCGTGCCTGGATGCCTCGCTGCGCCTCTTGCACCCGGTGATGCCCTTCATCACCGAGCGCCTGTGGGAGCGGTTGAACGAGGTGGTGCCCTTCGCCCACCGCGGCCTGCCCGGGCTGGCCCTGCCCGAAGCCAAGTTGCTGGTGAACGCCGCTTGGCCGGTGGCTGCCGCCCCGCTCGGATCGATCGCAGCGGTGGCGCAATTTGAAGGCCTGCGCGCCATCGTCGGCGCCTTGCGCGAAATGCGCACCGCCGCCAAACTGGCCCCACGCGACAAAAAAGACGCTTCGATCAAAGCGCCCGAGGCGCAAGTGGCCTTCTTCAGTGCCAACAAGGAACTGATCGAAACCTTCACCGCGACCCATCTGGTGGCCATCAGCCCCACCGCACAGCGCGCCAAGGACGCAGCCGCCGGCGTCAGTGCCGGCGCGGAAATCTACCTGCACGGCGTGCTCGACCTGGAAGTCGAGAAAAAACGCCTGGCCAAAACCAAGGGCGAGCTGGAAGGCAAAATCAAAAACTTCAACAGCCGGTTGTCGAACGAAAAATATGTCGCCACCGCCCCGCCCAAGTTGGTGCAGGAAACCCGCGACGGTTTGGCCACCGCACAGGCGGAGTTGGCGGCGGTGGAGGCGCAGATCGAGGCGCTGTAATGCCCACCCGCACCCCTGCCATCGTCCTGCGCACCTTCGACTTCTCCGAGTCGTCGCAGGTCGTGGTGCTGCTTGGCCGCGAGACCGGCAAGATCAAAGGTTTGGCCAAGGGGTGCCGGCGCGCCTCGCCGTCGGCGCAGGCGCAATTTTCCGGCGGATTTGAATTGCTCACGCGCGGCGAGATCTTGTTCAAGGCCAAAGCGGGCCTGGAACTTTCAGCCATCACCGAATGGAATCTGCTTGACGACCGCCATGCCTTGCGCGCTGATTACCGGGCGCAAAACCTCGGCTTTTTCGCCGCCGAATGCACCGGTGCCTGCCTGCCCGAGGGCGATCCGCACCCGGCGCTGTATGACGCGCTGGAAACTTTCTTGCTTGCGCTGATGCGGGAGCGGGAACACCAAGCCCCGCTGCTCATTTTCCTCACCGCCTTGCTGCGCGAAACCGGCCACCCGCCGCGCCTGCATACCGATGCTTCCGGCAGCCCCCTGCCCGATATGCCGGTGTGCGCCTTTGACCCGGCCAGCGGCGGCTTGGTGCCCACCGCGGCCTCGCCGGAATGGCGGGTGCGGCGCGAAACCGTCCTCGCTTTGCGGGCGGCAGACCTGGGTGAAAATTTGGCCGCCTTTGACCACGACACCTTGCATCGCGGCGCGCGGCTGCTCACGGCATGGTTGCGCTACATGCTGGGGCAGGAATTGCCGACGATGAAGTTGGTGCTTTAACCCACATCCGCCAAACCCAGCGACGCCCCGTGCGCCCGCATCAGGATGGCGCGCAGCATTTTCCACTGGGGTTTGGCCAGGGGCGGATCTTGTTCAATGATGGCCGCCGCGTCTTTGCGCGCCAGATTGAGCAACTCCAAATCGCGGGGGAATTCCGCCACCTTCAGGCCGGCCGCGCCGTGCTGCTTGGTGCCCATCACTTCGCCCATGCCGCGCAATTCAAAATCTTTTTCGGCGATTTTGAAGCCGTCGCCGGTGGCCACCATCACCTCCATGCGGGCTTCCGATTCTTCGGTCAGGGTGTCGGCCACCAAAATGCACAAGGGCGTGGCCCCCGTTTGCCCGCGTCCCACGCGGCCGCGCAACTGGTGCAACTGCGACAGGCCGAAGCGCTCGGCATGCTCGACCACCATCACGGTCGCCTCCGGCACATCCACGCCGACTTCGATCACGGTGGTGGCGACCAGCACTTGCGCCTCGCCGCTCCTGAAACGGCGCATGGCCTCCTCGCGCTCGGGGCGCGGCATCTGGCCGTGCATGGTGGCGATCTCAAAACCCGCCAGCGGGCCGGCGGCCAATTCTTTGGCGTGGGTGGCCACGCTTTTCAATTCCACGCGCGGCGCAGCGCCTTCAGCTGCGTCCAACCCCAAATCCTGCGCATCTTCCACCGCCGGCACCACCACAAACACCCGCTCGCCGCGCGCCAACCGCTCCTTGACATGCACGTACACCTGCGGACCCATCGAAGGTGGCACGCATTTGGTCACCACCGGCGTGCGGCCGGGCGGCAGCTGGTCGATGGTGGACACATCCAAATCGCCGAACAGCGTGACCGCCAGGGTGCGCGGAATCGGCGTGGCGGTCATCACCAAGTGGTGCGGGGTGAACTTGCGCCCGTCGCCATCCACCGCCGCCTCGGGCCGGGCGCGGAAACTGGCGCGCTGGTGCACGCCAAAGCGGTGCTGCTCGTCAATCACCGCCACCGCCAAATCCTTGAACACCACCTCGTCGCCCACCAAAGCCTGGGTGCCGATGACCAAATCCACCTCGCCGGCCACCATTTGCGCCAGCAGCGCCTTGCGCGCCTTGGATCCTGAAGCGGTGGTACCGCCGGAGAGCAACGCCAACCGCACTGGCGTACCTTCCAGCATGCGCGACATCGAGGCGAAATGCTGTTCGGCCAACACCTGCGTGGGCGCCATCACCAAGGCCTGCTTGCCGTGGCGGGCGGCGGCCAGGCAGGCGAACAGCGCCACCACGGTTTTGCCCGAGCCCACATCACCCTGCACCAGCCGGTTCATCGGTGAATCAAGTTGCAAATCCGCGCTGATTTCCGCAATCACCCGCTCCTGCGCGCCGGTCAGGGCAAAGGGAAAGCGCGCGCGAATCTGCGCGTCGGCCTGTGCAGTCAGTGGCAAAGCCGGCGCCACTTGCGCCCGCTTCACAAAGGCGCGCTTCATGGCAATGCCCAATTGCAAGAGCAGCAATTCATTCCACGCCAAGCGTCGGCGCGCGGCCTTGGCTTCATCGGCGTCGGCCGGTTGGTGGGCCATGCGAAAGGCGTTTTCCAATGCGGGCATCGCATGGTGTTCAAGCAGCGAAGCCGGCACCGGATCGGTCAGTTTGCCGGCCAGTGCATCCAGGGCCTGACCCACCAATTTTTCAATCACCTCGGGCGCCAAGCCTTCGGTCGCCGGATAAACCGGCCGCTGGCGGGCCGCACCGGAAGCGGGCAGGGGCGAATCTTCTTTCTCCAGTTTTTTGTATTTCGGCCCCACCAGCTGCGGATAACCGTTGAACGAGCCGGCTTTGCCCTGCACCCACAAGCGGTCGCCGGGGCGCACCTGTTCCTGCATCCATTTGGCATTGAAAAAAGACAGGTTCAGCGTGCCGGAGTCATCCTCCAGCACCACTTCAAAGCGGCCTTTTTTGCCAAAGCCGCCGGCCGCCATCCAGCGGGTCTTGGCCACGGTGCCGACCAAGGCCGCCTCGGTGCCCTTGACCAGGTCGCGGATGCGCACCAGCCCGATGTGGTCCTCATAGCGCACCGGCAGGTGCTTGATCAGGTCGGCCAAGGTGCGAATCTCCAGCCGGGCCAGCGCCTTGTTTTTGGCATCACCCACCCCCTTCAAGGCATGGACGGGGGAAGCGGGGGTAAGGGCGGATGAAACGGGCATGATGACCTCGTACTTTAGCCAAACACGCGCCGGCCATCACAACGGTCTTTTTGACACCCCACCTGCAAATGGCTATCCTTCCCGCCCCCCGCGTGCAAGCGCGGGAGGCAAGATGGTGGCCATAGCTCAGTCGGTAGAGCATCAGGTTGTGATCCTGAGGGTCGCGGGTTCAAATCCCGTTGGTCACCCCTATTAAGCCGCCCGAAAGGAATCCTTTCGGGCGGCTTTTCGTTGGCAAACGCCGCTTACGGCAAAAAAAAGACCGTTTCACCCCTCCCCACACTACACTATCCGCCGCGCTCTTGGCCGGTCCGCCCATGCTCCTTTTGGGTGGCCCGGCCCCGGCGCCACCGCATTCTTCTTTTTCCCGCAACTTCTTCCCCCCGAAACTTTTTTACGAACAAGGATGTTCGCCCACTTCCCCTCCTCTTTTCGTCAATCCTTTGCCGCGCACCGTGCGCGCGGGTATTGCCATGGGAGCGGACCACGGGCGGCATAAGCCCCATGTCCCAGAACGAACTTTTCAACGACTCCACCGCCCCTTCCGTTTCAGAAAATTCCGCCGCGCCAACCCCCGTGGAACCCTCCCCGGAGTTGTCCATTGACGCGGACGAAGCCGACTCCGTCGCATTGGAGGAACCGGCCGCCGAGCCCGCCGCCGCCAGCGCGGCAGACGCCCCGGTCGCCGAAGAAGAAGTGGACAGCGCCCAGGTGGTGCAAGTCGAAGCCCCCTTTGTGGTGGGCGCCGAGCAGCAAGCCGAGGAAGAATCCCAAATCGTGCGCGAAGAGGAATCCTTCGAGCCCCTGCCCCCGGTCAAGAGCGAAATGGTGATCAGTGTGGTCCCCGGCGAGGAGTGCCGCATCGCCATCACCGTGGACGGCAAACTCGACGATTACTTCCAGGAGCGCGCCGGCGCCGAGTCGCATGTGGGCGGCATCTACAAGGGGCGCATCCGCCAGATCAACACCGCCGTGCAGGCCGCCTTCGTGGACATCGGCCTGCCGCAGAACGCCTTTTTGCACATCAGCGACGTGCACCCGCGCTACTTCCCCGGCGCCGCCCGCGAGGAAGTCGAACGCGTGGGCATCAAGACCGCCCGCCGCGACCGCCCGCTCATGCAGCAATGCTTCAAAAAGGGCGATGAAGTGCTGGTGCAGGTCATCAAGGAAGGGCTGGGCTCCAAAGGCCCCACCGTCACCGCCTATTTGTCGGTGCCGGGCCGCTACATCGTGATGATGCCCTGGATGGACGAGTTGGGCGTGTCAAAAAAAGTCGAGGACCAGCGCCAGCGCGCCGAGATGCGCGACATGCTGCGCGACCTCAAGCCGCCGGAGGGTTTCGGCTTCATCCTGCGCACCGAAGCCGCCGGCAAAAGCATCGAGGAACTGCGCCGCGACCTGAACTACCTCCAACGCGTGTGGCAGAACATCGACACCAAGCGCGCCGCCCTCAAGGGCCTTGGCGAGATGTACGCCGAAAGCGATTTGGTCATCCGCACCCTGCGCGACATTTACACGCCCGACACCAAGCGCATCACGGTGGACGACCTGGCCTCGGCCCGCCGCTGCCGCGACTTTTTGCGCGCCACCGACCCCAACAACCAGACCCAGGTGCTCTATTACCAGGACCAGGTGCCACTGTTCCACAGGAAGAACATCGAGGCGCAAATCCAGAACATTTCCGACCGCACCGTGCCGCTGCCTTCCGGCGGCGCCCTGGTGATCGACCAGACCGAGGCGATGGTGGCCATCGATGTGAACTCCGGCCGCAGCCGGGGCGCGCGCGACGCCGAAAGCAACGCCTTTGAAACCAACAAGGAAGCCGTGGACGAAATCTGCCGCCAGTTGCGCCTGCGCGATTTGGGCGGCATCGTGTGCCTGGATCTGATCGACATGTTCCAAATCGGGCACCGCAAGCGCATCGAACAGCGCCTGCTGCAAAACCTCAAGCGCGACCGCGCCAAGACCAATGTCGGCATCATCAGCCCGGTCTGCGGCGTGTTGCCCATGACCCGCCAGCGCATGCGCCCGAGCATCAGCAAGAACCTGACCCACACCTGCCCGCATTGCAGCGGCACCGGCGTGATGTCCACCCCCGAGGCCGTGGGCAACGCCGTGCTGCGCCGCCTGCAGATGGTGCTCAACCGCGCCGACGTGGCGCGCGTGGAATTGACCGTCTCGGGCGATGTCGCCTTCATCCTGCTCAACACCAAGCGCGGCCAGTTGGCGGCGCTGGAAAAACAGTGCGGCAAACAGGTCCTGGTGCGCGTGGGCGGCAAGGTGGATGCCTACGACATCACCGCCGTCACCCTGCACGGCATCAAGGTCGTCTCGACCCCCGACGAGGATGTGCGCCGCCTGCCGCCCGAGGAAGCCACCACCCTGCGCGACGTGGACGATCCCTCGCTGCCGGAAGATGTGGGCACCGAATTCCGCGAAGACGACCTGATTTTGCAAGACCACACCGTCAATGTGGCCACCCCGGTCAAGCCTTTTGAAAAACCCGCCGCCAAACTGGCGCAGCCGGCCAAGCCGTTTGAAAAAGCGCAGAAGCCCAAGGTGGAAGCCAAAGCAGAAGCCAAGGCCGAAAGCGGCAAAGACCCCGCCAAGGAACACAAATCCGAGCGCAAGCAGGATGGCAAACAAGACGCCAGGCAAGACGCCCAAAAAGACGACCGTCAGGATAAAAAACCGACCAAAGTTGAAAAGCAGGCCGAAGCCGCCCCCGCAACCGTCGCCCCCGCCTTCGTCCTGCCCGAGGGTGTGCCGCCGCCGCCCAAGAACTTCCCCGGCATCCAGCAGAACAAAGCCCGCGCCCGCGTGTTTGAGGTCATGGAAGCCCTGGATGTGCCCGAAGCCGACATGGTCGCCTTCGTGCGCCAGCACAATCTGGAACGCATCCAAAGCGTGCAGACCCGCATGACCTGCGACGAGGTGCTGATGGCCTGGGCCCACTTCAAGGGCGGTGCCGGAGCCGGCGCCCCCGCTGAGCCGCAAGCAACCGACGCACCGGCCCCGGCCAAGGCGCCCGCGCAGGCCCCCGCCCCTGCAACTGAAGCGCCCGCCCCCAAGGCGAAGGTCTTCATCATCCCCGCCCTGCCTGAACAACTGGCGGCGCAGGGGCAGATTTCCATCCATGATCTGACCGTGATCATCGGCATGTCAGTCTCCAAAATGATCAAAATCGCCCACGGCATTGACATCCCCAACCTGCAATCCGGCAAGAGCACCGTGGATGCCCCCACCGCCACCCGCCTGCTCGACGCCGCCAGCCGCGCCAAAGCCGCCGCCAGCGGCATGACCGTGATGGAGGCAAAAGCAACCCCGGTGGCGGTGGAAACCCCGGTGGCGCGGGAAGCCCCCGCCGCACCGGCGGAAGAAGAAACCCCCGCCCCCAAACGCGGCGGACGCAAAGCCAAGGCCGAGCCCAAGGGCAACCCTCCCAAGGCCGGCAAGGGCAAGGCGGAAACCAAGGTTGAAAAACCCAAGGCTGAAGAGCCCAAGCCGGAAGCCAAACCGGCGAAGGGCAAGAAGCCGGCCGGGAAGACCGCCAAGGCCGAAGTGAAAGCTCAGCCGAAGGCCGAAACAAAGGCCCAGCCCAAAGCCCAGACCCAAGCCAAGCCGGCACCGGCGAAGGAAGAAGCCCCCCCCGCCGCGCCGAAATTCCGCAAACGCCAGGCGCCGCCGGTGCCCGGCGAAACGGGCAAGCGCAAGTTGGTGGGCGGGCCCAAGCGCGGACGAGAATAAAGCCAAGGCCTCCGTCAAAGCAAAACGCCCGGCCCACGGCCGGGCGTTTTGCTTTGACGGAGGCCTTGCTATCCTGCCACCCATGCGCCGCGACGACCAAGACTCCGCCTTCGACGCCCGGATGAAGGAAATCGACGATGCCCGGCCCGCCCCCGGTTTGGCGGCGGTCATCTTCGGCTGGGGCAGCCTGCTGGCCCTGCTGGTGGCCGGCGGCGCCCTGCTGTTCGCCTTCGGCCCGCACATCGCCGAATTCACCTCGGGCGACCACTACCAAACCGAGCAAGTCTCCGACCGCGCGCGGCCGATCCCGCTGGAGCAGTTGCTCCACGACACCAAGGAAGAAGCCTGGTGGCGCGCCAAACTGGGCGCTCTGGCCGGCTTGTTGCTCTTTGTGGCCATCGTGGCCAAATGGGGGCGGGAAGATATTGAGGGGATTTTGAAAAAGAAGGAGCGGTGATTTCCGGCGTGTGCCGGAACGGTGAATTCAACCTTTGAAGCGCCATGGGCGCGGCTGGCCACGCTGCAGAGTTAAACGCCCTTACCATCCTCGCCATGACCCTTCCCCCTTGGCAAACCTACTGCCCGCCCGCCGAACTGGCCGACCTGATCGCCTGCGCCAAGCGTGAGGATTTCGGCGACTTGGGGGTGGATCCCACCGGTGAACTTTTGATCGAGGCCGGCCGCCGGGGCCAAGCCGCTTTTGTGGCGCGCAAACCCGGGGTGCTGGCCGGCGCCGCCCTGCTTCCAAGCATCGCGGCCGCCTTTGACCCGGCCCTGCGCCTTGACGCCTTGCTACCCGATGGCGCGTTGCTGGCGCCGGGCGCGGTGATCGCCGCCATTTCGGGGCCGCTGCGTGCCATGCTGGCCTTTGAGCGCACCGCCCTCAACCTCCTTGGCCATTTGTCCGGCATCGCCAGCCTCACCCGGCTTTATGCGGACCAGACCGCCGGCACCCGCGCGCGCATTTACGACACGCGCAAAACGCTGCCGGGCCTGCGCGGACTGCAGAAATACGCGGTGGCCTGCGGCGGCGGGTGCAACCATCGCATGGGGTTGTTCGACGCGGTGCTGGTCAAGGACAACCACATCGCCCATGTGAAGGGCGCAGAACTCACCGCCTTCCTCGCCCAAACCGCCGGGCGGGCGCGAGAGAAATTCCCGCAGTTGAAATTCGTGATGGTCGAGGTGGACACCTTGGTTCAATTGGATGCAGTGCTGCGGGCCCCGGGCATTGATCTGGTGCTCTTGGACAACATGGACAACACCGCGTTGACCCAAGCCGTGGCCCTGCGCGACCGACTTGCACCGGCGGTGCAACTTGAGGCCAGCGGCGGCGTGAACCTGCAAACCGTGCGCGGCATTGCCCAAACCGGGGTGGACCGCATTTCGGTGGGCGCGCTCACGCACTCGGTGACCAACCTGGACATCGGCCTTGACATCGTCCCCGCTGCCGGCGCCTGAAGATGCCCTTCCATCCACCCACCCACCTGTCGGAATGGGCCGAGCACCTGGAACAAACCGCATGGCGGCGCGGGCCGGTGGCGGTGTATGCCCAAACGGCCAGCACGCAGGACGTGTGCCGGGGCCGCGCGGCTGGCTTTGTGTGCGTGGCCGGCAACCAATCGGCGGGGCGCGGGCGCCTGGGCCGCACGTGGGAGGCGCCGCCGGATGCCGGCCTGACGCTGAGTCTGGTGGTGCCGCGCGACCTCTCGCACGGCCGGCTGTCGCTGGCGGTGCCAGTGGCGGTCTGCCGCGCATTGGCGCCCTGGCTCTCTGCGGCGGGCCTGAGTCCGGCGATCAAATGGCCCAACGACATTTATGCCAAAGGCCGCAAATTGGCCGGCATCCTGATCGAGGTGGAAAACGGCCTGCCCATCGTGGGCATCGGCGTCAACGCGCTGGCCTTGGACGCCGATTTTCCGGCGGAATTGAGGGACAAGGCCACCAGCCTGGCCGCCCTTGGCGCGCTGGCGCCAAACGCCGACCGCCTGCCGCTGTTGGCCGCACTGCTGCGGGAGATGGACCGGGTGCTGGACGAATTGGAACTCCGGCCGCAGGCCGTGATCATGGAATGGAAAAACCGCTGCATGGGCTTCCCCGCCGCCTTCCGCTGCGACGGCCGGCTGTATGCGGGAACCGTGCTGGATGTGGATGCCGAACGCGGCCTGGTCCTGCGGCTGGATTCGGGCGAAATCACCCATCTGCCGGCGGCGGGCACGACCACGGAGATTTAAGCGGCGGCATTCACCCGTGGGGGCAATGAATGCCGATATGGCAAGACCCTTCCGCATCACCCGCCAAGCAACCCGCCATGTGTGCCCGCCCCCTGTTCCAAGCCCCCGGCGCAAATGTTTCGCCGCCTCCCCCGCTGCGTCTGACGCGCCCGGCGCCGTCCACAGCCCCCGTGGCGGCGGGCGCAGCCGGCCCCGCCATTTTGCCGCCCACCGACCGCGCGCCGGCGCAACTGGAAGGTGCCATCGGCGAATTTCTGGCTTATTGCCGCATTGAATGCGGTTTTTCACCGCTGACCCTGCAAGCTTACGGCGCGGATTTGCGCGAATTGGCGGTCTGGCTGCTTGCCCGCCAGGTTCGCGCTTGGACCGGGCTCACCCACGACCTTTTGGTGGCGCACCTGCGCATGCTGCGCGATGAACGCGGGCTTGAGGAAAGTTCCATCGCCCGCCACCTGGCCAGCGCCCGGGTGTTTTGCCGCTATTTGGCCTCCACCGGCGGCCTGCCGGCCGACCCGGCGGAAAAGTTAAGCCAAGGCGGCCAATGGCGCCGCCTGCCAGGGGTGATGGGCGAGGCTGAAATCCAAAAATTGCTGGATGCCCCGCAGGACGACGACCCGTTGGCCGTGCGCGACCGCGCCATGCTTGAATTGCTGTACTCAAGCGGCCTGCGCGCCAGCGAACTGGCCACCCTTGAAATGCCGCACCTTTCCCCGGAACTGGGGGTGGTGCGGGTGTTTGGCAAAGGCTCCAAAGAACGCATCGTGCCGGTGGGGCGCCCGGCCATGGCCGCCCTGCTGGCGTATGTTTCCGACCTGCGCCCCCGGCTGGTGCGCGCCGGCAATCCCTCGCAAAGCCTGTTCTTATCGCGCACCGGCCGGCCCATCAGCCGGGTGGTGGTCTGGCAGATCATCCAGCGCAAGGCCCAAGCGGCGGGCCTGCGCCACATCCACCCGCACATGCTGCGCCATTCGTTCGCCACCCACCTGCTGGCCGGCGGGGCCGATTTGCGGGTGGTGCAGGAGTTGCTGGGGCACAGCAACATCAAAACCACCCAGATTTACACCCACGTCGACCGTTCGCGGCTGCAGCAGGTGATCGCCCAATTCCATCCCCGGGCCTGATGCCGGTGCGTGATTTGCAAAAAAAAGGCTGCCCGCTATAATTCCCGGCCCTACTCACTTCTTAAGTTTATTTTTCAGGAACGCCCCAATGTACGCCATCATCGAAGATTCCGGCAGCCAAATCAAAGTCGCCCAGGGCGATGTCATCAAAATCGACCTGCGCGAAGTCTCCGGCACCGTGCTGACCTTCGACAAAGTGCTGTATGTCGGCGGTGGCGAATCCGCCGTCAAGATCGGCCAGCCCTTGGTGGCCGGCGCCACGGTCACCGCTGAAATTCTGGGCGAAGAGCGCGGCGAAAAAGTCGCCGTGGTCAAATTCCGCCGCCGCAAGAATTACAAGCGCATGAAGGGCCACCGCCAGAACTATCTCAAGGTCAAGATTTCGGCCATCCAGGCCTGAGTCGCCCACCTCCATCCGTGATCCAAAAAGACGCAATCCCATCGGGTTGCGTCTTTTCTCGTGAAACGCTAACATTCCGCTCGACTTTGTCGTTGTAAGGGTTTTTTATCCGTAAGCAGTTCGACCTTTCAACCTGAATTTTCAACCCTCTTTAAGGTAGCCCACACCCCATGTTTCACCCCACCCGCACCCTGCTCGCCATTCTCGCTCCCTTGGCCCTGGCTCCCATGGCTTTGGCGCAAGATGCCGCCACAAATACCCCCAGCACCTTCATTCAAATCGGCGAAAAGACCGTGCGCGAGCATCCCCCGCTCACTCCTTCGCTGATTTTGGGCGGCTCGGACGAGCGCAACCTGCGCTACCTCCATTCCACCGGCGAAGTGTTCACCCCGCTCCTGTCCCAGGAACGCCCCTACCGCGCGCTTGACTGCTACCGCCAGTACGCCATCTACAAGGATGCGGGCTCCCCCGCCACCATGGCCGGCTGGACCGCCGATGAATGGGAAGCCTACGGCGCGAAATTCGAATGGTCCGCCACCTCGCCCGACGGCTTCGACCCCGCCCAGCGCATCCGCGTGAGCCAATACTTTGTGGACGGCCCGGTGCGCTTTGAGAACCAGCAGGGCCGCACCCTGTTCGAGGGCTACAACGCCTTCATCTCCGACCGTGCCGTGCTGCGCACCGGCGCCTTCCTGTTCACCGTGGAGCCGGAACTGCGCATCCATAACACCACCCGCTCGGGCTACGACCCGCGCTTCGACGCCCGCTGGGGCATCGACACCGCCTATTCGATGGAAGACCGCAACGGCCTGGAGTTGATGGAAGCCACCGCCCAGGTGGATGTGTTTGGCGCGCACCTGACCGTGGGCCGCCAGGCACTGGCCTGGGGCCCGGGCCGCGAGCAGCAGCTGACCCTCTCGGCCAACGCCGCCCCGATGTGGATGGCCCACCTCACCTCGTCAGAGCCCCTGGCTTTCCCCGGCGCACTCTCCAACTTGGGCTACTTCACCCCGGAAGTGTTCGTGGCGCAGCTCGAGCACGACCGCCCGGTCCCCAACCTGTATCTGGCCGGCTTCCGCATTGGCTGGCAGATCAATGACTATCTGAAAATCGGCGGCAACATGATCCGCACCCTGGGTGGCGAAGGCGTCTCCACCAGCGCCGGCGACTGGGCCTACCTGTTCACCAGCGGCCGGGACAGCTCCGCCCAAGACCACAAGGCCTCGGCCGACTGGCGCGTGTTCAGCCCGTGGAAGAACCTGCCCTTCGAGTTCTACGGCGAAGTCGGCTGGGAAACCCGCCTGCAAACCAAGGACTGGTTCAACGGCACCGGCTTCCCCCTCCAGCAATTCGCCTATGTGGTGGGTGTTTACCTGCCCAAGCTTGACAACGCCGGCATCTGGTCCGTCACCCTTGAGCATGCCAACACCAACCGCCATTGGTACACCAACGGCAACCGCGCTGGCGCCGTCAGCCTCCCTGGCGTTGACACCGACTATTCCTACCGCGGCCAACAGATCGGCGCCCCGATGGGCGGCGACGCCATCAGCTACTTCGCCGAAGCCCGCGCCAAGCTTGGCACCGGCCTGGAAGCCTTCGGTTCCGTGAACTTTGAAGAGCATGGCCAAAACGCCCCCGTCACCGAAACCCTGCTGCAAAGCAAAATCGGCGTGGAATCCGACCTTGGCCGCTCCTTTGGCGTCCTCAAGGGCTGGCATGGCGAAGCCTCCCTCGGCTGGGACCGTTGGCGCGATTTCCAGGGCGTCGCCGGCCTTGAAGAGAACGGCGTGGTCCTTGGACTTGGCCTGCGCCACGGGTTCTAAAGGTCCGCCAATATCCGGGGGCCTCCCCCGACAGTCTGTTTTCAGATATAAAAGGAAGCCCGGCCCCGGCCGGGCTTCCTTTTATATCCGGTCCCCCCTCCTGGGAGCGCCCCCATGCAACTCATGAGCTGGCCCCTTGGCCGCCTTGGCAGCCGCTTCGGCTTTCTGTTTGAACCCTACCGCAACCGCGTGATGCACTCGGCCCTTGGCCGCATGCTGGACCGTCCGCTGGACCTCAAGGTCGGCTTCGTCGAGCCCGACGGCACCGAACGCGTGCTGCCCTTCACCGCCGAGGGCGACTGTTTCATCAACTGCGAGCAGTTTGAGCGCTTCAACTCGATCACCTTTCGCGGCTACTCTCAGGCCCTTGGCGTGCGTTTTGAAATGAATGTGCACAGCCCGTTTTATCCGCAGGATGAAAAACTTTGCCATGCGCCGGCCTTTTATTTCGAACTGCGCGCCATCGCCGTGGAAAATGTGCGCTGGGCCGGCGAAAGCAACACCCCGGCACAGGTGGATGTGTTCTTCCGCCTGCGCCGGCCGGGCACGGAAATCACCACTTCAGACGACGGTCCGCAGGGCGCGCGCATCGACTTGGCCTACGACAACAGCCTCACCTTCCATGCCTACACCGGCACGCCCAAGGCCGACGACCACGACCCGGCGCACACGCTGCCCGTGCGCGAACGGGTGGTCTCCCTCACCCCTGGCGCGCATGTCCTGGCAAGCGGTGACGGGCTGACATTGCGCCTGCCGGTAACCCACGGCGACTCCGGCATCAAATGGCGCCTGGCATGGGTGGCCCATGTCAAGGACCCGGTGTTGTCCATCGCCGACCACCGCAATGGCATGCCGGAAAATTTCCCGGCGAAATTCCGCTACACCGACTGGCTGCCGGACCTGGACGCCGCCACCCTGGACGCCGTCAATGAACGCGACGGCCGCCTGGCCAAAAGCCGCCGGCTTGAAAAACTCATGGAGCAGGCGCCGCTGGACCCGAGCATGCGCCACCTGACCAACCAGAGCTTCCAGGGCTGGCTGACCAACACCTTCCTGTGTTCCTATGACGACCCGGCGGCCAAACCCGACCAGCCCGAGCGCAAAACCTGGTTCTCGGTGCTCGAGGGCTCGCGCCAATACCACTCGACCTTGAACGCCGAATGCAATTCGGCCATGCTTTACCTTTCGATGTGGCCGCAACTTTTGCGCGGCCAGTTCGCGCAGTGGGCGCGCTTCCCCAAAGAGCACGCCGCCTCGGGCGGGGCCTGTTTGGGGCCGGATGTGGGCAAGGGGCTCGAATGCCATGGGCCGGCGGCCGGCGCCGCCCCCGGCGAACACAATGCCGATTTTCTGACCCTGCTGCAAACCTACACCCATTGGACCGGCGACCTGGGCTTCGTGCGGGCCAACGCCGAACTGCTGCTGCGGCTTGGCAATTACCTGCTGTGGACCGACCGCGAGGGCTCCGGCTTCCCCTCCGAAGGGTTGCCGATGCGCCAGGGGGGGGGGCCCATCTTCCGCATGACCCCGCGCCAGACCTACCTGGCCATCAAACGCGCCGTCGCCCTGCGTGCGGCGGCCGACATGCTGGCGCTGACCGACCGCCTGGACCTGGCGCCCGACGCCAAGCGTTTCACCCAAGCTTGGGAAACCGCCGCCAGGCAGATCGACGCCGCCGCCTGGCACCATGACCACTACGCCCCCACGGTGGACCCCACCCTGCACACCATGGGCAACGCCGACAATTACGCCATCTACAACATCAACGGCGAACTCCTTCCCTACATGATCGGGCAGGAAACTTTGATGCCCCGCGACAAGCTGGCAGTGGACATCTACAGCGCCAAGCGCGAAACCGACCGCCGCTACGGCGGCAGCAATTCCTCGGCCGAACCCGACACCATCCGCATT
Organism: uncultured Phycisphaeraceae bacterium; assembly: GCA_964556215.1. Lineage (GTDB taxonomy): Bacteria > Planctomycetota > Phycisphaerae > Phycisphaerales > Phycisphaeraceae > CANIYR01. The sequence continues at coordinate 66,904 of CAZKVP010000004.1, forward strand.
TCGCAGAACCTCTGGCGCGATGTGTTCGCCCGCTACCTCAAGCTGGTCGGCCCGCCCAGCGCCCAGCACTACTGGGACATGCAGGTGATGGGCAACACCCACCAGCAAAGCCGCGGCTTCACCGATGCCTACATTGCCGAAAACCTGGCCCATTACCCGCGCGGCATCACCACCCTGGGCTACCTTCTGGCCACCCCCGTGCTGGTCATCGACCGCCTGAGCGCCGGGCGCGGCGGCACCCACATCCGCGTGGACCCCAACCGCAGCGAACCGGCCCGCTGGCCGCTGCTGCCCCTGGGCGACTGGAAGGCCGGCAAGATCCCCGTGTGCGTGGTGGACGCCTGGGGCCATGTGCGCATCGAATCGGCCACCGACCCGGTCACCATCCGCGGGGAAGATGATCCGGCGCAACGCGGAAAGACGATCGGATAATCCCATGCAAATCCTCCCCAAAACCAAAGCCCAATGGCTGCGCACCCTGATTCCCCTGGCTTTGATCGGCCTGGCGGCCGGCGCCTGGTGCGCGTGGAAACCCGGCGCGCGCGCGACCGACGGGCGGCATGACCTTGGCACCAACGGTGTGTGGATGGCCCACGGCTGGCTGGCCAGCGACCAGTGGTTCATGCAGAATCCCGAGCGCATGGCGCAATTGACCGTGTACCACAACACGCCATCGGTCATCGCCGCTTTGCAGGAAATGAAAAACCGGGGCATGGCCGACCTGTTTTTTGACCTCCACCCCTGCTCCGCCGACGGCGCGTTGCCCCCGGCCTCGCACAGCAGCGCCGAAACCTTGGGCCTGTTTGCCACGGATCTTGGCGTCCGCGCCTGGCCCTGGGTGGGCGGCGACCGCGGCGTGAATTGTTTCCCTGAAAAACCGGAATGGCGCCGGGCGTTTGCGGCCTCCTGCGCTGACATGCTGGTCAAATGCCCGCACTTGAAGGGGGTGCTGGTCAACATCGAGCCGTGGCCCGAAAATGATCCGCACATGCTGGCCGTGCTCGATGCATTGCGCCAAGCCCTGCCCAAGGGCAAGCAACTGGCGGTGGCCGCCTGCCCGCCGCCCACGCTGTTTCAGCCCAATCCCGACCGTCATTGGGGCCAGGCCTATTTCAAACAGGTCGCCGCCAAAAGCGACCTTTTGGTGGTCATGCTGGCCGACACCGGGTTGTCCAACGACAAATTGTTCACCCACCTGATCGCCTCATGGACCAAGGAAGCCCTGCAGTGGGCCGGGGCCACGCCGGTTCTCCTGGGCATTGCCGACTACCAAGAGACGGTCCCGCAGCCGTGGCACCATGCAGAAACAGAAACCCTGTCGCGGGCACTCTCGGGCGTGCATGCCGGCCTGATGTCGTTCGACCGCCTGCCGGCCAATTACCGTGGCGTGGCGGTGTTTGCCGATTACACCATGGATGCCCAAAAGTGGGCGGTTTGGAAGGATGAATTCTGCGCCAAACGGCCCCAAATCACCGTGCAAAAGCCGCCTACCCTGGAGGAATTGATGCAGGGGATGGGAGCGGGGACGGGGACCAAGCCGCAACCGGCGCAAAAGACGCCGCCGCCTGTGGCGCCAAGCACGCCCTCCCCGCCGCCGATGCTCAAGCGTCCGGCGGAAAAATCCGCCGACTAAACGGCGCTCACTCCCTGCCGGTGTCCGCCATCGGCGTCTCGACCTGTGGCAGCACGTGCGGCTCGGGCTTGTGGCTGCGCCACAATTGGTCCGCAGTGATGCCGTGGGCGGCGCCGATGCCTTCCATTTGCGCCATGCTGTCGTGCATGCCGGCGGCCTTGGGGAATGCCTGCGGCGCCGGCACTTCCGGCCCCTGCTGCATGATGAGCGTGCGGGTGGGGAAGGCGAATGACACGCCGACCCTGTTGGCCAGCCGCAGGATGTCGATGAACAGCCGTTCGCGCTCGCGCAATTCGGTGTGGGCGTCGGGCACCGTGAAAAAGACCACCAGCAGCACATCCAGCGAAGAGGCGCCGAATTCATTGGCATACACTTGGTACACATCCTTGCGGGTGTAGGGGTGGATGCGGATGAGTTCGCGCACGCCCTCGGTGAAGGCCAGCAGTTTTTCCGGCGCCGTGTCGTAGGTCAACCCCAGGGTGGTCTTCCAGCGGCGGTATTGCCGACGCTGAAAGTTCTCCACATTGGCGCGCACCAGGGTGGCGTTGGGCACGGTCACCAGGGTGTTGGTCGGGGTGCGCACGCGGGTGGATCGGAAGCCCAGTTCCTCCACCGTGCCCTCCACCTTGCCGTCGATCATCACATAGTCGCCGATATCAAAGGGCGAATCCAAAATGACGGTGACGGTGCCGAAAAAATTCTCCACTGTTTCCTTGGCGGCAAAACCCAGGGCCACGGCGCCGATGGAAAGGGATGCGAGCATTTGCCCCACATTGGCATCCGTCAAAGTCACCAAACCGGCCATGATGCCCAGGATCACGGCCAGAATCTTGGCGCCCTTGCGAAGCAGCGGCACCAGCACGTCGTCCAGTTTGTTTTCCGTCTGCGCGGCCTTGGCCTCCATCACTTCGCCAATCAGGTCAATCAGGCGGAAAGCGGCCCAGATGCCGGCGATGATCAGGACGAAATGGATGGCGCCCTGCACCACCGCCTGGAGCCCGGCGTGCAATTCAAAGGCGGGCAGGGCGAAATACCAGAGCAGGCCAGTCACCACCACCCCCAATGGGCGCACGGCAAAGGCGATGTGCCCCACGCGGGCGGGGGTTCCGCCCTTGGCCAACAGGTGCCGGGCGGTCGCACGCACCAAAGCGCGCGCCAGGCGGTCGGCCAAAATCCCCCCCAGCACCAGGGCCAGCAGGCCCACGGGTTGCCAAAGTTTCACGTTCATCCCGATGTCCGTGCTGAAAATCGAAGGCAAATGCCGGCCAACCCAATCGCCCAATGAATCTGACATTGCGTCATCCTTGAAAATGGAGAGTTGATGCACTGTGAAACCCCGAGAAAAACCGGCCCTGATCACTCCTCCCGCCCCACCACCCTGACATTGACCCGGCCGTCATCCGGCTCCGGCGTCGCCACCGGCGGGAAAAACGCCGACACCGCCCGCCAAAGGACCAGCAAAACCACAAACAGGATGGCGGCGGCCAACACCGCCGCGATGGCCGCCAGCACCGCCGGAATCAGCAGCAGCAGCAACGCGGCCATGGGCAGGCGCGTCACCCACCAGGGCAGGCCGCCGGTTTTGGTGCGGTAAGCATTGAATTGTTGGTTCCAGCCGTCCATGGGTGGGATGTTAGCCGAAGCTTTGCCCAACGGACAAAGCCACCCATCCCCTACAATCCCGGCGGTGAACATCCCCGCCGCCCAAAGCTCCGGATTCTTAGCGAAGTTGCCAGACATCCTGGACAACCTGCCTATCGTCACGCGCGTCACAAGCTACTGGCACACCAACCCTTGGGGCCTGGTCGCGGAGTGGTCCGTCATCTGGCTTGGCACTTACATCATCCTGCACTTTTTGCGCGGAGCCCGCGGTGGCCGCGCGGTCAAATTGATCGCCACCCCGCTGGTGTTTGGCGCGCTGTTTTTCTCCCTGGCCAGCGGCAGCGAAGACGGCCAATTCCAAGAAGGCATCTCGCGCCTGAGCCTGCTTTACAACAACTTCCTGATCGTCGTCGGCTTGGTGCTGCTGGTGGCTTTTCAGCCCGAATTGCGGCGCAGCATCGTGCGCCTGGGGGAAATGCGCCTGTTCCACCTGGGCCGCGGGGCGCGCAACCGCCTGCTTGACGATGTCACCGCCGCCGCCGAATACCTGGGCAAGAACCGCATCGGGGCCATCATCGCCATCGAACGCGACATCAGCATGGCCCCTTATCTCGAATCCGGCACCCCGCTGGATGCGGTGGTCTCCAAGGAACTGCTTTCCACCGTGTTTTGGCCGGGGTCGATGCTGCACGACTTGGGGCTGGTCATCCGCGGTGAACGGGTGGCCGCCGCCGGCGTGCAATTCCCCTTGGCCGACGCCGACCTGCTGCCGCAGGAACTCGGTTCGCGCCACCGCGCCGCCCTTGGACTCTCGCAGGAAGTGGATGCCCTGATCGTCGTCGTGTCCGAAGAAACCGGCAGCCTTTCCTTCGCCCACAAAGGCCAATTCAAGTTCAACCTGTCCCCCGCCCAACTGCGCGGCCTGCTTGAGCAGGGCCTGCCGGCGCCCCTGGTCCTCGGCTTCGGGAAAAAAAACCGCCAAGCGCCCCTGGCGGCATCCGGCGCCCCCGCCCCCGTTTTGAAGGATGCCCGCTGATGCTGCTCCTTTCCATCCTCCGCCGCCTGCTGGATGCCGGCTCCACCATTTTGCTGGTGACCGCCATCGCCGTCATGGTGTGGCTGTTCGCCGAACAGCAGAATGTGCACGACCAGCCGGCCTTGTCCGTTGATCTGGTCTACGGCACGCCCGAAGAGCAGAAGAATTTCCTGGTCTTCACCCCGGCGGATGCCCCGAAGAAAATCACCATCACTTTCCGGTGCAGCAACACCCAGGTGGATGCGGTCAAGAAAAAGCTTCTGGACAACGGCCCTTATCCCCTCCATCTTGGCCTCAATTCCAAGGCGGCCGGCACCAACCCGGTTTCATTCAGCGTCAATCTCAAGGAAAAAATCCAGCAGGCGCTCGCCGACGACCGCCTGCCGGTGAGCAACATCAAGGTGGAACCGGACACCTCGGTGACTTTGATCGGCGAGAAAATGGAGGAAGTCACTGTCCCGGTCGATTTCCACCTGGATGAACGCCAACTGCGGCTGACCGAACCGCCGAAAAAATCGGAGGACAGCGTGCGGGTGATGCTCCCGGCATCCCTGATCGGCTCTTGGGGAAAAAACATCAAGTCGGAACTCAACCTCAACAAGCTCGTTTTCGGGCCCGACATCAAGCCGGGCGAAGAAATCTCCCGCCAGGTCCCGGTGGAAATCCCCTTCATCACCGAATACCTCAAAGTCAAAACGATCTCGGCCGCCCACAAGGCTTACTTCGCCCACCCCGCCATCACCCCGGCATCGGTCAACGTCACGCTGAAGCTGGAAAAAATCTCCTCCAAGGAATTCAAACTCGACACCCTGCCGGTGACCATCGTGCCCCTGCCGGGCTCCGAAAACAAATGGTCGTTCGAGTTCACCGACCAGAACGACAAATACCTCAATGATCTGCGCCTGACTGGATCGCCAGAAGACACAGACCGCATTCTCAACAATATGAAAAATGAGAATGAAACCAAGCTGGTGTGGGCGGTGGCCCGCGTCACCAACAAAATTCCGGCCGACGGCAAACTGATGCTGGATGTGGAAGTCCTCATGCCCCCCGGCGTCAACCTGGCCCCGGGCACCCTGCTCAAGAAGATCGAAGTGCGCGCCACCCGCCGCAACAGTCCGTGACATGAATGCCATAGCCCCCCCGCCTGGAACGCCCGTGCGCGCCGTCCTGTTTGATTTGGGCGGCGTCTGGTTGCGCCTGCGCACCTGGCCGGATGCCTGCGCCGCCGCCGGCTTTGACGGCGGCGAAAACGGCCTTTTGCATCTGATGGACGACCACCCCGCAGTGGCGGAATTGCACATGGAATTCGAATGCGGCCGCTTAGGAACCGGCGCCTTCATGCAGGAAGCCGGCCGCATTCTTGGCGCTGATCCGGCAACCATTGCCGCCGTGTTCCGTGCCCGCATCGCCGGGCCTTTCCCCGGCACCCACGCCCTGCTTGACCGGCTCGAAGCCGCCGGCATCACCACCGGCTGCCTTTCCAACACCAACGCGCTGCACTGGTCCCTGATGCGGGGGGAGGGCGGCACAGAGGTCCCGCAGCACATCCCGCTTGAGCGCCTGCACCACCGCTTTGCCTCGCAGGATCTGGGACTGGCCAAACCCGGCGCCGGCATTTACCGCCACGCCGAACAAACGCTGGGGCTGCGCGGGGCGCAAATCGCCTTTTTTGACGACCGGTCCGACAATGTCACCGCCGCCCGGATGCGCGGCTGGCAGGCCCACCCCGTTGATCCGGACGGTCGTGAGCCGCCCGCGGCGCAAATCACCGCCCACCTGGTCCGCATGGGGGTTTTGCCATGAATGAACGTCTCCTGAAAAACGAGCATGTGCCGGGCAAGCGCTTCGTCCTGATCATCGGCATCGTCTTTGCGGTGATGGCGGTCGGCCTGTGGATCGGCATCCGGGCTTTTGTGCACCATGTCGAGGCGAGCAAACCGCCTCAAATCGCCCTGCACTGGCAGGACCGCGAAGCCTGGCCCATGTCGGCAATGCGCCCCTTTGAACTGAAGTACGGCACCATCGCCAAGGCCGACACCGGCAAAGACTACCGCTCGGCGGAATTTTCATTGGCCAGGGATCCGGCGGAAGAACGCCGCATCGAAACCGCCCTGCTTGCCTGCGCCGCCCTGGCCCGCGACCGCCTGCACTTTGCCGATGCCGCCACCCGCGCGCAGCTTGAAGCGCAGCAAGCTACCGTCCCGGACCAGTTCTACCCAGCCTACCTGCTGGCCGCCTGGCATGCGGCGCATGGCCAACCGGCGCAGGCCGAAACCTGGATGGACAAATCCGTTGCATTGGCGCCGGCCATGCTGATGGAGGACGGCCATTCCCCCGGGCAAGCCATCCCCACCCTGGCCATCGCCTTTGACCGCGTCCGCAGCACGCCCAAAAAGAATCCGTCCCTTTTGGAGCGCGCCGCCCACCACACCAAGGATCAGACGCTCGACAGCAACCTGGTTTTGGTTTATCCCGCGCCCCTGGCCGATGCCAAAGGCCGGGTCTGGCTGCCGGTCTTCCGCGACATGTACCGCTGGGCGGATCCGGCCCTTTCAACCCCGCAGGCCGGCGCCGATTGGTTCTCGATGTCGGATGGCGTCCGGGTAGGCCATCTCAACGCGGCCGGATCGCAAATTCCGCCAAGGCCCTAGGCACTTGTCCGACAGCCCGCGCATGCCATTTGACATCCGGGCTGGAATCCCGATGATTTCCATTCTTCACCTCGGTTCACTTCCTCAATTTCTTCGGAGAAAAACGCAATGGGTATCAAGGTCGCCATCAATGGTTTCGGTCGCATCGGTCGTCTCGTGTTCCGCGCTCTGTGCGAGCAGAACATCCCCGGCATCGAAGTGGTCGCCGTGGGCGACATCGTTCCCGCTGACAACTTGGCCTACTTGCTCAAGTACGACTCCACCCAGGGCAAGTTCAACGGCACCGTCTCCAGCAAGAAGTCCTCGCCCGACAAGGCCGAAGACGATGTGCTGGTGGTCAACGGCAAGGAAATCCATGTGGTTTCGGCCAAGACCCCGGCCGAACTGCCCTGGAAGCAGTTCCAGGTCGACTATGTGATCGAATCCACCGGCCTGTTCACCGAAGCCGAAAAGGCCAAGGGCCACATCACCGCCGGCGCCAAGAAGGTCATCATCTCGGCCCCGGCCAAGGGTGAAGACGCCACCATCGTCATGGGCGTCAACCACGAAATCTACGACTCCGCCAAGCACTTCGTCGTCTCCAACGCCTCCTGCACCACCAACTGCCTGGCGCCGTTGGTCCATGTGCTGCTCAAGGAAGGCTTCGGCATCGCCGAAGGCCTGATGACCACCATCCACGCCTACACCGCCACCCAGAAGACCGTGGACGGCCCGAGCAAGAAGGACTGGAAGGGCGGGCGCACCGCCGCGCAGAACATCATCCCCTCGGCCACCGGCGCCGCCAAGGCCGTCGCCCTGGTCTGCCCGGAAGTCAAGGGCAAGTTGACCGGCATGGCCCTGCGCGTGCCGGTGCCGACCGTCTCGGTGGTCGACCTGACCGTGAAGACCACCAAGGCCACCAGCCTTGAGGAAATCAAGGCCGCCATCCAAAAGGCCAGCGAAACCTACATGCGCGGCATCCTGGGCACCACCTCCGACGAAGTGGTCTCCACCGACTTCATCCACGACGCCCGTTCGTCGATCTTCGACGCCGGCTCCTCGATCGAACTCAATGCCAACTTCTTCAAGTTGATCAGCTGGTACGACAACGAGTGGGGCTACTCCAACCGCGTGATCGA
>CAZKVP010000004.1:75046-80022 GCA_964556215.1 uncultured Phycisphaeraceae bacterium
TGCGTCCTGATCCCCGTCAAGAACGAAGAGGCCAACCTCCCCCGCTGTCTGGCCGCCTTGGGTTTCGCAGCGCAAATCGTGGTGGTGGACAGCGGTTCAACCGACCTGACCGTGCCGTTGGCGCAAGCCCATGGCGCACAGGTTTACCGCTTTGATTACGACCGCGCCCAGGGCTGGCCGAAAAAGAAAAACTGGGCACTTGAAAACATCCCCTGGCAACATGACTGGGTGCTGGTGGTGGACGCCGACGAAGTGGTGACGCCCGAACTGGCCGCCGAAATTTGCGCCGTAGTGAGTGGCCAATGGCAAGGCGCAAATGCAGCCCAAGCCGGCAGCGGCGAGGCCTACTGGATCCCCCGCCGCTTCCGCTTCATGGGCCGCTGGATCAAAGGCTGCGGCTACTGGCCGTCATGGAACATCCGCCTGTTCAAGCATGCCGTCGGCCGCTACGAGCGCATCGGACTCTTGGGCGACACCGGCACCGGCGACAACGAGGTGCACGAGCATGTGGTGCTGGCGCACGGCAAGGCCGGTTACTTGCGCCATGCCTTCGACCATTTCGCCTATCCGGATGTGGCCACCTTCATCGAGAAGCACAACCGTTATTCCACCTGGGAGGCGCATGCCCAACTGGCCGGCGTGCGCGGCGAGGTGGCGGCCTCGCCTTTCGGCCAAGGCGTGGTTTCAAAACGGCGCTTTCTGCGCCAAATTTCCCTGCGCCTTCCCTTCCGTCCCACGCTGCGTTTCCTCTATTCGTATTTCATCGAACGCGGCTTTATGGACGGCTACGAAGGCTTCATCCTGTGCCGCTTGCTGGCGTGGTACGAGTTGGCCTCCATCGCCAAGAAGCGGGAAATCGAGGCGGGGCAAAGGACCGCTGCCGCGCCCGCCGGCAACACCCCCCCGCCCCCGGCGCCGCCCAGCCCAGCCCTCGCCCCCGAAAAAAGCCCCTGGACCACCGGCGAAAAAATCCGCCGCGCCCTGTGGATGCTGGTTGGCCAACCGCTGTTCAGCCTGACCTTCCACAACTGGTACGGCCTGCGCGCGGCCTGGTTGCGCTTGTTCGGAGCGCAAGTGGGGTCTGGAGTGCGCCTGCGCCCGTCGGTCAAAATCGAAATCCCCTGGATGCTCTCGCTCGACGACGGCGCCACCGTGGGCGACCATGCCATTCTTTACAGCCTGGGCCCCATCTGCATCGGCGCGCGCACCACGGTGAGCCAATATGCCCACCTGTGCGCCGGAACACACGACCACAGCCGCCGCGACTTCCCCCTGCTGCGCCAGCCCATCACCGTGGGGTCGGATGCCTGGATTGGCACCCAAGCCTTTGTGGGCCCCAATGTGTCCATCGGGCCGCGTGCCGTGGTCGGCGCCCGCGCCTGCGTATTCAAGGACATACCGGCGGATGAAATCCACGGCGGCAATCCGGCCCGAAAAATCAAGGACCGGGCGCTCCAATAACCCAAACTTAACCCGATGCCGTGCCGAATGATGCGGATCCGGCAAGGGATCACACCCGCCATTTGACGAAAGCTCCGCCAGCGGGTATCCTCCCCACCCCTAAATTCCGCCTTCTTGTGGCGGGGAATAGGGTCTGTTTCCGCCCGTCCCCCAAGGATTAACATGCTTCCCTGCCAGCGCAAAACCCGCTCCCAGTCCCGTCAAGGCCGCAGCCACCAGGCCATCACCGCCAAGCAGACCCTCTCTTGCCCGAACTGCGGCGAGGCGAAACTGCCCCATTGCGCCTGCAAATCGTGCGGCTATGTCCGCCCGGGTTTGTCGGTTGGCAATGCCAAGGCCTGATTTTATTGACTGATTTCAAACCGCCGGGGGCAACCTTGTTTCCCCCTGCGGTTTTCGCCTATCACGGAAAGCCTAGCCATGCGCATCGCTGTGGACATCATGGGTGGGGACAACGCACCGGACGCCATTCTGGCCGGCTGCATACTCGCCCGCGACATCATCGGGCCCGACGACCGTCTGGTCTTGGTCGGCGACGCGACCGTCATCCGTGAAACCCTTGCGGAAAACCGCCTGGACAACGACCCGCGCTACGAAATTTTCCCCACCACGCAGGTCATCGGCATGGGCGATTCGCCGGTGGAGGCCATCAAGGCCAAGCCCGACAGCAACATTGTCAAATGGGGCTGGCTTGGCAGCAAAAAAGCCGGCGATTTGCAGTGCGACATCATCATCTCCGCCGGCAATACCGGCGCGTGCGTGGCTTCGGCGCAAATGGCCATGCGCCGTTTGCCCGGCGTCCACCGCCCCGGCATCGTGGTGACGATCCCCTCGTTCTACGGCCCGGTGGTGGTTTCCGATGTCGGCGCCAACCCCGAGCCGCGCCCCAGTCACCTGCATCAATACGGCCACATGGCCAGCTTATTTGCCGAAAAGGTGCTGGGCAAAACCAAACCCAAAGTGGCCGTGCTGTCCATCGGCAGCGAAGAAGGCAAGGGCAACGCGCTGACCTGCGGCACCGCCGAATTCTTCAGGAAAGACCCGACCATCAATTACATCGGCTACATCGAAGGGCGCGACGTGTTCAACGGCGTGGCCGATGTCGTCATCACCGAAGGCTTCACCGGCAACGTGGTTCTGAAACTGGCCGAAGGCCTGTCCAAGGGCCTGTTCGAGGCCATCGCGCAGGAAACCTTCGAAGTGGACCCCGAACTGGCCATCAAAATGCAGCCGGTGGTCGAGCGCATCCACAAGAAACACGACTATCATGAGTACGGCGGCGCCCCCTTGCTTGGCGCCAACGGCCTGTGCATCATCTGCCACGGCTCGTCGAAACCGATCACCATCAAGAATTCCATCCGCAATTCCATGAATTTCGCCCGCCTTAATCTCAATGCCGGCATCATCGAGCGGCTGGCAGAATCAGCCAAGCACGTGCAGGGACTGGGCGCCCCGGATTGTCAGGCAGGGAGCAAGGACCACTAAATGGCTTTTTGCATGACACCACGCCTTGGCGGCATTCGAATTGCGGGGACCGGCATGTCAGTGCCGGCCAAAGGCATGTCCAATGCCGAAATCGCCAAGACGGTGGACACCACCGATGCGTGGATCCGCCAGCGCACCGGCATTGAGAACCGCTACATCGCCGCCAAGGGTGAAACCACGCGCGAACTGGCCACTGCGGCCCTGCGTCAAGCGCTGGCCAGTGCCGGCATGAAACCCGCCGCGCTGGACATGGTCATTGTCGCCACCATGACCCCCGACATGGCCTGCCCCGCCACCGCCGCCCGCGTGGTGGCCGAAGTGGGCGCCACCCCCGCCGGCGCCATGGACATTTCCATCGCCTGCTCGGGATTCGTCTATGCCATGAATCATGCGGCCGCGCTGATCGCCAGCGGTTTTTACAAAACCGTGGCCGTGATCGGCGCCGAGACCATGAGCCGCATCACCAACTTCAACGACCGGCGCACCTGCATTTTGTTCGGTGATGCCGCAAGTTGCGCCATCCTGACCTCCCAGGGCGCAACGCCCGACCAAGGCTGCCTGCACCAAAGCATGCATTCCGACGGCCGCGCCTGGAAGGAACTGTATGTGCCCCTTGAGGCCGCCCACCTGCCCGAAGGCGGCGACCCCGCCATGTTCAACGGCGCCTTTGGCACCTTGCAGATGAACGGCCAGGAAGTGTTCAAATTCGCCGTCACCACCACCCAGAAAGCCATCGAAGACACGCTGTCGGCCGCCGGCGTCAAGGCCGAAGACTTGGCGATGATCGTGCCGCACCAATCCAACTTCCGCATTTTGGATTTGATCCGCACCCGGCTGGGCCTGCCCAAAGACCGCGTGCATGTGAACATCCACAAATACGGCAACACCTCCGCCGCCAGCGTGGGCCTGTGCCTGCATGAACTGATGGAATCCAAGCAGTTGAAAAAGGGCGACTTGGTGCTGTTTGCCGCCATCGGCGGCGGCATGGCGTGGACCACCAGTTTGTGGAAGATGTAAAGTAACGCCCATGGGCGCCATCTCCGACCTCCGCCAATCCTATTCCGACGCGCCGCCGCTTTTGGAAAGCGCGCTACCGGCCGATCCTTTGGCTTTGTTTCACCAATGGCTCAAAGAGGCAATCGAGGCGCAAATTCTTGAACCCAACGCCATGACTTTGGCCACCGTGGATGCCGACGGCCATCCCCAGGCACGCATCGTGCTGCTCAAGGACGCGGACGCGCGCGGCTTCGCTTTTTACACCAATTACGAATCGGCCAAAGGCCAAGCCCTGGCCGCCAACCCGCGCGCCGCGCTGGTGTTTTACTGGGATCTGATGTTCCGCCAAGTGCGTATCACCGGCACAGTGGAAAAAGTGGACCGCGCCGATTCCCTCGCCTACTGGCGCACCCGCCCGCGCGGCAGCCGCCTGGGCGCGCGCGCCAGTTGCCAATCGGTGCGTTTGGCCGGGCGGGCGGCATTGGAAGCCGCTTTTGCCAAGGAGGAGGCGCAATTTGCCGGCCAGGAAGACATCCCCCTGCCCGACAACTGGGGTGGCTACCGCGTCATCCCCGACACCTTTGAGTTTTGGCAGGGCCAAACCAGCCGCCTGCACGACCGGCTGTGCTACACAAAGCGCGGCGAAAGCTGGGAAATCGGGCGGCTGTCGCCATAAGGACGCCGGGAGTTTTTCCTACAATCCCCATCATGCTCCGCAAGATCCTCCTGTCCAAGATCCACCGCGCCACCATCACCCAGTGCGACCTGCACTATGTGGGCTCGATCACCATTGACGCCGACCTGCTCGCCGCCACCGGCATGCGCCCCAACGAAGCCGTGATGGTGCTCGACTGCGACAACGGCGCGCGCTTTGAAACCTATGTGATCCGCGGCGAACCCGGCAGCGGCATCATCGGTGTCAACGGCGCGGCGGCGCACCTGGTCAAGGAAGGGCACCGCGTGATCATCCTCAACTACGGCTACGCCACCGCCCCCGATCTGCACGACCACAAAGCCAATGTGGTGCTGGTGGA
>CAZKVP010000005.1:0-46480 GCA_964556215.1 uncultured Phycisphaeraceae bacterium
GGGACATGAAGGCCAAAGTAGACGCGGCGGCCCGCCGCGTTCACCGCGACCTTTCTTGAAGCCAACGCGCGATCCATTTTGGAACGCGCGTTGGCTTTATTTTCTAGCTTCAAACGCGGCGGGCCGCCGCGTCTTTTTCACACCAACTTCCCAATCACCGCATCCGCCACAAACAAGCCGGCCCGGGTCAGGCGCAAGTGGGTTGGGGTGCGTTCGAGCATTTTGATTTGCTCCATGTCGAATATGGCACTCAGGCGGCGTTTGGCGGTTTTGCCGCCGTCGCCCAAAACATCGGCCAACCAATCCAGTTTCACGCCTTCCGAGAGGCGCAGGCCCAGCATCAGTTGTTCGCCGATACGGCGCTCCATGGGCAGGCATTCAAAATCTTCAATCGGCGGGGCGGGCGGGCTCTGGGTGCAGCCGTCGAGGTAGCGTGGCAGGTTGGGGGCGTTTTTCCAGCGGCAATCGGCCAAGTGCGAGGCGGCGGCCGGACCCAGGCCCAGCCATTCGCCGTTTTGCCAATAAAGCATGTTGTGGGCGCAGCGCAAGTTTCGGGTGGGGTCTTTTTTGGTCCAGTTGCTGACTTCGTAATGTTCAAAGCCGGCGCCTTCCAGGCGGCTCAGGGCCAGGGCGTACATCTCGCGCTCAAGGTCTTCGCCGATGGGGGTCACGCGGCCGGCTTTGAGGCGGGCTGACAGCGCGGTGTTGGGTTCGTAGGTCAGGCCATAGGTCGAGAGGTGCTGCGGTTGCAGGCGCAGCAATTCGGACAAATCCTCATCCAATTGCGCCAGGGTTTGGCCGGGAATGGCGAAGATCAAATCAAGGTTGAGGTTCTTGATGCCGGCCGCGCGGCACAGGTCCATGGCGCGCGGCACCGACTCGGGGTTGTGCCAGCGCTCCAAGGTCTTCAGGGCGGTTTTGTTGAAGGACTGCGCGCCGATGGAGGTGCGGTTGACGCCGTAAGAGGCCAGCAACTGCATGAGCTCAAGGGTGACGGTTTCGGGGTTGGCTTCAACGGTGAATTCTTCCACGCCGTCCAGCACCTCCAAAGCGCGCATGCGTTCAAGCAGGCGTTGCCAGAGTTCCAGGCGCAAATAAGTGGGGGTGCCGCCGCCGACGAAGATCGTGCGCGGCCGCAGGGTGTGGCGGGTGGCTTGGTGTTCAAGCTCGCGGATCAGGGCGGCGCAAAAGGCATCCTGGCGGTCGCTTTGCTGTCCATCCGCTTCCACCACGCTGAAAAAATCACAGTAATGGCATTTGTGGAAGCAAAACGGCAGGTGCAGGTAAAGGCCGGCCGGGGCACGGTCTTTGGGCGGGGCATGCGGGGGCGGGAAGGAAGGCAAAACCGGAAAACCTGTGAAAAAGGGATTGCTAAGCGGCGGGGTGGGGCATAGAATCGTACCCGTTAGGCCTGCCGGTCCGCTTTATTTGTTCCCGGCAGGGGTGGTTGGCTTCCTCATTTTGCGAGACGCTCCATGGAATGCTCACTGGTCATGTTCAAGTCGGATGGCACCCGCCGGGATATTCCCTTGGTCGGCGACCGCAATGTGATCGGGCGCATGTCCACCTGCCAAGTGCGCATTCCGTTGGATCGCGTCTCGCGTGAGCATTGCGAATTGTTGTGCGACGGCCAGACGCTCAGTTACAAGGATTTGAATTCCAGCAACGGCGTCATGCACAATGGCGCCAAAAGCAAGAAGGGCACACTCAAGCCCGGTGACGAACTGGTGATCGGGCCGGTCGTTTTCACGGTGATGATCGACGGCAAGCCGTCCAAGATCACCCCCATCCGCACCATTGTGGACGATGGCACGGAGGAGCCAAAGAAGGCCCAGGTCGAGCAGGAGATGGATTTCAACCAAGACGACTCGCAAATCTGTTCGGCCGTCACCCACGCCGGTTTGGACATGGCCGCCGTGAATGCGCCGCGGGTTGCCACGGTGCCGCATCCCAAAACCATCGGTTCCAGCGCCAAGAACATCCAGCCGGTCGGCGGTGAGAGTGATTTTGAGGAATTCAATACCCCGGTCAAGGCGGGTAAACAGCCGCCCGCCATGCCGGAACCCATCGGCGGCGATGATCCGGACGATGGCGAATTGATCCCGATGGCAAAGGCCGCATCCGGCCAGATTGCGTCGGGCGGGGACGGGCTTGCCCCCATGCCGGGCAATGACAGCGGCACCTTTGAACTGATGGAAGACGGAGACGGTGAAGAAGAATCGGCATTCACCTTTGATTGAGCCGGCCCGTTTGGTCCCTTAATGCCACAACGCCCTGAAAACTTCTCCCGCGCCGGGCTCCTGCCCGGCGTTTTTCATGGGGGTGGCGGCCTCAAAGCGGCGGAGTTTGGGCGCATGCTCCAGGTGGCTGATTTCCTGCGCGCTCATTTTTTCCAGCGTCAGCGCGCCGTTGCCCGACACCTTGAGCGCATAACGCCCCTCTTCGGGCAGTGGACGGTAGAGCACCAGGCCCCGGTCGTCTTCGTGGTTCGACCAGTCCACTTTTGCCAGTTTGCTTTGGATGGGGGTGCCGTCTTTGGGCTTGGTCTGGTCGTCGTAAACGCGGCGCATGAGCAGGCGGCCATTGAGGCAGATGAAGTCGAAATAAATCTCATGGGTGGGGTCGAAGGGGACGGGAATCCCTTCGGTTTGACCGTCGGCGGTGCGCACCAGGATGGTGAGTTTGCCGGCTTCTTGGCGCACCTCGCACACCGCCGTGCGCTGGATGGCCAGGTTGTAGTCGTGCACCAGCTGGTTGTGGGTGGCCTCAAGCTCGCCCAGGCGCGCGCGGTAGGCGTCGCGTGTGATGCTGGCTTTGGCCCATTGCCAGGCCAGGGCGCCCAAAACGGCCAGCACGGCCGCCAAGATGAGCAGTTGAAGCGTGCGGTGGATGCGGGTGGGGAGGGATTCCATGCCGGTTTTATCGGCTACCATCGCCGGTGTGCGACAGGCAACATCCAATCCGCGTTGGCTTTTCCGCTGTCCGGTCCTGGCGGCGGCGGTTGTGCTGCTGTGCGCCGCGGGGTGGCTTGGCCGAAACCGCTACCGGCATTGGCGGTTGGAGCAGTTCCGCCCCATGGCGGAGAAATACGCCGATCTGTACGAACTTGACCCCTGCCTGGTGATGGCGGTGGTGACGGCGGAGTCGGGCGGAGATGTGTCGGCCCAAAGCGCGTCCGATGCCCGCGGGTTGATGCAAGTGACGCCGATCACGCTGGCCGAAGTCAGGGAACGCCGCCGGGCGGTGGGTGGCGGCGATTTGTACGACCCGGAATACAACTTGAAGGTGGGGTGCGCTTATTTGGGGCAACTCTGGCAGCGCTTTGCCGGGGATCCCGCTGCCGTGATGGCGGCCTATCACATGGGGCCCACCAAGGTGGCGCAGTGGTTGGCCCGGCATCCCGGCGCCGATGGGGCGGCTTTGCTGGCCAGTCCGGCGACGGGCCCCAAGACGCGGGCGTATGTGGAGCAGGTGTTGGCGGAGTGGGAAAGCAGGCGATCCGAAGCGAAGGGGGAATGAGGGGGTTTTCAACAATGGGGAAAACCCTTGCGGAGAAGGTGGATTCTCTATAGAATCCCGCACTTTTCAGGCCGGAGTGAGTGGCGTTCAGTCCGATTTTTGGCGCCTCTTCTCTACTCTTTCCATTCGTTTTTTACGGAGTCTAGTCATGGCAAAACAAGAAGTTAAGAACAAAAAAGGCAGTGCAAAGGCAACTGCAAAAAAAGCAGTGACCAAGTCTTCAGCCAAGCCGGCATCGAAGAAGCCCGCCACACCCAAGACCACGCCTAAAAAATCAGCAGCCAAGAAACCAGCGGCGAAAAAAATTGAAGCGAAGAAGGCGTCTGCCGCCAAAAAGCCTCTTGTGAAGCTTCCCGCCAAGCCCGTTACCAAGAAAAAATCGGCTCCCAAGGTGGTGGCGGCCAAGAAGCCGGCGGTCAAAAAGGCCGCTTCCAAGGTTCAAGCCAAGGCCGCGCGCAAGCCCGTTGCCGCCAAAAAGGCCGCCCCAAAAAAGCAGCCCCGTCTGACGGCATTGCCAGCCGCGCCGGCGGCACCGTTGATCGAATGGAGCGTGGCGCAGTTGAAGAACGTCAAAACGGGTTTTGGAAAAAAAGACATCGAGGCGTTCCGCAAATCCCTGCTGGATCACCGCTCCGAAATCGTCGGCGACATGCAGGGCATGGAAGAGGCCCGCAATGTGAGTGCCGGCGACCTGTCGCACATGCCCCTGCACATGGCCGATGTGGGCAGTGACAATTACGAGCAGGAGTTCACCTTGGGCATCCTGGAGTCCGAGCGCAAAATCCTCAACGAAATTGACGCGGCTTTGGAGCGCATGGATCAGGGTTATTACGGCGTGTGCATCGAGACCGGCCGCCCCATCGAGCGCCCGCGCCTGGAGGTCATGCCTTGGGCCAAATACGGCAAGGAGGCGGCCCTGCGCCGCGAGAAACAGATTGGCGGTTGAGTTGTTGGGTAGAATTCCAAGCGGCTTTGGGTTTGCCCCAAGGCCGCTTTTTCTTTTGCTTCTTCATTCTTTGCGCCCGCCCTCATGCCCGATCCCATGCCTGATTCCCCGCTTGTCACCGTGGCCCGCCGCCCCCGTTCCATTTGGCTGTTCGCCGTCCTGACGGTGGTGTTTTTGGGGTTGGATCTTGGCGTCAAGGCGTGGGCTTTCCATTCTGTGGCACCGGTGCCGGTGCGGGTGCAAGCCGGCACAGACGGGCCGGAAATTCAAATGGAAGCAGCGCCCGGGCGCTGGCAGGTGGTCAATCCCCTGAAGCCCGACCAGATGGTGCCCCATGATCCCAAGGTGGTGGTGCCAAAAATCCTCAACTTGCATCTGCTCACCAATCAGGGTGCGGTATTCGGCATCGGCCAGGGTCAGCGCTGGCTGTTCATCGGCATTTCGTTGCTGGCGCTGGGGGCCATCGGCTGGTATCTGCTGACCAGCCTGGCCAACGCATATTGGATGCATGCCGGTTTGGCATTGATTCTGGCCGGAGCCCTTGGCAATCTGTTCGACCGCATCGTCTACAAAGGGGTGCGCGACATGTTGCATTTGTTTCCCGGTGTGGAGTTGCCCTTTGGCTGGCATTGGCCCGGCTCCAATGGGCAACCGGGACCGACGGAGTTGTACCCGTGGATTTTCAATGTGGCGGACGTGGAACTTTTGACCGGCGTGGGCCTGCTGCTGTTGGTAAGTTGGTTTGCAAAGCCGAAAAAGAAGGCCAATGATGGAATCCAAAGTTGAATTGCGCCAAGCTTGCCGCCGGCTGCGCACCGCCATTGCGGCGGATGCGCGGGCCGCGCGTTCACGCGCGTTGATGGCGCAACTTGCGCTTCATCAGCGGGTGCGGTCGGCACCGGCGGTGCTGGCCTACTGGGCCATCGGCAGCGAGGTGGAGACGCGGGCGCTGCTGGAATGCCTCTGGCGGGAAAAGAAGGCGGTGGCTCTGCCGCATCTCCATGCGGTTGGCCGCATGGAGATGCGCCTGGTGCGGGGGGAGGGCGAACTGGAATTCGGTCCGCATGGCATCGCTCACCCCAAGGCGCAACTGTGTCCGTTGTGGCAGCCGGATCCACGCGATGTGGTGCTGGTGCCGGGCGTTGCCTTCACGGCCGATGGCCTGCGCTTGGGCCAAGGCGGCGGCTATTACGACCGTTTTCTGGCGCGGCACCCGGGGCTTTGGCGCATCGGGGTGGCCTTTGCCGAGCAAATGGTGGCGGCACTTCCAGCGGAGCCGCATGATGCACGAATGCATGAGGTGGTGGCGGGATGAACACGAATGACTCAATCAAAAAACTCCCGCCAATCAGCGGGAGTTTTTTGATTGAGTCGTGAGGCGGATGAGCGCGGCGAGACGCCGCTCAACTACTTTGCCATGGTTACTTGATGAACAACATTTCCTGATAAGTCGGCAGCGGCCACAGGTCGTCGGCGACCAGGGTTTCCAGGGTGTCCACGGTCTGGCGCAGGGCCAGGGCGGCGGCAGCGACGCCGTCGCGGGCGTGCTTGGCGTGGGCGATGGATTCGCCGGAGACATGGTGGGCCAGGGCTTTTTCCAACTTGGCAATGCCGGCTTCCAACTCGGTGGTCAGGGCGCAGACCTGCTTGAGGATATCGGTCGAGCAGGGGATGCCCGCGGCCTTGACAGCAGCGGCGGAGGTGGCCAACTGCTGCTGGTAGCGGAAGGCGGCCGGCAGGATCTGGCTACGGGCGATGTTGAGGGTCAACTTGCCTTCGGTGGTCAGTTCCTTGACATACTGCTCGACCTTCACTTCGTAGCGGGCGATCGACTCGCGGCTGGAGAGCACGTTGTACTTGGCGAACAGGGCGATGGTGGCCTTGTCCTTGAGCACCGGCAGGGCTTCCACGGTGTCGCGGTTGTTGATCAGGCCGCGCTTCTCGACGGCTTCCTTGTGCCAGGCTTCGGCGTAGCCGTTGCCGTTGAACACCACCTTGGTGCCGTGCTTGGCCCAGATTTCCTGGATCAGCTTGGTGGCGGCGGCCGGCAACTTCTTGGCGTCGCCCTTGGTGGCCTTTTCCAGCTCATCGGCCACGAAGGCCAGCGAGTCGGCGATGATGGTGTTGAGGGTGGTCAGCGGGAATGAGATGGACTGCGAGGAGCCGCAGGCGCGGAACTCGAACTTGTTGCCGGTGAAGGCGAACGGCGAGGTGCGGTTGCGGTCGCCCGGATCCTTGGGCAAGGGGGGCAGCACATCGACGCCGACCTGCATGAACTCTTGCGCCTTCGGCCCCTTGGGCTTGCCGGCGGCGATCGACTCGAACACCTTGGTCAGCATGTCGCCCAGGAAGATGGACACGATGGCCGGGGGCGCTTCATTGGCGCCCAAACGGTGGTCGTTGCCGGCGTGGGCCACGGTGGTGCGCAGCAGGTGGCCCCAGATGTGCACGGCGCGGATGACCGCGGCGCAGAACACCAGGAACTGGGCGTTGTCTTGCGGGGTGGTTCCCGGCTCGAGCAGGTTGCCGACCTTGGGGCCGCCCAAGGACCAGTTGAGGTGCTTGCCCGAGCCGTTGACGCCGGCGAAGGGCTTTTCAGCCAGGAGGCAGGCCATGCCGTACTTCTCGGCCACGGCCTTGAGCACGGTCATGGTCAACTGCTGATGGTCGGCGGCGATGTTGGCGTTTTCGTAGACCGGAGCCACTTCGTACTGGCCGGGGGCCACTTCGTTGTGGCGGGTCTTGATCGGGACGCCCAACTTGTAGAGTTCCTGCTCGCACTCGTGCATGTAGGCCAACACGCGGGCCGGGATGGCGCCGAAGTACTGGTCTTCAAATTCCTGCCCCTTGGCCAGGTTGCCGCCGAACAGCGAACGGCCGGCGATGGACAGGTCGGGGCGGGCGTAGAAGAAGTTGCGGTCGACCAGGAAATATTCCTGCTCCGGACCGGCGGTGGCGTAGATGTAGCCGGGAGCGGTGTTGCCGAACAGTTTGATCACGCGCTCCGCTTGCGCCGCGAGGGCCTGCATCGAGCGCAGGACCGGGGTCTTCTTGTCGAGGGCTTCGCCGGTCCAGGAGACGAAAGCGGTCGGGATGCACAGGGTGCGGCCGTTGGCGTTTTCCAGGATGTAGGCGGGGGAGGTCGGATCCCAGATGGTGTAGCCGCGCGCTTCAAAGGTCGCGCGGATGCCGCCGGAGGGGAAGGAGGAGCCGTCGGGCTCGCCGCCGACCAGCTGCTTGCCGGAGAACTCGGCGACCACGCCGCCCTTGCCGTCGGGGTCAAGGAAGGAGTCGTGCTTCTCCGCGGTGATGCCGGTCAGGGGTTGGAACACATGGGCGTAGTGGGTGGCGCCCTTTTTCATGGCCCAGTTCTTCATGGCGGCGGCGACGGCGTCGGCCACCGAACCTTCCAGCTTGCTGCCGCTTTCGATGGTGGCGACCAGTGCCTTGTAGATGGACTTGGGCAGGCTGTCTTTCATCGCGGTCAGCGTGAACACATTTTCACCAAAGGTGACGGTGGCATCCTTGGTGAAATCCACCGAGGACTGCAACTGGGGGCGGGCGACGACGGCCTGAATGGCATCACGACGGGAAACGCTACCGGACATGAAAGGCTCCAAAAAAGGAAAGAAGGGAATATGGGGCGAAGTGCCCGTAAGAACGATGTTCAGGCGGGCACGTCAGTATAGGAAAAGGTGGCAAATGTCATGCCATAAGCGGCGGAAATCAGGCTTTGTGGATTTCTGTGCTTAAAAAATAAGCAATGCTGGTTTGGTGGGCGTAGAAAATCCCAAAAATGGGGACAAGGCGCCAGCCTTAGATCGCTTCGCCGCCTTCTTCCCCGGTGCGGATGCGCACGCAGCGGGCCAGGTCCTGGACGAAGATTTTGCCGTCGCCCAATTTGCCGTCGCCATGCTTGGCGGCTTTGACGATGGTGTTGACGGTGAGGTTCTCGAAACTGTCGTTGACGGCGATTTCCAGGCGGATTTTCGGGATCAGGTTGGGGGTCACTTCCTGGCCGCGGTAGAGGTCCAGGTCCTCCTGCCGGCCGTGGCCGGTGCAGCGCGAGACGGTGATGCGGGTGATTTCGGCGTCGATCAGGGCTTGGCGCACGGCGTCCAGTTTGTCGGGTTGGATGATGGCGATGATGAGTTTCATGGGGATTCCCGGAAAAGGGAGTTGGAAAATAAAAAAAGGGAGAAGGGCGCAGGCGGCCTTTAGTTCGGATTGAGCAGGCCGTAGCCGTGCTCGCCGTGCAGGGCGTGGTCCATGCCGGCTTGTTCGTCTTCGGCGCTGAGGCGGAAGCCCATGGTTTTGTCGATCAAAACCAGGATGATCAGGGTCAGCACCGCGGAGACGCCGATGGAAAGGCCGATGCCCTCGATCTGGTGCATGAACTGGCCGGCAAAGGTGGCGGCGCGGGTGGCGCCCACGGTGCCGGCGGCTGGCAGGGCGCCGGGACGCAGGAAGAACATCAGGCAGATGCCGCCGACGATGCCGGCCGTGCCGTGGATGCCGAACACATCGAGGGTGTCGTCGTAGCCCAATTTGTTTTTCAACTGGACGGCCACGAAGCACACGCAGGTGGCGATGGCGCCTAGGGCGATGGCGCCGACCGGGGTCACGTCGGCGGCGGCCGGGGTGATGGCCACCAGGCCGGCCAGCATGCCGGACACGAAGCCGAGCGAAGTGGCTTTTTTGTGTTTGAGGGCTTCGATCAAAACCCAGGCCATGGCGCCGGCGGCCGCAGCGATCTGGGTCATGGCCAGCGCGCGGCCGGTATCCAAGCCGGATTGCACGGTGGAGCCGGAGTTGAAGCCGAACCAACCCACCCACAACAGGCCGGCACCAAGCAGGGTCATGGTCAGGTTGTTGGGGCTCATGGCCTGCTTCGGGTAGCCGCGGCGGGCGCCCAGGTACAGGGCGGCCACCAAACCGGCGGCGCCGGCGCTGATGTGGATGACGGTGCCGCCGGCCAGGTCGATGGCCTCGCCGGAAACCAGGCCGCCCGGGGCCCAGATCATGTGGCACAGCGGGCAGTACACGATGAGCGACCAGAGCAGGATGAACAGGCAGTAGGAGCTGAACTTGACGCGTTCGGCGAAGGCGCCGGCGATCAGGGCCGGGGCGATGATGGCGAACTTGCCCTGGAACATGATGAACACGAAGTGGGGGATGGCGCCGGACATTTCGTTGGCCGGAGTGTCGATGCCCTGCAGGCAGAAGAAGTCGGTGTTCCAACCGACGATGCCGTGGAAGGTCTTGCCGAAGGCCAGGGCGTAACCGACCACCGCCCACGACACCCCGATCAGGGCCATGGCGATGAAGGAGTGCATCATGGTGCCCAGCACGTTTTTGGTGCGGGTCAGGCCGCCGTAGAACAGGGCCAGGCCCGGCACCATCAGCATGACCAGGCACACCGAGGTGAGCATCCAGGCGGTGGTGCCGGTGTCGATGACGGGTTTGGCGGTGGCGGCGTCCTGGGCGAAGGCCAGGCCGGGGGTGAGGGTGGCGCCGGCCAAAGCCAGCGGCAGGATCCATTTCTTCAGGTTCAAACGCATGGGGAACGGTTCCAAAAAAGGGGATGAAAAAACACCGCACATGCCTCCGGAGGCCGGACATGCCGGCCGGAAATCCCGGAATTCAAAATGTGCGGTGTCTTTGTGGTTGAATCGCCGTGCCCGCAAGGGGGCGGAATCATACCTTGTCACGGCCTGAAGAAGACCAGCGCCACCACCCCCAGGACCGGCAGCAAAATGAGGGTGGACAGCACCACGTAATTCAGGAAAGACGGCATTTTCACATGGTGGTGTTCGCAGATGGATTTGACCATCAGGTTGGGGCCGTTGCCGATGTAGGTCATGGCGCCGAACAGCACCGCGCCGCAGGAAATGGCGGCCAGCATCAGCGGGTCCTTGCCGGCCAAATCGCCCAAGGTGCCCACTTGCGCCTTGACGGCGGCCAACTGGCCGAGGGTGGCGTAGGTGGGGGCGTTGTCCAGCACCGAGGACAGGCCGCCGGTGACGAAGTAGTAATGCCAGGCGGCTGACAGCGGCAGGGCGTCGGAGCGTGCTTCAAACAGCATCGCCACCGGCATCATGGCCAGGAAAATGCCGGCGAACAGGGCGGCCACTTCCTTGATCGGGTGCCATGAGAAATTGGTTTCATGGTGCAGCATCTTGGGGGTGGTTTTGGCCGAGGCGAAGGCGATGCCGCAGAACAGGAAAACTTGCGCCGCCTTGGACAGCAGGTCGGCGGTTTCATGTCCCACCAAAGTGCCAAGCCAGGGTTGCAGCCAGGCGCCGCAGACAGCCATCACCAGCGGAACGGCCAGGAGGAAGGCCACATTTTGCCAGCCGCGCACATGCAACTTGTGGGCCACTTGCGCCACCTCGGCCAGCATTTTGCCTTTGGTTTCCAGCGCTTCCTTGGTGAACAGGCGGATGTCAATGACCAGGAAGGCACCCAACAGCAGGCCGTTGGCAAGCAACCAGGCCGGCCACAGATGCAGGGTGGTCCAGAAGAACGGCACCCCGCGCAGAAAACCCAAGTAAAGCGGGGGATCGCCCATCGGCGTCAAAAGGCCGCCGCAATTGGAAACGACGAAGATGAAGAACACGAAAATGTGCGTCTTGTGCTTGCGGTCAACGTTGGCGCGCAGGAGCGGGCGCAGCAGAAGCATTGAGGCGCCGGTGGTGCCGATCAACGAGGAGAGCACCGCGCCGATGGCCAGCAGCAACAGGTTGGTCTGGGGGAACCCGGCGAAAGCGCCGGTCACATGGATGCCGCCGCTGGCCGCGTACAGGGCGGCCAGCATGCAGACGAAGGCGGCATATTCCATGGCGGTGTGCCCCAGCAGGGCCGGCCCCGAGCCCATGACCAGGCAGGCGCCGGCGGCGAGCAGGCCCAGCCCGCCGGAGACCAGCCATTGGTTTTGGTTTTTGCCCCAGAAGGCGTGGGCGCGCGGCACCAAGGGCAGGATGGCGATGCAGGCCAGAATGAGCACAAAAGGCAGGCAGGCCGCGATGGGTAGCCATCCAGTGCCCGCAGGGGGGGGGAGGGAGGCAAGGGGGACGGCAAGGGAGGGGGTAAAAATGGGCATGTGAAGGGCGAACCGTTGGGACGGAAGAAAGGGGGCGGCGGGTCCAAGAAAAACACCCACGCAAAACGGTGGGTGTTCTTCGGTGCGGGGGCCGGCGTGTTTTCCGCGTGTGTGGGTGCGTGCGAAAACGGCGGGCGTCGCGCCAGAAAAGGGGAGGCGTTACGGGGCGATTTTGTCGCCGCCGACGGCCTGCGGGCCGGTTTCCCCGGTGCGGATGCGGATGCACTCTTCCAGCGGGACGACGAAGATCTTGCCATCGCCGATTTTGCCCGAGCGAGCGGCGGCGGTGATGGTGTCGATGGCCACCTGCTTGAAGGCGTCGTTGACGGCGATTTCGAGGCGAACCTTCATGAGCAGGTTCACTTCGACTTCGGCGCCGCGGTAGTTTTCAAGGTGGCCCTTTTGGCGGCCGCAGCCCTGCGAGGTGGAGACGGAGATGTTGAAGATCTCCTTTTCGAAGAGCGCCCGCTTCACTTCGTTGAGTTTCTGGGGCTGGATGTAGGCAATGATGAGTTTCATGTTAATCCTGTTGGATTTTGGGGAAAAGGTGGGAAAAAGGGACCGATTTTGAAACGAACCAACACCGTCGGTTTACATGCTTTGCGCCATGTGCTCACGCAGCGCCTTGTACAGCATCAGGCCGTAGCCGCCGACCACGCCGCCGGTGACCCACCACTGGGTGCCGTCAACGAACAACTGGGGGCAGAGGATCTGGATCAGGACCAGCGCGAGCAGCAAAAACACCACGCGGGCGCCCGCTCCGGGCATGATGCGCCAGACACTTTTGAAGTTGCCTTGCGCTTCCTGCCGCTGGTTGTAGCGTTTGGCCGCCTGCTGGAACCAGCCGAAGCCGGCGCCGACGCCAAAACCAATGGCCAAACCAAGAACGGGTGAAAGGACGGCGAGGATGTTTTGCATGGGAGGCATCCGAAAGGGTTGATGGGATCAAAAACGGGAACCAAAGGGTGCCCCAAGAAGCCGGGCGGAGGATTTTAAGTCCCCCGCCCGGCTGGGGCCAAACAAAATGTGCTTACTTGGAGACCGGTGTTTCGGCGGCCTTGTCCAGCACCACGCCGTTGTACCCAACGACGCCCATTTCGGGGACATCCAAGCCTTCGATTTCGATTTCGGCGCTCACGCGGTGGCCGATGACGATGTCGATGACCTTGTACACGATGAAGGCGATGATGGCGACCACGACGAAGCAGGTGACCACGCCGATCAATTCGGCATAGAACTGGCTCATGCCGCCGTCGTAGAACAAACCTTTGATGTTGCCGGTTACGCCGTTGTAGCCATCGCCGTATTTGCCGTCGGCGAACAGGCCCAGTGCCAGGCAGCCCCAAGCGCCGTTGACGCCGTGAACCGAGATGGCGCCGACCGGATCGTCAATGCGCAGTTTGTCGAAGAAGAACACCGATTCCACCACCAGGATACCGGCGACGATGCCGATGATGCAGGCGCCGGTCGAATTGACGAAGGCGCAAGGTGCGGTGATGGCGACCAGGCCGGCGAGCAAGCCGTTGCAGCACATGGAGGGGTCCGGCTTTTTGGTGCGTACGAACCACATCCAGAGCATGGTGGCCATGGCGGCGGTGGCCGAAGCCAGCATGGTGTTGACCGCGACCACCGAGATGCGCAGGTCGGTGCCGGCAGTGGTGGAACCGGCGTTGAAACCAAACCAGCAGAAGGCCAGGATGATGGTGCCCAGGATGGCCATCGGGATGTTGTGGGCCGGCATCGGGTTGGCGCTGCCGTCCTTGTTGAACTTGCCGATGCGCGGGCCGATGAGCCAGGCGAACACCAGGGCGATCACGCCGCCCTGCATGTGCACCACCGAGGAGCCGGCGAAGTCCACATGGCCGTGGCCCAGGCCGAACTGCGTGCCCAGGGTGGCCAGCCAGCCGCCGCCCCAAACCCAGTTGCCGAAGATCGGGTACATGATCGAACCGACCAGGCAGCCATAGACCACGAAGGCTGAGAACTTCCAACGCTCGGCGGCTGCGCCGGTCGGGATGGTGGCGGTGGTGTCCATGAACACCATCTGGAACAGGAACAAGGCGAAGACACCCACGTCGTACGAGGTGCCGGAGAGGCAGAAGCCGCTCCAACCCAAGAGGCCGAAGGGGTGGCCGAACAGGTTGACGGTGATTTCGTGGTTGAGGACGGCGGTGCCGTTGCCCAACGTCGACAAGGCGCCGACGCCGCCGAACATGAAGGCGAAGCCGCAAACATAGAAGCCGAGCATGCCCAGCGGGTAGACCATCATGTTCATGGTCATGGTGTGGGCGATGTTCTTGCCGCGGGTCAGGCCGCCTTCCACGATGGCGAAGCCGGCCTGCATGAACATGACTAGGAAGCCGCACAGGAGGGTCCACATCAGGTTGATGGAGATCTTGTTGTGCCCGACGGTGTCGGCGAGTTTGACGGCCAGCGGTTCGGCTTTGGCCTGCGCCGCGTACCCATCGGAAGCCTTCTTGGCTTCGTCGTAGGTTTTGACCTTGTCGGCATCCTTTTTGTCGGCGTCGGCAAGGTCGGCCGGGGGGCTGACCGCAAGGCCGGTGTCGGCAATGGTGCCGGTTTGGGTGCCGGACGGATCGCCGACGGGGTCATCGGCGCGGGCGGAGCTGAAGCCGACCACGGCGGTCAGCGCCAGCATGCCGAGAAGGGTGAGAAAACGCTTGATCATACGGATGTCCTTTTCAAAGGGAGTTGGAGGGTGTTTTGAAAAATTAGAAAGTGAAGATGGCATCCACGCCGAAGGTGAACTGGTGGCTGGCGGAACTGTCATTGAATGGTTTGCTGTTGAAGGCTTTGTCATAGCGCACTTCGGGGCGGATGGTCAGGCGGGGATCGGCCTTCCAGTTGAGGCCCAGGGTGACGGCGCCGTAGGTGGTTTTGCCGCCGCCGACCGTGCGGGGATCGATCGGGCCTTCGTTGTTGGCGAAGTTCATGACATCGTCGTTGGCGGCGAATTGCGCCACAAAGAAGCCGTCCTGATCGCGGAAGATTTCGCCGCGCACACCCACCGAGAGCTGGTCGGAGAGGGTGTAGGTCATGGTTTGCGCGATGCCGTAGCACTTGGCGTCGGCGCCGCGGTTTTCGGTGTAGTTGAGTTCGGTGATCGAGGTCAGTGCATCGGTGATTTTGAACACATTGACCGAGGTGGTCATCCAGACCAGGTCGTGGTTGTTGTCGATGTTTTCCGGTCCCACATGCACCACTTCGGTGCTGGTGAACTTGCCGCCCAGCAGGTTGAGCAGGGTGACGCCGCCGTGGAAGGACACCGAGCTGTTGTTGTCGTCAAACGAGGTGTTGACGCCGCGCACCACGCCGGCCATCACATCCAGGTTCTCATTGACATGGGTGGTGGTGAGGATGCCGGTGTGGTTGAAGGGGATGGCGAAGTTGAAGATGTAGTTGTGCGAATAGAAGAAGTTCGCGCGCGGATCAATGGTTTCGTAGCCGCTCAAGGTCACGAACTTGCCGGCCTTGATGTCCACGCCGCCCTCGGTCAGAATCGGGGCATGCAAGGAGAAGTAGCCTTCGACCAAATCCATCTGCGCGATCTGGCTGCCGTAGTGATCACCCAAGCCGAGGCTGTGGATGAAACGGGCATCCGAACCGTACATGCCTTGGACCTTGAAGCCCCAGTCCCAGGCGCCCTTTTCGGGGGCCAGGGCGCGCTCGGCGGTCATCACCAACTGGTTGGGCAGGACTTCGTTGGAACGGTCGTCAAACAGACGGCCGAAATTCTGCTTGTCCGAGGGGTCCTGCGGATTGAGGGTGCCACCGACTTCAAGCCAGCCATACAGGGACACGCGCTTCTCGGATTCGGGGAGCACATCCTGCAGCGAGGGCAGCGGGATTTTTGACACCGCAGCGGCGGGTGCGGCGGCCGGGGCCGCATCTTCGGCATGAGCCAGCATGGGCGCGGCGAGCAAGGCAACGATGGGCAGCAGACGAGACGACTTCATTAAAGGCTCCTAAAAGGGAAGAGAGGGGAGGGAGGAGTAGAGATCCATTGTTCGTGTGTGCTTGCTTCCTATGCAATTGACGTGCCATAATTAATCTAAATGTAGGAATATGGAGAAAGTTTGGGCATGGGTGCTGTTTATGTGTGAATATTCAGATTTCAAGGCACGTTCCTAGGATTAAACGGCCTAAAAAACGCGCGGACCGAGGCAATTGGCTGAGGTTAAAAGCTAGGCTATGCCTAAAAAATAAGCAAAAAGTTCATTTTGTGGTTGGTTTGGGACGAAAACCAGGATGCCAGTTTCTGTGTCCTGATTCTTGCCTTACCATGAGCCCCTTATGGATGAGCAGGCATTGCTTTTGGTCATGAGCGGAGCGGATCGGCGGGGTAGGGCGTGCGTCATGCGTGCGCTTCTCGCTTGTTTGGCGCCGCTTTACGCCTTGGGGGCAGCCGCCAAAAACCGGGCGTACGATTCGGGGTTGGCCAAGGCGCATGGGTTGGGCCGTCCCACGGTGTCGATTGGCAATCTGACCACGGGCGGTACCGGCAAAACGCCGATGGTGGCCTGGGTGGTGCGGCAATTGGCGCAAGCCGGCCATCGGCCGTGTGTGCTCCTGCGCGGCTACAAGGCCCAAAACGGCATGAGCGACGAGGCGGAAGAATTGCGCCAACTGGTCGGCGATGTGGCGCAAGTGGCGCCCAATCCGGACCGGGTGGCGGAGGCGCAAAAAGTTCTGGCGGCGCACCCGGAAGTCACTTGCTTTGTTCTTGATGACGGCTTTCAGCACCGGCGGGCCAAGCGGGATCTGGATCTGGTGCTGGTGGATGCGACCAATCCCTGGGGCTATGGCGCCACCCTGCCGCGCGGCTTGCTGCGGGAAGGAAAGGCCGGAATCAGGCGGGCGGACGGGGTGATCCTCACACGCTGCGACCGGGTTTCGCCGGAGCAGTTGGCGCAGGTGGAGGCGCAAGTCCGGGCTGCTTTCGGCCGGCCGCCGCTGGCGTTGGCGCGGCACGGGTGGGAAGGGTTTGCCGTGTGGCGGGGCGGGGTGGAAATGAAGGAATCCGCAGATGCACTGCAAACTGGGCAGGTGGCGTGCGTGTGTGGCATCGGCAATCCAGAGGCATTTTTGGCACAAGCGCACGGCTGCGCCAATGTGGTCATGGTGCAGCCGATGGCGGACCATTTCGCATGGGATGCCGGGTCGCTGGCCGCCCTTTTTGCAAAAGTGCGGGCGTCGGGCGCGAACCTGGTGCTTACCACCGAAAAAGATTTCGTCAAATGGCACCCCCATCTCGCGGGGCTGCGTCTTGAGCTTCCCATCTGCCGCCCGCGTCTTGCCATGCAATTCCCCCGCGGTGGCGATGCCTTGGCTACACTGCTCGCTTCCCGCATCCCCCCTTCTTCTGCCCACGCACCATGATGATCCTGGCCCACCTCACGAGCGAACCGCACATGGCTCTTTCCGCCGCATTGGTCCTGTTTTTCGCCGGTCTTGGCGCGGGGGTCTGCATCGGCCTGGCCATTGCGCGCAAGCTGGTGCGTGGCGCGCGGTAAACCCGTCTTTTGGATCATTTCAAGCGCCGCTGCATGTCTTGGGCCAGCGCCTGCTCCAATTCGGCATCGCGGCCGATGGCTTGCCATTGCTTGTCTTCCACGCCGCGCAGGCGCCAATGTTCCGGCACTTCCGACAGGTGGGAAGCCGGGCGGCCAAAGGCGGCGGTCACGCGCCGGGTGGGGGTGTCCAAGCGTTCGACCGTGATTTCAACGGTCAGGGTGTAATCCGTTTTTTCACGCGCATCGGTGGGGACAAGGGTGCAGCGCGGGCGGTGGCGCAGGTCCTGCAGGTTGGCCCGCGTTTCCCATTCCGAGAAATTGGGGCTGTTGCCTTTCCACCATTCTCCTGAAGAGGGGATGCCCTCCGGCAGCGCGGAAACCACGCCCATGCGGGAATCAAAACGCTCGATCACAAAACCGCGGTCGCGCAGGGCGGCGGCGGCGGCGAGCATGGCCGAATCGTATTGCGCCCCCGGTATCCGCAGGGTGGTGGGCGGGTGTGCGGGCGGCGTGGCCTGGCAGGCACACAGCAACAGGCAGGCAAGGGGGATCAAAGGGCGCACGCGCATGGGGGCATGTTAAGGGGATTACAGTTCCACCTGCGAGCCCAATTCCACCACCCGGTTGGGCGGCAGCTGGAAGAAGTCGCTGGAGGAGCGGGCGTTCCGGGTCATCCAGTTGAAGATGCCAAGGCGCACGCGGCGCGGCGTGGAGGAATTCATGTTTGGGAGGATGCGTTCGCGGCCAAGGAAATAAGTGGTCTCGGCTTCGCGGTACGGCACCTCCGGGCAGGCGGCCAATTCCCCGGGAATGTTGGGTTCCTCCATGAAGCCGTAGCGTATGACGATGCGCCAGGTGTTGTCGCCGATTTGTTCGACGTGCCGGCGTTTTTCATCGGAGATGGTGGGGGTCTCTTCACTCAGCACGGTGACGAACAGCAGGCGCTCGTGCAGCACCTTGTTGTGTTTGAGGTTGTGCAGAAGGCAGCCGGGGGTCCCGTTGGCGTTGCCGGTCAGGAACACCGCCGTGCCCGACACATGCGCCACGGCCGAGCCGCCACGGTTGACGGAACTGAGGAATTTTTCCAGCGGGAATTGGTTTTCGCGCAATTTTTCATGCAGGGTGGTGCGACCGTTTTTCCAGGTGAGGAACAGCGCCAAAATGCCGCCGCCGATGGACAGGGGAACCCAGCCGCCATCGGCGATTTTGAGCGAGTTGGAGCCCAGGAACAGGCAATCCATCGCCAGGATGCCGCTCAAAAGCGGGATCGCTTTCCACCGCGACCAGCCCCAGATGCGGCGGGCCACCACATACAGCAGGATGGTGGTGATCACCATGGTCAGGGCCACGGCGATGCCGTAGGCCGAGGCCAGTGCGCTGGAACTTTTGAAGGTCACCACCAACATGACCACGGTGGCCAGCAGCGCCCAGTTGACCAAGGGCAGGTAGACTTGGCCGAATTCTTTGGCTGAAGTCTGCACCACGCGCAGCGGCGGGCAGTAGCCAAGCTGGATGGCTTGGCGGGTGATGGAATAGGCGCCGGTGATCAGGGCCTGGCTGGCGATGATGGTGGCCACGGTGGCCAACATCACCATCGGATACAGCGCCCATTGCGGCGCCATGTGGTAGAAGGGGGTGGTGGCGACCTCATGCAGGGTGGTGTCCTGAAGGTGCCCGGCACGGGCGGCCAACAACAGTGCGCCTTGGCCGAAGTAATTGAGCAGCAAGGCCGGCAGCACCAAGGCGAACCAAGCCATGCGGATGGGTTTGCGGCCGAAATGCCCCATATCAGCGTACAAGGCTTCACCGCCGGTGACCACCAGGAAGACCGAACCCAGCACCACGAAAGCGTGAAAGCCATGCTCCCAAGCGAACAGAAAGGCGTGGTGCGGCGAGAGCGCCTGCAAAACCGCCGGCTCCCGCACGATCCACATGCAGCCCAGCACGGCCAGCAGGCTGAACCACACCGCCATGATGGGGCCGAAGGCGGCACCCACTTTGCCGGTGCCAAAACGCTGGCAGGCGAACAGCGCCACAATGATGGCGATGGTGATGTGCGGGATGTAATCTTTGAAGGTGTGGGTGGCCACATCCAGGCCTTCCACCGCCGACAGCACCGAAATGGCCGGCGTGATGGCGCCGTCCCCGTACAGCAGGGCCGTGCCAAAAAGGCCCATCAAGAGCAGAACCCAGGCGACCTTGCCACGCGGGCGCTTGGGGCCAAGCAAGGCCAGGGCTGTGAGTGCCATGATGCCGCCCTCGCCGCGGTTGTCGGCGCGCAGCACATAAACCAGGTATTTGACAGTGACGACCAGAATCAGAGACCAGACGATCAGTGACAGCAGCCCCAGTACATTGGCCGGGGTGACGGCGGCATCGAGGGCAGCAGCCGCTGCCGCCGCCGCCGCAACCGGATCGGCGGCGGGATCCATTTTTGTCGAACCGTGGGCCAGCGCGTGCAGACTTTCCTTGAGCGCGTACAGAGGGCTGGTGCCGATGTCGCCATAGACAACGCCCAAGGCGCCCAAGGTCAATGCGGCCAAAGAGGCTTTGGCGTGGCCGTGGTGCGCGGGTTTGGGTGCTGCGGGATTGGCTGGCGAAACGGTGGCGGAATCAGGCGCGGACGGACGGGGAGACGCTTCCATGGGTGGGGTATGTGGCTTCCATCTTGACCTTGGCGAAGGCCGGATACGGGAGGAAGCATTCGGGCGAAACCCCGCAAGCGGGGTGAAGGGGGCAAGATTAGCGGGGGGAAGGCAGTGGGGCAAATGGGGAAGGCAAGGGAGGTGTTAGGTTTTTGTCAAAACCGCAGTCATGCGATATCTGGGCCGCGAAGCGGTCCTTGTCCTTGGCCAGGGGTAAAACCCCTGGAAAAAAGAACGCAAATCCAACCCACTCCGAAGGAGTGGAGCGTGCAAGGAGGAGGATGCTTCACTCCTTCGGAGTGGGTGAAGGATGGGGATTCAATCCAGGGGTTTCACCCCTGGCCAGGAACAATCACCGCTTCGCGGTGAAAGCCGATACGCCACGCCCGCAAGGCCAGCAAAAGCACCACAGGAAACAGCGGCACTGGCAACGCCTGCGGCACGAAAAAGTAGGCCAAGGCGGCGCAACTTGCGCCTATGGCTGCGATCCGTGCATAGAGGCGGGTGGTTTGCCCGTGGGCGCAAAACAACAGGAGGAAGGCGAAAACCAAGTGCGTGGGCCAGCACCAGATCAGGTTCCAGTTGAAGGCGCCCAGTTCGGGGTGGTGGCTCCACAAGCCAAGGAAGGACATCAGGCAGCCGATGGCGCCGATTTTGGCGAAGAGCAGGGCGTCGAGGTAGGCGCGGGTGGGGAGGGGGATTTTCTTTTTGTGGCGGTAAAGGGTGGAGAGGGCGAGGAGGAGGAAGCAGGCTGCTGTGACGCACGTGAAAGTCAAGTTTGCAGATGCGAGTTCTTTTGCCTTTGCATTGAGGTTGGAAACAAGCGTGGAGGTGGTTTCGAGGGAGGATGTTTGGGCATGCGCGATGGCGGCGTGAAACTGGTCTGGCAAGAACACGCGGACCGGTTGCTCCGCGTGGTAGCCCATCAGCCAATTGGCGCCCAGCTGGACCAAGGGTTGCCGGCACAGGTAGAGATCGGTGTGATTGCGGTAGGTGCCTGTGCTTCTTGATTCCAGCGCTTTTCCCCTCGCCCACTCAATCGCCTTCACCGCCCGCGTCGTGCAATTGTCATCCAAAAACCGGTATTCATATTCCGGATGGCGCAAGTTTTCGATCAGGTAATCTTCCAGCCTGACGACCTCTTCCGGCTTCAAGTCCAGCGTTTGCTCCATGAGTTGCCGCCCCTCTTTTGCATACTCCGCCAGACGGCCCTTGGGCTGCGCCGCCACCAGCAGGTATTTGGCATCACCCTTGGCGTAGTGAATCCAGAAGGTCCAGTCGCTTGGATCGAACACCCCGTAATCAAACCACACATCCCCCGTGCCGAAGGCCTCTTCCAGCCGTGCGTCCCGAATCCGGATCGCCGTGTGCCCAAACAGCGCGTCCAAACTATCCCCCGGCGCCACGGTGATGACCGAGCAGACGGGATGATCCGGCTGGGACGCCTCCTGTGCTTGCGCCCACAGCGGGAAAAACAAGGCGCAAAGGAGGAGCGGTAGGCGTTGGATAAACATAGGTGGCTTAGTATAGGCGGCATCCTTTTTTCCCCGTTTGGAAAAACTTCCCAAAAAAGTTTGACAGCCACCCCATCCTGCCGTATTTATTCCGTCTACGGCACCCGTTGCCCATTCTTCCGCCCCTTCTCTATCGAGGACATCCCCTTGAATCCGCTCTCAAAAGCCTTCGTCATTTTGGTGACCCTGCTGACCGTTGCCCTGTCCTGCTTCAGCATTGCGGTGGTTGGTGCGCAGGATCAATACAAGAAGGAGCGCGACGAAACCAAGCTCAAGCTTGACGCATCCTTGGCCCAGCTGCGCACCGCCCAGGAGAACTCAGCCAAAGTTGAAAGCGAGCAGCACACCAAAATCACCGAGACCGAACAGGCTTTGGCCCTGATCACCCAGCAATTGGGGGCTGCCGAAGGCGCCGCCAAGACCGGCCAATTCGAACTCAACAAGACCAAGGCCGATCTTGAGTCCGTCACGGCCGCGTTCAAGATCGCCACCATCAACCTTGACCGCACCACCCAAGAGCGCGAAGCCTACGCCCAGCAGTTCATGAGCACCATGAAGCAGGCGCAGGAGTCCGGCAAAACCGTGGTCGAGGCCCGCGGCCGCATTGCCGAACTCTCCGACAAACTGCGCCGCGCCGAAATTGACCTATTGCGCTACAAAGAAGAGACCGGCGCCCTCGCCAAGCAGGTTGAAGACAAAGCCAAGCAGGTTTCCCAGCTCGAAGGCAAGCTTGGCGAACGCAAGCTGCCGGGAACCACCACGGTCGCGGCCACCCAGACCATCACCGGCTCGGTGACCTCCGTCGGCAAGGCCAGCAATGGCGTCACTTTGGTTGCCGTGGACGTGGGTGAAAAAGACCAGGTCGCCCCCGGCATGGAATTCACCATCAACCGCGGTTCGGACTACATCGCCACCATGATCATCACCTCGGTCAACACTGAAGTTGCCGTGGGCCGCCTGACCAACGAGCAGGGCTCCGTCAGCCGCGGTGACTCTGTGTATGTGCGCGGCTACAGCCGCTGATCCGTCCCGGCCAACCGTCCGGCAGGCTTGTTCCACTTCCCCTTTGATTTGATACGAGAAAACCCATGGCCGAAAAACGCAGCCCCATGAATGCCTACACCGTGCTCTTGGTCGGTGCCACCCTGATCGCCCTGACCGCCTTGGTGGTGGTCTTGGTGCGCGCCAATCAACTGACCGGCTTGGATCCAATCGCCCTGTTGACCGGCAAGGTCAACTAAAAGCGCCGCGATAAACCCACCCCAAGCCCCTGCCCTTAATGGCGGGGGCTTGTTATTTGGGGCGGGAGCCGACGGCGATTAAGGGGCGGCGGATGGATTGAACAATGTTTTTAGGTGGTGCTTGATCGGCTGATTGGCCGAAAATAGACTGGGGGGATTCCCCCTACAATGAACGCTTCGATCACATCGATGAGCCCCTTGGCCCGTCTCTACATTTTCCGCTTTTTATCTGCCAGATTCCCATGTTCGACCGCCTTAAAAATTTGTTCAGCATTGATATGGGCATTGACCTTGGCACGTGCAACACCTTGGTGTGTGTGCGCGGCGAAGGCATCGTGCTCAACGAGCCTTCCGTGGTGGCCGTGCGCAAGGGCACCAACAAGGTGGTGGTGCAAAACGGGCAACTGGCCGTAGGTTTTGCCGCCAAGGAAATGCTGGGCAAAACGCCGGGTTCCATTTCGGCCATTCGCCCGCTCAAGGGCGGGGTGATCTCCGACTTTGAGATCACCGAAACCATGCTGGCTTACTTCTTCAAAAAAGTGGTGGGCAGCCGGGCCTTCGTGCGCCCCCGCGTGGTGATCGCCGTGCCCGGCGGCATCACGCCGGTTGAAAAGGCCGCCGTGTTTGACGCCGCCCGTCGGGCCGGCGCCGGTCGTGTGTATCTGGTGGAAGAGCCGATGGCTGCCGCGCTTGGCGCTGATCTGCCGGTGGTTGAGGCCACCGCCAGCATGATCGTGGACATCGGCGGCGGCACCACCGACATTGCCGTCACCTCGCTAGCCGACATCGCCCATGCCGAGACTGTGCGCGTGGCCGGTGACCAGTTCAACGACTCGATCGTGGACCACCTTAAAAACGCCTACAAGCTGCTGATTGGCGATCAGACCGCCGAAAAAATCAAAATCGAAGTGGGCTCGGCCACCCCCGATGGCGAAGACCGCTCGATGGAAGTGCGCGGACGCGACATCATCACCGGCCTGCCGCGCCGCGTGGTGGTGACCGGCGAGGAAATCCGCCAGTGCATCCAGGAGCCGTTGCAGGAGATCGTCAACGCCGTGCTGCGCACCCTTGAGCGCTGCGACCCGGAATTGGCCTCCGACCTGATGGAAAATGGCATCGTGCTGGCCGGCGGCGGCGCGCTGTTGCGCGGGTTGCCGACCATGATCTCCAACGCCACGGGCCTGTCGTGCCGGGTGGCCGATGAGCCGTTGACCTGCGTGGCGCGCGGCACCGCGCACTTCCTGGAGCATCTGGAAGAGTTGAAGGACGCGATGGAAAGCGACACTGACGACCGGTAAGATGGCCGTACGGGGTGTGGACACCCCCTTGGGATGATCCGGGTCAAAATGGGGTTTCCTTTTTTCGCGGACAGGGATGTCCGCGCAGTCACTGCCATGCTGCCATCCTTTGTCACCCGCTGGTTGCTCGCCGCCCTGCTCCTGGGGTTGCTGGTATCCGCACGGTTGCCCGCCGGCGCGGCCAAGGCCGTGGGCAAATGGCCGCGCGAGGCTTTGGATTTTTTGATCATGCCGGTGGCGGATCCCCTCAAGAGCGTGTCCGCCAGGATTCCCGGTATCGCGCCGCAGATCCCTGTTGCCGGCGACGACATTGCGGCGCTGCGCGAGCATTTGGCATGGGCCCGGCGCCAGAATGAACTGCTCAAGGCCCAGTTGCGTGACGAGCACGAGGCCAACCGCTGGTTCGCGCAGATACAGCCCTTCGTCAATTTTGCGGAGGTCTCCCCGGTGCCGGTGGGGGTGGCCACCTGGAGCGGCGACTACAAACACCCGACCCTGACGCTGTCGGGAGGGGGCGACAGCGGCGTGCGGGCCCGCCAAATCGTGGTGGGGGCCGCCGCCGAACTGGTGGGGGTGGTGGATGATTCAGTCACGCCTTTTTCCTCCCGGGTGCGCGCGCTGCTCTGGCCGGGAACCGCGATGGATTGCCGGGTGGTGTCCCCTTTGCGCGAAGGCGACGGGGTGAAGGTGCGCCTCAAGGCCGATGCCGACGGCCTGGCCTTCGAGGGCGACATCGAACGCGAGGTGAACGTGTCGGTGGGTGATGAAGTGATCCTGGACGACACCAGTTTCGGCGGCCACGCGCGCGGCTTCGTGGTGGGCAGAATCACCGAATTGCGGGATCCACACCCGGATCCCAACCGCAACCTGTTCTACAAGCAGGTAGTGGTGCGGGGCGCCAGTGATTTGGCGCGCCTTTCCCGCGTGATCGTGCTGGTCCCCAAGCAGGAGAAGGCAAAATGAACTGGCCCTTGTTTGCCATCCTCTGCTGGTTGTTCGCCGCGCTTGAGGCCGGGTTGGCGCCGTTGCTCTCCATCGGCGGGAAATTGCCGGGCTCGCCGCACTTGCTGATGGTTCTGGCGGCCTTCGTCAGCCTGTGCGTGCCGCGCGCCCTGGAGGCGGTGTTGGCCGCCTGCGTGGCCGGCTTGCTGGCGGATTTGCTGGCCGAGCCGGTGCCCGGCACTCCGTTGCTGGGGCCGATGGCACTGGGCTGCGCGGCGGCCTGCGCGATGGTGCAGTTGTTCAGGAAAAAGGGCCTGGCGCCCTCGGTCCTGTCCCTGGTGCTGGTCACTTTCGCCGCCGGGGTGGTGGCCAACGCCGTGGCGGTGGCGCTGCTGCGCCTGCGCGGCGTCAACCTGCCGTTGCTTGGCGCCGATCCGGTGCCGGGAATGTCCGTTCCGCGCGAATGCTTCAACCGGTTCGTGTCGGTGCTGTGCTCCACCGCGCTGGCCCTGCCCGTGGGTTTTTTGCTGATGCTGTCGCTGCCCTTGTGGGGGATGTCCTCCAAGCAGACGGAGCGGCGGTTCGGGCAGGGAGGGTGATCGGGGTCAGAGCTTCGCCGCGACCACCAGCGCCGCGATCAGCAAGCCCAGCCCCAGGCACAGCCAGTTGAACCAGCGGTCGATGAAG
Source organism: uncultured Phycisphaeraceae bacterium (assembly GCA_964556215.1). Taxonomy (GTDB): domain Bacteria; phylum Planctomycetota; class Phycisphaerae; order Phycisphaerales; family Phycisphaeraceae; genus CANIYR01. Next base: position 25,429 of record CAZKVP010000005.1, read on the forward strand.
GAGCGCACCGGTGCGCCGAATTTCCACAAGAGGGCCGCGATGCCGAAAAAAAGCAGGCCGCGCCCGACGACGCAGGCCAGCACGAAGGAGCCAAGGCCGACCTGGAGTGCGCCGGCCGTGACGGTGAACAATTTGAACGGGTGGATGGCCAGGGCGCCGGCGATGAGCAGGCCGGCATTGTCGGCGTACGCCTTGAAGTGGGCCAGTTTTTCGTCCGTCAATCCGATGAACGGCTTGACCGTTTCCAGCAGAAAAAAGCCGGCGGCATAACCCAGCAACCCGCCCACGATGGCGCCGGCCGTGTTGACCGCCGCATGCCGCCAGGCATCGCGCGGTTTTTCCAAGGTCATGGGGATCTGCAGGACCAGTGAAGGCACCGGGAAAAACACCGATTCGCACACGCTGAAGAGGAACAGGGCCGGCAGCGCCCGGCGGCTTTTTGAAAAAGAGAGCGTCCAATCGTACAGGCGGCGGTGCAGGGCCCAGGCGGGCGGCGGTGCGGGGTCTTTGGCGTTGTCGTTCATGTTTTCCTTTGCGCCGGGATTGTAGGCATGAACCGCCTATAATTCCCCCCATGCGCATCGCTTTGACCAAGACCTTCGGCTTTGAATCCGCCCACCACCTGCCTTGTTTCCCCGATGGCCACAAGTGCCGGCGCATGCACGGGCATTCGTTCAGGGTGGATGTGGTGATCGAGGGTGAGGTGGATCCCAAGGTCGGCTACCTCCAGGATTTCGCCGAAGTCAAAGCCGCCATCAAGCCGGTGGAGAACGCCCTGGACCACCGCGTGCTCAACGACATTCCCGGGCTGGAAATCCCCACCGCCGAAACGCTGGCCGCGTGGATCTGGCACCAATTGAAGCCGTCTTTGCCGTTGCTTTCGGCGGTGCGCGTGCATGAGACCTGCACCAGCAGCGCGGAATACCGGGGGCATTGACCGGTGGCCGCGCCGCGCATCCGATTGACGCAGACGCTTTGGTACCTGTCCCGCCCCTGGCCGCATCTTGGCGGCCTGCGCGAACTGGTGGTCCGCGCCGCCTTCGGGTTTGAAAGCGATTCGCCGGCTGCGCCCGCGAAAAAAGTGGTCGAAGGCTGTTCTGTCATGGCCATGGGCGCCGGTGTGGATGAGGCGCAACTGGTCGCCGCCCTTGACGGCGCGGAGGCCATGGGGTTGGAAATGCCGATGCGGGAAGTCATCCCTTGGCGGGCGGCGTTGGAACATTCCCCGATGGCGGCCATTCCCGCCCGCCTGCTCTCTTGGGCCGCGGCCGACGCGGGGCTGCGCATTCTGGGCCTGCCGATGGCGCAGGGGTTCCCGCAGGTGTGGGTTTTGGACGCCCGCCGCGGGCCGGAGGAACCTTGCGCGCAATGGCTGTCGCTGGAACACGCGCCCGACGCGCAGGATGCCGGTGAAGCGGTGCTTCCCGGCGTTTTTCTGCAGCAGCGGTTGGCGCTGGCTTTGGCGCGCGGCGATGGCGCGGTTGCGCTTGGCGGACCATGGGCGGGCGCCCTCACCCACATTCCCCAGCGCGAGAGCGGCATGATGGCCCGGATGCACGGCGACCTTTATTTGCCCGGACCCGGCGGGCCAAGCGTGGGTGCCGGGGCCGCAGGGGGCATTTGGGCGCAGACCGCTTCGGTGGCGCAGGCGGTGGGGTTTGGCTGCGGGCAAACGGTGGAAACCCACCGGCGCACGGGCATCGGGCGGTTGCGGGGCAAGTGAGGGGGCGCAATCACCGCTGCGTTACCTTCATGCCGGCGGCGGCGCGTCAAAATTCTCAACTTTGAGGTCCTTGACCGTCCGGCGCATCAGGCCGGAGAGCACCTTGCCGGGCGCCAATTCCACATAGCGGCCGGGCAGGTTGACGGCGGCCCATTGCATGGATTGGCTCCAGCGCACCGGGCTGGTCAGTTGCGCGATCAGGCTTTGCTTGATCGCGGCAATGTCGGTGCCATGGGCGACGCCGGAGACGTTGGAAAGCACAGTGGCCGTCGGCAGCTTCCATGCGGTTTGCTCGAGGGCCGCGGCCAACTTTTCGGCGGCGGGTTTCATCAGGTCGGAGTGGAAGGCGCCGGCCACCGTCAGCGGCGTGGCTTTGAAGCCGGCGGCGGTGGCCACTTCGGCCACGCGGGCGCAGGCCTGCGCATCGCCGCTGGCCACCACCTGCATGGGGGAGTTGTAATTGGCGGGCACCAGAATGCCGCCTTGGCGGGCCTGGTCGCAAAGCTCTGCGGCCTGGCCTTCGATGCCGTCGCCGGTCAGGGCGACCATGGTGCCGGAGCCGGTCTCGGCGGCGGCCTGCATGGCCTGGCCGCGCAGGCGCACCAGGCGCAATCCGTCGGCGAAGGAAAAGGCGCCGGCTAGGTGCAGGGCGGTGAATTCGCCCAGCGACAGGCCGGCGGTGGCCTTGATGTCGGCGGGGTTGATCAGGCCCTTTTCCACCAATCCGCGGTAGGCGGCGACCGAGGCGGTGTAGATGGCGGCTTGTGCGGAATCGGTTTTGTTCAGGGTTTCGGCCGGGCCTTCGGCCGAGAGTTTGGCCAAATCAAAGCCGAGCACTTCGCCGGCCTCGGCGTAAACGGCCTTGGCGGCGAAGGAGGCGGCGGACCAAGCCTGGCCCATGCCAATGGCTTGGGCGCCTTGGCCGGGGCAGAGCAGAACGGTGGGGGTGGGGGTGGACATGGGGGCGGAATGATAAAGGAAGGGAGGGTCGGCTTTAGCCGGCCACGGTAGGTGATCGTAGGCGGCAAGATTTCAGGGTAGGCGAAAGATGTTTGCCGGCCATTTGTTTTCGGTGGGATGGATGCCAAGCAGGTCGGCTAAAGCCGACCCTCCTTATATCGAACTGGGCAGGGCCGGCAGCAACAGGTCGTCTTGTTCGCCGGCCACCAGACGGTGGTGGGCCAAGCCGGCCAGCATGGCGCCGTTGTCGGCGCAATAGGCCATTTTGGGCAGATGCACCGGCAGGCGCCATTTGGCGCCGAATTTGGCGGCTTCGCTTCTGAGCAAACTGTTGGCCACCACGCCGCCGCCAAAGATGACGGATTGGGGCGAAAGGCCGCGCGCCTTCATGTGCAGTTGCGCCCGGCGCAATTTGGTGAACAAGATGCCGATGGCCGCTGCCTGGAAGGCGGCGGCGATGTCGGCGCGTTCCTGCGCACGGAGCATCGTGATGTCGCGCTCAAAGGCGGCGTTGTCGCCGCGCCCGGTGGGGAAGCCGCGGATGGAATACAGCAGCGCGGTTTTCAGGCCGGAGAAGGAGAAATCCAGACTCTCCGGCGCCAGCAGTGAGCGCGGCAATTCGCGCGGGGCCTTTGACGCATCGCCGGTTTGCGCCAAAAGATCCAGGCTGGCCCCGCCGGGATAGCCGGCATTGAGCATGACGGCCGCCTTGTCGTAGGCTTCGCCCACCGCATCGTCGATGGTGGAGCCGATTTTGTCCATCTTCAGCGGGGATTCCATCGCATACAGGCTGGTGTGGCCGCCGCTGGCGACCAAGCCGAGCGCCGGAAATGCCGGCGGGGTGTCGGTCTCCAGCGCGGCGGCGTACAGGTGGGCCTGCACATGGTCGATGCCGATCAGCGGCAGGCCAAGCGACCATGCCAGGCCTTTGGCCGCGTTGACACCCACCAAGAGCGAGCCCACCAAGCCGGGGCGGTTGCCCACGGCGATGGCATGCAGGTCCCGGGTGGAGACTTGCGCTTTTCCCAGCGCTTCCATCAGCACCGGGGTCAGCCAATCCAAGTGGGCGCGGCTGGCCACCTCCGGCACCACGCCGCCGTATTTTTCATGCAGGTCGTGCTGGGAATGCACCACATTGGAAAGCACGCGCCGGCCGTCGGCCACGACGCTGGCCGCGGTTTCATCGCAGGAAGTTTCAAGGGCGAGGATGAGCATGGTCTAGGGTTTGGCGGCGGACGGGTCGGGGGCCGTCAATTCCTGGCGCAATTGTTTGATACGGCCTTCCAGGGATTTGATTTCTTCGCGCAGGTGCCAGTGCGGGTCGTTGGCGGGGGCCGCGCCGGGATCGTCGCCCACGCGCGGCCAGTTGCCGGAGGCCTCTTTTTCAAGCAGCGCGGCGTAAGCCCCGGCCAACGGCGCATCGTGCAGTTTTTCGCGCAGGAATTCCGGCGAGAGCGCCGCCTGCGGGTTGGACAGCGGATGCAGCGAGGGTGCCATCAGGCGGGTGGCCGCGCAGGCTTTGGCCTCGGCCGCGTCCATCAATATCTGCCCGCCGGGCGAGGGCACGATCCCGAAGTCGTTTTTACCGGTGCGGTGGATGCAGCGGCCGGAGGGCAAAAAATAATAGGCGGTGGTGACCTTGAGTTTGCCATGGAGCGCCTCCAGATTCCTGACGCTTTGCACGCAGCCTTTGCCAAAGGAGCGCGAGCCCACGATGAAGGCGCGCCCGTGGTCCTGCAGCGCGCCGGCGAGCACTTCGGCGGCGGAGGCGCTGCGGGAATCGATGAGCACCACCAGCGGCACTCCGGTGACGGGTTCCTGGAGTGTGGAAAATTGCTTTTTCGGGATGGACGGGCCGTGCACCGAAACCACCGGGCTGTCCTTGGGCAGGAACAGGCCGGCGGCATCGCGCGCCTGGGCCAGCAATCCGCCGGGATTGCCGCGCAGGTCAAGGATGATCCCTTTCAAGGCGCCCCTGGGATCGTGCTGCATGTGGCCGATTGCCCCCGCCAAGGCGGCGGCCGACTGGTCGGTGAAGCGTCCCAAGGCGACGTAGCCGATGCCGTGCCTGGGGTCAATCAGCCAGCTTTCAGGCGCTGCGGGTCCGGGCAAGAGCGGGCGCAATTCTTTTTCCCCGTGCAACTGGGCGTCCCATTGGGCGGCTTCGTTTTCGGCCATGAAGACGGTGTAGGGGTCGTGCAGCGCCTCCGCCATGCCGGCCACGGCACCTTCGGCCAGTTTGGCCGCCGTGGGTTTGGCCGTGTGCGCGTCGTGCATCCAGCGCATGGCCTCGTCCACCGCCTCCCATTCCACGGAGGGCTTGGGGTTGACCATGGCGATCAGCACCAGGTTGGCCAGCAGCGCCAGCAGCACGCCCATCATCACGATGCGCGGGGTGTAGCCGGATTTTTTGGGCGGTTGGTCAGACATGGGATGGTATGGTAGGCCAAAGAAAAACGCCCCGGCGTGCGGGGCGTTTTTGAAAAATGCGGGTTATTTTTTACAGCTTGAAGCTTCCAAGGCCGGAGCCGCGCAATTCCATGCCACCCTTGAGGGCGCTGGCGGGCAGTTTGGCCACGGCCGGACCCTTGACGATGGCGACTTCTTCCTTGGCGCGGCCGCGGCCGCCACCAAAACCACCGCTTGGTTTGCCGGCGCCGGGCTTGCCGCCGAAGCCGCCGCCCTTGTTTTCGCCGCCGGCTTGCGGCTCCTTGAGCGACAGGCTGATCTTGCGCTTCTCGGCATCGAAGCCGGCGATGCGGAAGGTTTTGATTTCGCCGACCTTGAGGAAATCCTCGATCTTTTCGACGCGCTGGTCGGCGATCTGCGAGATGTGCACCATGCCTTCGATGCCGTCTTCAAGTTCGACGAAGGCGCCGAATTCCTTGATGGCCACGATCTTGCCTTCGTGCTTGCTGTCCTGGGTGTATTTGGCCTCTGCGGCGGTCCAGGGGTTGGCTTGGGCGGTTTTGAGCGTCAGACGGATCTGGCGCTTGCCAAGGTCGATCTGGCTGACGGTGAACTTGAGCTTGTCGCCCTTCTTGATCACATCTTCAACCTTGGCCACGAACTTGTGGGAGAGTTCGGAGACGGGGATGAGGGCTTCGATGCCGGCTTCGATTTCAACGAAGGCGCCGAAATCCATGGTGCGGGTGACCAGGCCTTCAACCTGGCCGCCGACTTGGATGCGCGACTCGAGGGAGTCCCACGGGTCGGACAAAGTGGCTTTGAGCGAGAGCGCGATTTTGTCGCGGCCGCCTCCGCCTTTTTTGTCGTCCTTTTCAATCTTGGTGACCTTGACGCGCACCTTGTCGCCCACCTTGACGGCGGCGTTCATGTTGGCGATGTGGCTGTGGCTGACTTCGGAGATGTGCAGCATGCCGTCCACGCCGCCGATGTCGATGAAGGCGCCAAAGGGCATGATCTTGGTGACGGTGCCTTCGACCATGTGGCCGACTTCAAGGGTGGAGAGCACTTTGTCGCGGCCGGCGCGGCGGTCTTTTTCAACCAGGGTGCGGCGCGAGAGCATGACTTTTTTGTGCTTGCGGTCCACTTCGGTGACGGTGGCCTGCATTTTCTGGCCGACGAACTGCTCGAGGTTCTCGATGTAGTTCACGTCCACCTGGCCGGCGGGCATGAAGGCCTTGACGCCGCCCAAAAGTTCGAGTTCCAACCCGCCCTTGTTGAAGCCGGTCACGCGGGCTTCCACCGCCTGGCCCTTGGCCAGGGTGTCCCACGAGGTCTTGCCGATGGTGCCTTCGCGAGAGAGCAGCATCAGGCCGTTGGCGGTTTCGACGGAGTTGACCACGAAGTCCATGATCGAACCGATGCGCGGCGGATGCTCGAACTGGTCGGCCGGCACCACGCCCTGCAGTTTGCCGGAGCCCTCGAGGATATCCACGAACACGTCGCCGCCGCGCAGGGCGGCCACGCGGCCGCGCTTCAAGTGGCGGGCGGCGGGGACTTCTTCGCCCTCCGGCGCCGGGTTGGCCTTGGTGGCCAGGAGGGCCTCGATGGATTCGCCGGAGGCGGCCATGGCGGCGGCCACTTCGGTGTCGATGTCGGAGGCGGTCGGGGAGGTCGGGGTGTTCGCTTCGCTCATGTTCTTTCTCGCGTGTTTCTTTCCCGCCAGGAAAAGGGTAGGGGGTTGGGTTGGCGGGGAGGGAAGAATAACGGAAAGAACCGGGTTCAGGCGGTTTTTCGCTTTGGCAAAAGCACCAGGGCCGCCACCGCCAGATTGGCCAGCACAAACACGATCAGCCAAAACGCCGCGCTGTCGGTGAAGCCGTAGGAGTGCAGGCCGGTGCTGAGCTGGTTGACGCCAAACCAACTCCATGCCGTGACGATGTTTCCAAGCACGGCCAGCGCCGCCAAGCCGCGCTCCCTGACCAAGCCGCCCATGCGGGCATGCAGGATGAGGGCATTCCAGAGCACGATCATCATGGCGCCGTTTTCTTTGGGATCCCAGCCCCAGAAGCGGCCCCACGACTGGTCGGCCCAGATGCCGCCCAGGATGGTGCCGACGAAAGAAAGCAGCAGGGCGAAGCAGAGTGCGCCGTAGATGACGGTGGTCAGCGCGCGCAGCGAAGCGCGGTCGTTGACGAAGAATTGCGCGCCAAGGTAGATGATGCCAAGCAAGCCGGCCAGGAAAGTTGCCGCATAGCCCAGGGTGATGATGACCACATGGGTGGCCAACCAGAAGTTGGTGTCCAGCACCGCCTGCAACACGCCAATGGTGTCGCCTTCAGCCAACACGTTGGCGATGACCAGGGTGGCGGAGCCGGCGATAGCGCCCACCAGCAGGGTGAAGCCCAGGCGCACTTGCAGCACGCGGGAGAGCACATACTCGGCGACCAAAGAGAAGCCAGCCAAACCCCAGCCAACGAAAATCGCCGAGGAGTACAGGTTGGTCACCGGCGGCCGGCCGGAAATCCAGATGCGCACAATCAGCGCTGCCGTGTGGATGACAAAGGCAATGCCGACCAAAATGAAGGCGGTGCGCCACAGCGGCTTGTGCCAGAACATCCACGAGCCGAACACGCAAAGGGCCGCGCACACATAGATCCACAACGCCAGGTAGAAAGGGTCGGCGCGGTTGAAGGCGGCTTCGGTGGCGGCCAGGTCGACGGCTCCGGGCGCGTGCTCCATTTGCGCCTGCCGCAAAGCCGTCACTGCTGAATCAAAGGCAGGGGCGTCTTGTTTGCCCCAGGCCTCCTGCAGGTCTTGCCAAGCGCCGGCCTGTTTTTGCAGTTGCGCCATGCCATCGGGCAGTTTTTGCCAAGCGGCCAACGCTTTGGCCCATTGCGCAATTTGGGCGTTGGTGACCCAGCCCTGTTCTTGCATGGTGGCCATGCCTTCGCGCAGGGGCAGCCAGTTCATGGCATCGTGGCGGCCGGTGGGCGTCGGTGCGGTGAGCACCGACCATGCGGCATGGCCACGCAATCGGGCGTACTGGCTGATGCGGTTGCCCAATTCCACCAGTGCTTTTTCGCGGGCGTCGCGGTTTTCATGCGGTACTTTTTCTGCGGCGGCCATGGCCTCGTTGAATTCCTTGTCCGACATGTGCGCCGCGATCTGCGCGATGGAGAAGCGTTTTTCGGTGGAGTCCCGCTGGCCGATCAGGGCTTTGGCGCCCTCATGGTCGATGCGGAAGATGGGGTAATCGTTGGCTTCCTTGGTGCCGGAGATGACATTGAGCAGCCATTCGGTGGCGGACAGGGTGCGGGCGGGGCGGTCGCCTTGGGCGGGCAAATACAGTTCGCTTTTGCCGGAAATCGCCAGCAAGGTGTTGCGGGCCACAGAATCCACCGGTTGCACCCGGCCGCCGGCCACCACGGGAAGGTCGGCGAAAGCTTGGATGTTGGGCGGGGAGTTGAACGAAGGGGACTTGATCGCGGGCTTTGGAAGTAAGGCATAGCCCAATGCCAAGGCGCAAATGAAGGCGGCAAGAGAGGGCAGGAGCCAACCGAGGCGCGACTTGCGCTCACGAGCCCCGAGCGCAAGCTCGGGGGGATCACCTGCCGTCGTCTGTGCATCTCCCCGAGCTTGCGCTCGGGGCTCGTGAGCGTCAGACTTGACTTTTGGCGTTTGTGCCGCGCCCCGCTTCAAAAACTTCGCCAAACTCAGCAGAAAATGCAACAGCAAGCCGACGGCCCCCGTCGCGCAGGCGATATAGGGCACCGTCCAGGCCGGATTGCGCACCACCTGCAGGCCCGAGGTGGCGCCATTGGTGTCGTTGCCCATGTGCTCTTGGTAGAGTGTTTCCTGGCCGATGCGCAGGGGCTTGTTCATGGAGATTTCTTCGTGGCGCGGGGCCTTGCCTTCCTCCAGGATGGTGACGCTGCTGGCGTAGTTTTTGGCAATGCTGGTGCCGGGATACACGTCGTGGGTGGCTTTCTCCAAGCGGACGGCATAAGGCAAGAATTGGCGTTTGGGGCGCAGTTGCAGGCGGATGTCGGTGCCGGGCACCTGGCGGGCAAAGACCGCGTCGCCATACAGGGCGATGGCGTGCCCGTGGGCCGTGACGATCATGCCCGGTGTGTTGTTCATGGCTTCGCCCACACCCGAGACGGGGGGGATGCCCGCAAGTTCCAGCCGCTTGCCCACCAGCATCGGCGCATCGGGGGAGGGTGTCCACGTCAGCAGGTCGGAAGGCTGCTGCGCTTTCGAGATGACGAGGGTGGCATTGGGCAACCATTGGTCCACCACCACGCCTTGCGGGAGGATTTTGCCGGCCTTCCCCGGGCTTTCGAGCATCCATTGCGGCACGCATTCCACGTCTGCCAGGCCGGATCCGTCCTTTTTGGGCGTGCTCACCGCCAGTTCGTATTCCCGCAGGTCTTCGGCGTAATTCCGCACATCGCCCACATGCAGCCCCATGTGCGTTTCCACTGCCCGGTAACTGGTGATGCCTTGGCCCACCACCAGCAGGATGACCGCCAAATGGATCATCACCATGCCGGCGCGTTTGCCGTAGAGCAGGAAGAACCCGACGACCATCGGGGTGTAAAGGAGCAGCCCGCCGCCGAGCATGGTGAAGGGGTTTTCGGTCAGCCGCTGGCGCCAGTGGGGATCCAGATGGGCATAGGCCACCAGGGTGGCGCCCAAGGTGGTCACCAAGGTGCCGGCCAGCAGCCAAGGCAGTTTTTTGGTCGGCTGGAATTTGAGGGCAAAGGCGCATGAGAGGTTGACCAGCAGCGCGATGCCCAGCGTGACGCCGCCGAAGAAGGGGAAGGCTCCCTTGAGGTCGTATTGGGCCGGCGCGAAGATGTTGAAATCCACCCACACGACGGGGTATTTGAAATACATCTCCAGCACATGCCAGATGCCCATGCGGGTCTGCGCCAGGGAGCCGAAGAAGATGAGCATCACGATCAGGCCCAGCAACGCCACCGCGATGCGCAGGGAGGCGAGGGTGCGCAGGATGCGTTCAAAAGGATTCATGATGAGCCTGGTGGCGCAAGGGGGGCTTGCGGATGGAAACGGGGGAATTGCCAAAGGACGCCGGCCTGCGGGTTTTATTTCCCGATTTTGGGCAATAATTTCAAATCGGCGGGCAGTGGCGCCGGCGCGCCGGCCAATGGCAGTTTGAGCGATTTGAGGAAGCCGGTCATCGGCGTCAATTGCGCCTCCACGGCCGTGGTGGGGCCGGTGAGTTTGATGAAGTAGGTGTTGTCGGCGTCGGCGACGAACGCCACCAGCATGGCGGTCGGGGCTGCCGGTTCGCCCGGCCCGGCCGCGATGGGCATCACCACGCCCGGGGCGCCGCTGATCTCCATCGGCACCGCCTGCGTCTGGGCCTGGGTGGGCATTGCGGCCAGTGGTGCGAGCTTCAACTGGCCGCGCCAGCGGTTGAGGTTTTCCAAAGTGGTGCCGATGGTGCCGCCCACGGCGCCGACCAGGCGGGTGAGGGTCACCTTGCAGGCCTGGTCGCCGGAGCCGGCGCTGAATTGGGCCAGGATCATGCCGCTGGCAGGCTGCACCTGTACCCAGCCTGCCGGCAGGGTGAAGGCGAGGTCGGCGGCGGGGACCGCCGGTTGGGGGGCCGTTGCTGGCGGCGTTTTCGCCGCAGTTTTCGCTTGGCCTTCCAGCGCCAGAGTCCACGCCCCGTCCGCCAGTTTTTTGACGGCGGCTTCTGCCTCTGCATCCGTCAATTTTGCCAGCCCGGCCTGCCCGCGCCAGCGGTTGACATTGGAGGCGACCGAGCCGCCGGCCCGGTTGACGGCCACGGTGATTTCCGGCGCCGGGCTGTGGAAGGTGGCCAAACGGCCGAATTGCGCCTCTTGGGCGGAGGCTTCTTCCTGCGTCCAACCCACCGGCAGGCTGCCGTCGCGGGCGTCAAGAATGCTTTCCAACTCCGCCGTGTGCTTGGTGATGGCGGCAGAAGGGCCGATGGTCTTGAAGGTGACCCATTGGCCACCATCCGCCGGCACGGCGCCAGCCCAGAGCGTTTCGCCCGGACCGACCTGGGTCTTGGGCATCGCCGGCCTTGGCGTGGCGGCGGCAGCGGGCGGGGTCACCTCCGCCAAGGGCTCGTCGCGCTGGGTGATGCCCTCGCGCTTTCCGCAGGCAAAGAGTGACAGGCAGGCCAAAGACACGGTCAAGGTGGGGTGGATGCGCATAAGGGAGGGATTATAGGTTGGATGAACTGCGTTCCATGGTTCCCGGCTGTGGAATGCAAAAAGCCCCGGCGGGCCGGGGGCTTTTCAAAGGTGGACAGGCAAGATCGCCTTACTCGCGCTTGAGCGAGGGGGCGGGGTTTTGGCCGGCTTGGAGTTCGGCGATGATTTTGGCGGAGGTGGCGGCGTCGAAGTTTTGGACACTGCAATCGGCCAGCACGAAATGGTTGCCATCCTTGGCCAGTTCGGGCTTGATGTAAGCCAATACAAACGATTGGTTCAGGCGGTTGGCGTTTTGGCCGCCGCCCAAATAAACAAAGTCGGTGTTTTGATTGGCCCAGTCGGCTTTTTCCTTGGCGGATTTTTTGGCGAAATCGGCGGGGACGGGCGTTTTGGAACCGCCGATCAAAAAAGTTTCGGGGGTATTCTCCACCGCCAATGCGCCAAGGTTGGCCGGCAGCAGGCCCCGGTTGCTTTGGGCCCCAATGAGGGCGGTCATCATGAGGTTGCGCAAGCGGACGCTGGAGAGCATGGTTTGGGCGCCATCCATCTGCTTCTTCAGCATGGCGTCGTATTGGGCCTGGTGCTTGGCGGACAAGGCGGCGCGGAACCGCGGCAGGATTTTGGTGAAAAAATCATCGCGGCTGGCGGGCATGTTTTTGGGGTCGGCCTTGAACTCCTTGGCGACGGTTTTCAGCAGGACATCCACCCGGGTCTGTTCGGATTCGGAAAGTTCGCCGAGTTCATGGCCGATTTCAAAGAAAGCCTTCTGCACATTCTGCAGTGTTTTGAGCAGGTTTTTGTCGGCTTTTTCATCCAGCGCGAGGTCATAGACCGCCTGTTGCCCGCCGGTGAGCAGCGCGCGAAAGCGCGGCATGACTTTGGTTTTGAACGCTTCCCGGGTTCTGGGGGCCAAGTCGGGCTGTGCCTTGAACTCTTTGGCCAGTTGCGCTTCAAGGTCAGCGACCTTTTTCAATTGATTGGCCGACAGCCTGAAATCCTTGGCGATGGCGGTGAAGACATCGTGGACATCGGCCGAGGCGTCGGCGGCGCGGTCGTCTTTGGGGTTTTTGGATTCCCCCCAAGCGTAAGTTGCGCCCAAGGCGGCCAAAGAGAAAGCAAGCGAAGCGGCAAGACGGCGCGAAATCATAGTGTGGTCCTGAAGGAGGTTGTGGGTGCGCGGGAGCATAGTCAGCCCGCGCGCGCTTGTCCATGTTTTTCCGCAGGTTGTCCGACTGCCGTCACACCCCGCCTTTCCTATACTTCCCCTCCTTATGTCCCACGAACCCCACATCCCGTCTTCCCCCGCCCAGGTCGTCATTTTCGGCGCCTCCGGCGACCTGACCAAGCGCAAGTTGATTCCCGCCCTGTACCAACTCTGGTGCGAGGGCCGCCTGTCGCCCAAATTCGCCATTCTGGGCGTGGCCCGTTCGGGTTTTGATGACGCCTCTTGGCGCCAGGAACTTTACGACTTCAATCCCAAGGCCTACGACGCGGCCAAGTGGGCGGAGTTTGCGCCCTGCATTCACTATGTGGCGGCCGATGCCACCCAGGATTCCGGCTGGCCGGCCATCTCCACCCGCGTACGGGAGGTGGGGCGCGCGCATGGCACCGGTGAGAACATCCTGTTCTACCTGTCGGTGTCGCCGCAGCACTTCGAGCCGGTGATCCAGAACATCGGCGCCTCCGGCCTGGTCACCGAGGGCCGGGCTTACTGCTCTATTTTGGAAAGCCGCCCATGGCAGCGCATCGTGATTGAAAAACCGTTCGGCTCCGATCCCGCTTCGGCCCGCCATTTGAACATCACGCTGGCCAATGTGTTCGAGGAGGAATCCACTTACCGCATCGACCATTATCTGGGCAAGGAATTGGTGCAGAACTTGATGGTGTTGCGCTTCGCCAACAGTTTGTTCGAGCCGCTGTGGAACGAGAAATACATCGATCACATCCAGATCACCGCCGCCGAAACGGTGGGGGTCGAGGGCCGCGGGTCATACTACGACAGCCCGGCTGGCGGGGCCATGCGCGACATGGTGCAGAGCCATCTGTTGCAGGTGCTGTCGGTGGTGGCGATGGAGCCGCCGGTGTCGCTGGAGGCCGCCGATGTGCGCACCGAAAAGGTCAAGGTGTTCAAAGCCCTGCGGGTGCCGACGGCCGCCGAAGTGCCGCATATCGCGGTGCGCGGACAGTACGGCGCCGGGGTGGCGGCGGGCAAGAACCTGCCGGAGTACCGCGCCGAACCCGGCGTGGACAAGGACAGCCAGGTGGACACCTATGCCGCGATGAAATTTTTCGTCGACACTTGGCGCTGGGGTGGCGTGCCGTTCTACCTGCGCTCGGGCAAGGCGATGGCCAAAAAGTGCACCGAAATCGTGGTTTATTTCAAACGCACGCCGCATGCGCTGTTCCGCTCGCAATTGAAGGGCGGCAACCCCAATCAGTTGCTGATTTCCATCCATCCCGACGAGGGGGTGCGCATCCGCTTCGCCGGCAAGGAGCCGGGCACCGGCCTGAAAATCAACGATGTGGTGATGGAGTTCGACTATGTCGAGCAGTGGAAGGTGGAGCCGCCCGACGGCTACGCGACGCTGCTGCACGACGCCATCCGCGGCGACCAGACCCTGTTCAAGCACCGCGACGAAATCGACTGCTCGTGGAGCGCGGTGCAGCCGGTGCTGGATTACTGGGCCGAAAACCCCGACGCCAACCTGCCCAACTATGTGGCCGGCTCGTGGGGCCCGGCCGCCGCCGACGAAATGATGGGCCGCGACAACCGCCATTGGCGCACGCACTGATGTAGCACGGGCTTCAGCCTGTGTTGCCCCTTCCAACCCAATCCACAGGCTAAAGCCTGCGCCACTCATCATGCTCACCCTTCCCGGTCAAACCATCGTCCAAGCCGACACCGAAGACTTGTTCCACGAGTTGGGGGTGTCGCTGCGCCAATCGGCCTTCGACGCGGTGGAGGCGCGCGGGGTGTTCCACCTGGCGCTCTCCGGCGGCTCGACCCCGGAGCCGTTCTACATGCGGCTGGTGACCGATCCCTTGTACCGCACCCTGCCGTGGCGGCACACCCACATTTGGATCGTCGACGAACGGCGGGTGCCGGAGTCGGATGCCAAAAACAACATGCGCATGATCCGCGAGAATTTGACCGGCCACATCACGACGCCGGAGGCGCAAGTACACGCGGTGCCGACCGGGGCGGCTGATCCGGCGGCGGAATATGAGGCGGAGATGGCCGAGGTCTTTGGCATGACGCCCGGCGCTGATGTGCCCAAGCTGGATTTTGTCCTCTTGGGGATGGGTAACGATGCCCACACCGCCAGCCTGTTCCCGGCGTCGCCAGCCCTGCTGGAGCACAGCCGGTGGTTTGCCAACAACGACGGTCCGCGCGTGGTGCCACCGGCCCGCGTCACCATGACCTATCCCCTGCTCAACCATGCCCGTAGCGTGAATGTGCTGGTGGTGGGGGATGGCAAGGCGCAGACGTTGGGCAAAATCGCCCGCCAGATGGCGCAAAGCGGTCCGGATGTCGCGGAGTTGCCCATCACCGGTGTCAACCCTGGCCCGGCCGGCGGTCAATTGCGCTGGTTTTTGGACGCTGCGGCTGCTGCAGGCTTGCAGGGATGAATTCATGGGAAAACGGCCGGCGCGCCGATAAAAAGGGGAATGCCGGGCTTGGCCCGGCTTCCCTTTTTCTTTCCCCGACAAAAACATGAGCACCAAACCCACGCCGCCGTCCCTTGATGCATCTTTCGCCGCACCCAAGGCCAATGGCCCCGCCACCATGGTGGTGGCCGGCGTTTTGGCGTTGGCGTTGGGGGGGGTGGGGGTGGCCGCTTTCATGAGCAAAGGTCAGCCGCACACCATGGCCGCCACCGAATCGGCGGAAGATGCCGCAGCCAAAGCCAAGGTCAAGGCCGACCAGGCCGCTGCCGATGCCGCAGTGCAGGCCGCCTTGGCCAAGGGCGAAACGCCTTCCAAGGCAACACTTACGCTGACCCCCAAGGAAGATCCCACACTGGATGCGCAAAATCAGGGGGCTGGTTCTTCGGCTTTTCCTGAAAACGACGTCTCGTCAAAATAAATTATTAAGTTAGGGTTGCTTTATGGGGAAAGGCGGCTACGATCCCATCTTCCTTTCCGGAATGATTCCGGGAAATATCATTCATCCTTATCAAGGAAAATTGTTATGAAGATCGTTGCCTCCCTCGCCGCTCTCGCTTTCGTCGCCACCCTCTCCTTCGGCTGCGAAGAGAAGCCCGCTGCTCCTGCCCCAGCCAAGCCTGCTGCCGCTGCCGCTGCCGAAGCCAAGCCTGCCGCCGCTGCTGCCGAAGCCAAGCCTGCCGCCGCTGCTGCCGAAGCCAAGCCTGCTGAAACCAAGTAATTTCTCAGGCTTACCTAAAAATTAAACAACCCGGCCTTTGGGCGGGGTTGTTTTTTTTGTGTCAGAATTCCACGGATGTCATCTTCCTCCGAACAGTTATTGGCTGATCTTGAGGCCGCCATTGTGCGACTGGCCCCCGGCGGCCTGCTCACCGCCTTCAGCGGCGGGGTGGACTCCACCTTGGTGGCGGTGGCGACACGCAGGGTGCTTGGTCGTACGCTGGGGGTGGCGGCCATCGGCAATTCCGCTTCGCTGCCGCGGTCTGAGTTGGCAGAGGCCCGCGCGTTGGCCGCCCAATGCGATTTTGAATTGGTGGAGGTGGCCCCGGGTGAGCAGGAGAGTCCGGCTTACCAACAAAACAACCCGGACCGTTGCTACCACTGCAAAACCCACCTGTACGCCGCGTTGCGGCCGGTGGCACTGGCACGCGGTTTGGCCGTGGCCAATGGCACCAATGTGGACGACCTTGCGGAGATCCGCCCCGGCCTCAAGGCGGCCGGCGAGGCGGGGGTGGTCAGTCCTTTGGTCGAGGCGCGGTTGAACAAGGTGCAAGTGCGGCAAGTGGCGCATTTTTTGGGTCTGCCCAATCATGACAAGCCGGCGGCGCCTTGTCTGGCCAGCCGTTTGCCTTGGGGCACCCCGGTGACCTTGTTGCGCCTGTCCAAAGTCGAGGCCGCCGAAAATGCCCTGCGGGCCTTGGGTTTTTCTGGCTTCCGCGTGCGCGACCACGGCGAGGTGGCGCGGGTGGAGGTGGGGGTGGCGCAATTTGCGTTGGCCGTTGAAAAACGCACCGCCATGCGGCAGGCGTTGGCGGAGGCTGGGTACAAGCATGCGGCGTTGGATTTGGGTGGGCTTGGCGCTCCCAACTTACAATGAACCCCATGCATCACCGCTGCGACCAATGCGAGCAATCCGCCACCTGCCATCAGGTGGAAATCAAGGAGGGCGTCAAAACCGTGCGGCATCTGTGCGACAAGCATGCGGCGCAAGCCGGCATGGGTGCATCCGGCGTGCCGGCGGAGTTGCTGGCCTTGCTGGGGCAGGTGGTGGCGGATGCGTTGCCCAAGGCGGCCAAGACCGGTGCCGGCGGCAAAAGCTTGGCTGTGCCGGAATTGTCGTGCCCGGGGTGCGGCCAAACCCTGCGCGATTTCCAAGCCACCCATCTGCTGGGTTGCCCGGAGTGTTACGCCACCTTTGAAGCCATGTTGGCCGGCCTGCTTGAGCGTTCGCAAGGGTCCACCCACCACGTGGGGAAGATCCCGGCCAAAACGGCCGGCGCTCACCGCGCCCACCACTTGGCCATGCTGACGCGCATGCGGCGCCGGCTCGAGTTGGCGGTGGAGGCCGAGGATTACCTTTTGGCCGCGCGTTTGCGCGACGAAATCAGGCAGATGGAAGCCAACGATGCCTCCGCGGCTTCCGGCGCGCGGCCCGGCCCCGGCGACGGCGGGGAGGTCGGGCCATGATCATGGAAACCCCCGGTATGCAGGAGGGCGGCGGACAGCCGCCCTTTGTTGACGGCTTGGGCCCCATCGGCTTCAACGGCACCGGCCCCTTTGCCGATGTGGTGGTCACCAGTCGCGTGCGGTTGGCGCGCAACGTGGCCGGCCGCCCGTTCACCCACCGCGCTTCGCCCACCCAGCGGTTGGAAATCCTGGATGTGTGCCGCGAGCCGTTGCTTGCGGCGCTGGCCACCGGCCCGGCAGGCGCGCAGGCGGGGCCGCCGGTGTGGATGCGCATGGACCAGGCCGCCGCCACCGACAAACAACTGATGCTCGAGCGCCACTTGGTCTCGCGCGAAATGGCCCGCCGCGACGGCGCGGTGGCCCGCGCGGTGGCGGCCGATGCCGCCGGCATGCTGTCGGCCATGGTCAACGAAGAAGATCATTTGCGCCTGCAGGTGTTGCGCCCCGGTTTTGCGCTGGAGGAGGCCTTTGCCGCCGCCGACGCGTTTGACGATGCCCTGTCCGGCAAGCTTGCGTTTGCCTGGTCGCGCCGGTTCGGGTTTTTGACCGCCTGCCCGACCAATGTGGGCACCGGCATCCGTTTGGGGGTGCTGCTGCACTTGCCGGCCCTGACCGCCTCGGGGGAAATTGAAAAGGTCAAGCACATGGCCCGCGACCTGGGATTGGCCCTGCGCGGCCTGTACGGCGAGGGTTCCGAGCCAGTGGGGGATTTGTGGCAGGTCTCCAACCAAGTGACCTTGGGTCGCACCGAGCGCGAATTGCTGGCGGATTTTTCCGGCCACATCGTGCCGCAGATCGTGGCGTATGAGCGGCAGGCCCGCCTGGATTTGGCCAAGTGCCGGCCGCTGTGGATGGAGGACCAGACCCTGCGCGCCCTTGGCACCCTGACCCATGCCCGCCTATTACCCACGGAGGAAGCCCTGCTGCTGCTCTCGCGGTTGCGCCTGGGCCGGCATGCGCTGGGGCTGGGGCACCTGTCGGACGACCTTTTGGGGCGACTGATGTTTGTGTGCCAACCGGCCCATTTGCAAAAGGTAACGGGCCAATCGCTGGGTCCGGCCAAGCGCCGTGAGGCGCGCGCCAACCTGGTGCGGCGGGTGTTGGCGAACACATTGTCTTAAAAAAGTGTTTTTGGTAAAAGGTGCGGGGTGGCTTACCATGGGGCGGCGGGAGTTGTGTGCATCCGGCCCTGGACGCAGTGGGGGGGGCAGTTTTTTTCTCCGGAGCGTTGTATGAAAGTGCTGAAACCCACCTTTGAGAATATTCCGCTTGAACCCGGTTCGGGCCAGCGGCTCTTTGGCAACCCTTTGCGCCCCGGTTCCAGCCATGGCAGCGCGGTGTTGTTGGACACGCATTTGAGCCGGGCCGGCGAGACATGGGTCAGCAACACGGCCTATGGCGAGGCGCTGGGCAAAGACAGCCCGCCGGAAATGGGCGAGCGTTACATGGTGCAGGGCGAGATCGCCCACGGCGGCATGGGGGTGGTGTTTCGCGCGCTTGACCGCGAGGTGGGCCGCCAGATCGCCATCAAGATTCTGCGCGAGAAATACCAGGAAAAACCGGGCTTGGTCAGGCGTTTCATCGAAGAGGCGCAGGTCACCGGCCAGCTTCAGCACCCGGGCATCGTGCCAGTGTATGAAATCGGCTACCTGCCGGGAAAATTGCCTTATTTCACCATGAAACTGATCGAGGGCCACACCTTGGATGCCCTGCTTTCGGAGCGCAAAAAAAGGGGTTCCACCGCAGCCTGCCCCATGGGCCGGCTGTTCAAAATTTTCGAGCAGGTGGCGCAAACCGTGGCCTATGCCCATTCCAAGCATGTCATCCACCGCGACCTGAAGCCCCACAACGTGATGGTGGGGGCCTTTGGCGAAGTGCAGGTCATGGATTGGGGGTTGGCCAAACAGTTGGGCGTCACCCTGGGGGTGCGCAATCCGACGATGTCGGCCACCATTTCCGGCTCCATTGGCCAGGTGCGCCTGGGCCATGAATTCGATGAGGCATCCTGCGTCACTTCTGTGCAGACCAAAGTGGGGGCCATCGTGGGTACGCCGGCCTACATGGCGCCCGAGCAGGCGCGCGGCGAAGTCGCCAAGATAGACCGCCGCAGTGATGTGTTCGGCCTGGGCGCCCTGTTGTGCGAAATTCTGACCGGCAAACCTCCGTTTCCCGGCGTGACCGGCATGGAATCCTGCGACAAGGCCTGCCGGGCGGATTTGGAGGAAACCTACCAGCGGCTGGAGGACTGCGGCGCCGATGCCGGCTGGATCGTGCTGGCCCGCGAATGCCTGTCGGCCGACCCGGATTTTCGTCCGCCGGACGCCGCCCATGTGGCGGCGCGGGTGGCGGCGTACATGGCCGATCTGGAAGCGCGGGCAAAAAGAGCCGAGCAGGAGCAGGCCAAAGTGGAGATTTATGCAGGGGAGCAGGCCAAGTACCGGCGCCTGTGGCGGGCCTGGGCGGTGGTGATGATCTTGGTGCTGGTGGCGATCCTGCTGGCGGGTATTCATGTTCGGTGAGCCAGGGTTATCGCGCACAATGCATATGATCTGCCCCATGACCAAGTCTTTTGCATGCATCGCCGCCGCATTGATTTCTTCCCTTGCCGGCTGTGCCAAGCGCCCGGAGCCGCCAACGGTCATGGCGACGCCCCCAAAGCCGGTGGCGGCGGAACCCGCTGCTACGGGAATGCCTGCGGCACTCGCGCCCGTGCCCGCACCTACACCCGCACCGGCATTGCCCATCCCCGTGCTGCGGATCCAAGTGGCTTTCCCCGGCTTGAAATTCGACCGCCCGCTGTTTTTCACGGCCGTGCCGGGCGAAGGCGGCCGCGTGTGCGTGGTGGAGCAAAAAGGACGGGTGTGGTTTTTCAAAAACGAAGCCGGCGTGGCCATGGCGGATCGGCAATTGGCCGTTGATTTGACCGATACGGTGCTGGCTCCTGGCAACCAAGCCCACCCCGGCGGCAACGAGGAGGGGTTGCTGGGATTGGCTTTTGATCCGGATTTTTCAAAAAACAAACGGGTTTTTCTGCATTATTCCCTGAATGTTCCCAAGGCGCCCGGTGCGTTGGCGCAGCGGCGCAACCGGTTGTCGTATTTTGTTCTTGGCGCCGACGGCACATTCAACCGCGCCAGCGAAAGGGTGTTGCTGGAGGTGGACCAACCCGAAGCCAACCACAACGGCGGCATGATCGCCTTCGGCCCCGATGGCATGCTGTATGTCGGCCTGGGCGATGGCGGCGGGGCCGGCGACAAGCATGGGCAGTTTGGCAACGGTCAGAAAACCGACACCTTGCTTGGGAAGATTCTGCGGTTGGACACGGCCCATGCCGAGGCGAAAAGCGGCAAAAACTACGGCATCCCCGCCGACAACCCCTTTGTCGGCAAGCCCGGTTTTTCACCCGAAATATGGGCTTTGGGGCTGCGCAACCCGTGGCGGTTTTCCTTTGACCGTCAGGGCGGTGAATTGTGGTGCGGCGATGTCGGGCAAAACGCGCATGAAGAAATCGACCTCATCACCCGCGGCGGCAACTACGGCTGGCGGGTGCGCGAAGGCCGGTTCCCATATGCCGGAAAAGAGCAGCCGGTGTTGGCGCCCCTGATCGAGCCCTTGGCGGACCACGACCACCGGGAGTCGCTTTCCGTCACCGGCGGCTACGTCTACCGCGGCCGGGCCATCCCCGCCTTGGACGGCTGGTATGTGTACGGTGATTTCGTCACCGGCAACCTCTGGCGCCTCAAGCGCGAGGCGGACGGGGTCTGGATGGGGCCGGTGAAATTGCCCTGCAAGTTGCGCGTGTTGGCCTCGTTTGGCGAAGACGCCGAGGGTGAATTGCACTTGTGCGCGTTTGACGGCAGGATTTACCGGCTGACGGCGGATGCGGATGCGGATG
>CAZKVP010000005.1:46580-79897 GCA_964556215.1 uncultured Phycisphaeraceae bacterium
GCGGATGCGGATGCGGATGAGGCGCCGTGAGCGGGGGGATCGCCGCCGGTTTTTGGGCGGGGGAGGCCCGGTTTTTTCCGGCCAAATTCCCCCGCTTGCGCCTTTTTTCAGATTTTTCTCTTTCCTTTTGCAAAAAGGGGTGTTAGATTAAGCCACGCGGCCCCGGCGTCGGTCGGGGTGGTTCCTCCTTTACCCGTGGAATACTCATGAGTCTTGAAGAAAAACATGGCAGTTCAATCTTGCATGTGGCCAATCCCAATGCCAAAAACATGGGGGACACGCCGCTTGCCAAGTATTTCCGGGCGGCTGTGCAATTGCAGGCCTCCGACCTCATCATGCGCGGGGGCGAAGCGCCCAAAGTGCGCGTGCGCGGGGCCTTGGGACGGCTTGATACCCCGGCGCCCACCATCGAGGAGTTTGACGGCTGGGTGCGTTCCGCGCTCACCGAATACCACCAGAAGGAACTGGCGCAGTTCGGTTCGGCCGACTTGGCGGTGGACTTTGATGTGGATGGCGAGAAGCACCGCTTCCGCCTCAATGTGTTCATGACCCGCGGCCGGGTGGCGGTGGCGGCCAGACGGGTGTCCAACAAGATTCTCAAGGCGTCGGAACTGCTGCTGCCGGCCAGCGTCGAGGCGCTGTGCGAGGTGCGCCAGGGGTTGGTGCTTTTGTGCGGCGTGACCGGTTCGGGCAAGAGCACCACCATCGCCGCCATGCTGCAAAAAATCAACGAAACGCGCCAGTGCCACATTTTGACCATCGAGGACCCGATCGAGTATCTGTTCAAGGATGCCAAGGCGATGATCAACCAGCGCGAAATCGGCATTGATGTGTCCAACTTCGCCACGGCCCTGCGCGCGATGGTGCGCGAAAACCCCGATGTGGTGCTGGTGGGTGAAATGCGCGACCGGGAAACCTTCGAGGCCGCCCTGCAGGCGGCCGAAACCGGCCACTTGGTGTTCGGCACCATCCATGCTTCCTCCTGCTCGCAGGCCTTCGCCCGCATTTACGACCTGTTCCCGGTCAGCGAGCGCGAGGCCATCCGCGCGCTCATGGCCTACCAAATGCAAGGCATCGTGTACCAGAAACTGCTGCCGACCATCCGCGAGGACATCCCGCGCGTGCCGGCGGTCGAAATCCTGCTGCAAAGCGCCCCGACCCGCCGCTGCATCCTGGAAGGGCGCGAAGGCGATCTTGAAAAGGTGATTTACGAGCAGCGTTCCGGCGGCATGCAGAGCTACATGGATTCATTGGTGTGGCTGGTCGAGAACAATTACGTCCATCCGCGGGTGGCGATCGCCAACGCGCCCTCGCCCGAGGAACTCAAGATGCGGTTGCGCGGCATCCACACCAAATAGCGCCCCCGCGGATTCACCCGTTTCCCTTTCGTTTGTCCGGCGCCTCCCGCCTTTTTTCGGACTCTTCACCATGCTTCCACTTGCCGCAGACATTTACGCCCAGTCTGAATTCCTGGTCAGCCTGGCCAAGCCGCTGATCGCCCTTGCCGTGTTCACGGGGTGGGCGGTGGCCGCCGGCCACCTTGACAAGGACGCCGAATTTTTCTTCTACAAGCGCCGCCTGTGGTCGGGCGTCCACGTGGGGGCCGCCTGTCTGGCCCTGCTGCTGCTGGGGGTGGTGCCCTTTTTTGCCGCCGGCCTGCTGCTGGCGATGCTGATCCTGGCCGGCGACCTTGGCATGTACGTGGTGCTGCGCAACCAGAAAGTGCAGCCGCACGAACGCTGGACCCTTGATTACCGCAGTTATTTGAAGAAATACGAGCGCTCCAAGCAGGAAAAAGTGCAGCAGAAGGCGGTGGTCAAGCTGCTGGGCAAGGATGAAACCTTCCTTGATCTGCCGACCGGGTCGGATTCGCAGGCGCAAGCCTTCAAGGTGTTCACCGAGACCATGGAATTCGCCGTGCCAAGAAACGCGCAGAAGGTGGAATTCACCGTGTCCAAAGAGACGGCCGAACTGCGCGTGTGGCTTGACGGGGTGGAATACCCCCAGCAAGCTCCGGAACCCAAACTTGCGCTGGAGGTGATCAACTTCCTCAAGGGCAAGGCCGGGATGGATGTGAATGAAGTGCGCCGCAAGCAAACCGGCAAAATTTTCGTGGAAATCGAGGGCCATGGCCGCCATCAATTGCAGGTCACCAGCATTGGCACGACACGTTCCATTTCGCTGACCTTTGAAATCAACGCCGCCAAGCGCGGCGATGTGCCGTTTGATTTTTTGGGCTACACCCCCGAGCAAAAGGAGGCGGTGCTCAATCTCATCGCCACCCGCGGGCGCGTGGTGCTGATCGCCGTGCCCCCGCAGCAGGGCGGTTCGGCCGTGCTTTACAGCATGATCAAGAAACACGACGCCTACACCAGCACCCTGATGGTCTACGAGCGCACCCCCCAGGTCGAGGTGGACGGCGCCAAGCATGTGAAGTACCCTGAAAACGGCACCAACGAGCAGATCAACGCCCAGTTCTCCGCCATGCTGCGTTCGGAGCCGGAGGTGATGGCGCTGCCCAACGGGGTGCTGGATCCGGCCATGGCCCGCACCATTTTGGGCGAGGCCGAAACCGTGCGGTTTTACGTGCCCATCTCCGCCAAGGACACCTTCACCGCGCTGCAAGCCTGGCAGACGGCCTGCGGCGACACCCGCGCCTCGGCGCATGCGGTGGCCGGGGCGATTTCGGCGCGTTTGGTGCGTCGTTTGTGCCACTCCTGCCGCGTGGCCTACCAACCCGATGCCGATGCGATGCGCAAAATCAACCTGACCCTGCCCCAGGACGGCATGCTGTACAAGGCGTCCGGCAAGGTGATCAAGGGCGGCAACGAGCAATCCTGCCCGGACTGCCTTGGCGTGGGCTACAAGGGGCGCATCGGCGCCTACGAGGTCCTGGTGCTTGACGACACCAGCCGTGCCTTCCTGGCCGCGGGCCGCCATGAGGAACTGCGCGTCCACATGCGCAAGAACAAAATGAAGACCCTGCAGGAGGCCGCCCTGGCCCATGTCGCCGCCGGCGTCACCGATGTGCGCGAAGTCACCCGCGTGCTCAATGCCGCAGCCTGATTCGACGCGTTCTTCCCCGCTTTCCACCCGTATTCGCGCTCCCCATCCGGAGTTCCCCGCATGATCCTCAATATTTTCGTTTGCGTCTTTCTTCTGGGCATGGTCGTCCTGTGGTCCACCTACGGGCTGTTCTCGGCGCTGCTCAACCTGCTGGTGGTTATTACGGCGGGGCTGCTCGCCTTTGCCATGTGGGAGCCGGTGGCCCACTGGATGCTGGGCATGGGCTGGTCCAGCGCCTGGGGGCTGGGTTTGCTGATGCCTTATGCCGTGGTGCTGATTGCGCTGCGGTTGGCGGTCAAGGCGGCGGTGCGCAAAAACCTCGGTTTTCACACGATGGTCGACCAGATCGGTGGCGGCGCATTCGGGCTCTTGGCCGGCATTTTGACCGCCGGCACGGTGGTGATCGGCGCGGGCCTCATGCCTTCGGGCGACAAGGGCTTGCTGGGGGTGCAGGGCTACATCCTCGATGGCAGCGGACGGATCACCAAGGATTCCCACGGATCATCCCTGTGGCTGGCCGTGGACCGTTATGCCGGCGGGTTGTATGAAGCCCTGTCGGTGGGCGCATTCAGGCCGATGGGCGGCGGCCATACGCTGGCGTCGGCCCACCCGGACGTGGCCCAAGAGGCCGAGCAGCGCCGGTTGGCGGTGGAGCCCCTGGCCACCCGCAGCGCATCGCCAGAAGGGGTGAAGGTGACGGCGGTGTACCAGATGGATTACACCCCCGAGAACGCCGAATGGTTGATGCGCCGCGCAGCCACCTACGCGCTGATGCGGCAGGTGGAAGTGGACAAAATTCCACTGGAAGCTTCCCCCGGAGTGCCCTACACCCAAGCGCAGATCGACGGCTATTTGGCCGATCAGGTGTTTGAGGCGGCCAAGGTTGACAATGTGGAAAAACTTTTGTTCGACAAGGATTACCTGGCCCAAGTGCGCAGAAGCTTGGGGTTGCCCGCAGACATGGCGGCCGAAGTGGTGCTGCAACACCTGTTTTCCTACACCGTGGACCAAATTCCTGAGGGCGCCTCCGGCGACAAGGCCGGTGCCAACGCGCTGCCGCCGATGAAATTGTTCAGCGGCAAAAGCGGCCAAAAAATCATTCTGGTGGATACTTCCTGGGACAAGACCAAAGACAACGCCCATGATATGAGCATTCTGCGCCTGTCTCCCTCCCAGGTCAGATTGGCGGCCGTTCCCGCGGGCAAGGCGGTTTCGGGAAAAATATATCTGCCCGAAGCATGGTCGGCCCCGATGCCCGGCGCCAACAGCGCCTTTGCCCGTCGCGAGCTGGTCAGTCTGATGGAGGGCAAAATCGCCGGCATTTACGGCGCCCAACCCCAGGACGACCGGCTGGGCCTCGTGTTCATCGTGCCCAAAGATGCGAAGATGGATTGGCTTGAGTTGCGCGGATTGCGCTTCCCCATGGACAAGGCGGCCGTCAAGGATGCCACCGTCAGTTTGGCGGTTCGCTCCGAAATGGCCCGGCTGATCGGCCACCTGCTGCCGGAAGAGGAAAAATCCACGGGCCCCACCCCGGGGAGCAAGCCGTTGGTGCATGTGGGGACCATTGCGTTGCCGGCCGCCACGGTGGAGTTCACCAACAGCCTGCCCTACACGCTGAACTGGGTGAGTCCCGACCTTGCCGCCAAAACGGATGACAGCGGGCGGGACATCAAATTGGTTTCGGGCGTTTTTGAATCAGAGCGCGGCGCAAGCCAGACCAAGTTGATCATCCGCAATCTGAAGGCGCCGGCCAACAACCGGGTGGTGCGCTTGGCCATGACCCTGCCCCAGTGTCAGGCGATGTGGGGCAAGATGCTCAATTCCAGCGAGCGCGGCCAATTTAATTTGGTGCTGCGTACCGAGGGCGACCCCATTTCGGCGGCGGGTTTTGTGGTGGCCCATGTCAATGGTGCTTCCTCCATCCACATCGACCCCAACGGCACCATCCAAGCCACCGGCCAAGCGTTGGCCGATTTGCGCCCCACCGTGGGGTCCAATGACAAGGTCTATGTTTATTTCTACATCGATGAATTGTTTACCCTGACCGGTTTTGGTCTGATGGATCCCCAGACCAAGCGCATGTTGCCAGCCTACACGTACGACCTGCCCGAGAAGATTTCGCTCAAGTCCACGGCGCCGATCACGAATTAACAGCCCATTTGAACGGGCGCCACGTTTTCGCACCAAACCCCGCAGGCATGCCTGCGGGGTTTTTCGTGCGGCGTCTTTGCGGCGTCGTGGCACGGTCCGCCGATAAAGGCGTCATGCACACTTCTGCTGACATTCACCATGCCCTTCGTGGCAAACGCATCACCGTCATGGGCCTTGGCCGCTTTGGCGGGGGTATTGGCGTCACGCGATTTTTGGCCGGGCAGGGCGCCAAGGTGCTGGTGACCGACCAAGAGACACCGGAAAATTTGGCTGCCAGCGTGGCCAAGATCGCCGATCTGGCGGACGCTGGCCAGGTTGAATTGCGCTTGGGCGAGCATCGGCTGGCCGATTTTGAAGCCGCCGATCTGGTGGTGGCCAGCCCGGCGGTCAAGCCCGACAGCGCTTTCCTAGCCGCAGCGCACAAGGCCGGCGTGCCGGTCACCAGCGAGATCCGCCTGCTGGCTTCAAGGTTGCCAAACTGTCGGCGCATCATCGCCATCACCGGCAGCGCCGGCAAAAGCACCACCACCGCGCTGGTGGGCCATGCCTTGGAAAAACTTTGCGCCGGCAGCCCCGCCCACGTGTGGGTGGGCGGCAACATCGGTGGCTCATTGCTGGAACGGGTGGCGGACGTCACCGCGCAGGATTGGGTGGTGTTGGAACTTTCCAGCTTCATGCTTGAGGGTCTGCGTGAAGACCGTTTCGCCCCCGGCATTGCCGTGGTCACCAATTTTGCGCCCAACCACCTGGATTGGCACCCGACTCTGGCTGACTATGGCGCGGCAAAAAAAGCCATTTTTCAGGCCCAACAACCTGGCGACACGCTGTTTCTGGGGCCCGGCCTTGACGATTGGATCGCACAGGTTCCCGCCGGCGTCAAGATCGGGCGCCCGGTCCATGACGCGGCCGTCTGGGCCGCATGGGAGGCGGCCTTGCCCGCCGGCACGACTTTTCGTTTGCCCGGCCTGCACAACCGCCAGAATGCGCGAGTCGCGGTGGCGGTCGGCGAGGCGGCCGGTTTTGCGCCGCAGGCTTTTTTCGCCGCCTGCTGCGGCTTTGGCGGTTTGCCCCACCGGCTGCAATTCGTCGCCGAAAAACGCGGCGTGGCCTGGTACAACGATTCCAAAAGCACCACCCCCGAGGCCACCTGCCTGGCGGTGGATGCGTTCCCTGCCGGCAGCGTGCACGTGGTGGTGGGGGGCAAGGACAAGGGTTCAGATTTGGCCGCCATGGCTGCGCATCTGGCGCACAAGGCCCGTACGGTCTACACCGTGGGTGCGATGGGGGACCAAGTGGCCCAACAGGTCGGGGCCAGGGGAGGGTGCCAAGTGGTGCGCTGCGGCACGGTGGCCAACGCCGTGCTTGAAGTGGCAGCCCGTGCCAAGGCCGGCGAGGTCGGGGTGCTGTCGCCGGCCTTCGCCTCATGGGACCAATTCCCCAATTATGAGGCGCGTGGCGAATGCTTTATTCAGGCGGTGTCCTTACTGTGATATTCGTTAACCAGTTTATTGGCGCAAAAATAAGTTCTTGAAGGGTGGTGGGAACCCCGTGTGAATGATGTTCATTTGGTGTGGGAATGATTGAGCTTGGATGGATTTTGAGATAGAACCCAGCACCAATAAGAACAATGTTCACTGCGAAAATGAACAGCGATCCCCCAAGTGGGGTGATTTTCATAAGTTGTTGGAGAAAATGCGGTGGAAAGCGGTGGAAAAATAAATTTTTCAAAAGAAGGTTGCACTGTTAGAGTCATTCAAACTAAACTCCGCGCCAGTTGGATGGCAAGGATGCCGCAACTTCTTTTATTGATCCATCATGGCCAAGGAAGGCACATCTCGCATTAATCGCAAGCCAGCCATGGCTGCTGACCCCAAGCAGGGGCCGATTATTCTGCGCGCCAAGCCTTCCCGGTCGAAACGCAAAGCAATATCCCAGACCGGATCCCCAAAAAACGCGCCCAAGGCCATGCCCAAGGCTGCCTGCGGTGTTAAACCCACCGTCAAGCCCGTCCACGCGGCCAAATACGGGCCACCGGCCGCTTCGGTCAGGTCCAGCGCCACGCCCGCCGCCGATGCCAATGCATTGTGGACAGCCTACGGCCGCAACACCTGCGATGTCACACGCAATGCGCTCATGGAATTTTATTTGCCGGTGGTGCGCTTCCAAGCCGAACGTCTGCGCGCGCGTTTGCCCGATGGGGTGGATGTGGACGACCTCATCAGCGCCGGCGTGTTCGGTTTGGAAAAAGCCATCCGCTCCTTCGATCTTTCGCGCGGGTTCAAGTTCGAGACTTTCGCCTCGCAGCGCATCCACGGCGAAATCCTTGATTCCCTGCGCGCGCTGGACTGGGCCCCGCGCCTGGTGCGCTCACGCACCGCCAAGGTGGATGTCGCGGTACGCCGCTTTGAAATGGTTAACGGGCGCAAACCCACCGAAATGGAACTGGCCGAGAACATGGGCATCCACGACGGCGAGGAATTCCTGCGCGTGCGCCGCGATTCGGCGGTCGCCGCCGTCGGCTCACTCGACCGCAAATGGTCCGACGGCGATTCCAACCGCGAAACCTGCGATGCCGAAGTGTTGGTGGACGCCTCCAGTGACGGCCCCTTGGCTGAAGCCTCGCGTCGCGACTTGAAAGCGGCCCTGCTGCGCAGCCTGACCCGTTCCGAAAAACTCATCGTATCCCTGTACTACTGGGAGCAGATGACCATGAAAGAAATCGGCAAAGTGCTCGACCTTTCCGAGAGCCGCGTCAGCCAGATGCACGCCTCGATCCTGGGGCGCCTGAAGGCGCAGATCGGCACCCGGGCGGACGAGTTGGCGTAAGTCATGAATGGCAAGCAAAAGCCGGCCCCATGCGCATTGCGCGCATGGGGCCGGCTTTTGCTTGCCATACAATCCCCACCCCATGCAAGCCTCCCTTAAAGCCCAACTTGAAGCCCGTCTCATCGCCGCCGTCAGCGCGGCCTTTGGTGCGGACTTCGCCGACACCGATCCCCTGCTGACGCCCACCGCCAATCCCAAGAACGGCGATTACCAGGCCAACCTGGCGATGAGCCTCTCCAAACGCGTGGGCAAAAATCCGCGCGAGACTGCGGCCGCCATCGTGGCGCAATTGGAGGGCGCCGGCCTGATTGAAAAAACCGACATCGCCGGCCCCGGCTTCATCAACATCACCTTGGTGCCCGCCGCCTTGGCCAATGCCACCGCCGCCTTGCTGCACGATGCGCGTTTGGGTTGCGCGCTGCCGACCCAAGCACCGGTGGTGGTGGTGGATTATTCCTCGCCCAATGTGGCCAAGGAAATGCATGTGGGTCATCTGCGCTCGACGGTCATCGGTGATGCGCTGGCCCGGGTGCTGGAATTCCAGGGCAACACGGTGATCCGCCAGAACCATGTGGGGGATTGGGGGACGCAATTCGGGATGCTGATCTGTCAGTTGGAGGATCAGGTAGAAGAATGGTCCAAGATGGACTTGACCCTTCTGTACCAAGAAGCCAAGCGTCGTGATGATGCCGAGCCAGATTTTGCCGAGCGTTCCCGCAAGCGGGTGGTGGATCTGCAGGCTGGCGATCCGGTCGCAGTGGCGCTATGGAAAAGGTTGTTCGCCATGAGCGAGAGGTATTACGAAGAAATTTACGCGCGGTTGCAGGTGGATTTGAAGCGCACCGATATCCGCGGTGAAAGCGCCTATAACGCGGCATTGCCCAGTGTGGTGGCCGACCTCAAGGCCAAGGGCTTGCTGCACACGAGCGAGGGCGCGCAGGTGGTCTATCCCGCCGGCTTCAAGCGCGAAGACGGCGATCCGTTGCCGATGATCGTGCAAAAGGGCGATGGCGGATACCTCTATGCAACGACCGATTTGGCTGCCGCCCGCTACCGCATTGAAACCCTAAAGGCCGACCGCATCGCCTACGTCACCGATGCCCGCCAGTCGCAGCATTTTTCCATGGTGTTTGAGGTTTTGAAGCAGGCCGGTTGGGTCGGCGCCACGCGTCTTGACCATGTGCCCTTCGGCATGGTGCTGGGCCCCGACAAGCGCCCCTTTAAAACCCGCGACGGCGGCACGATTCTGCTGATCGATTTGATTGAAGAGGCGGAAGACCGCGCCACTGCGTTGGTCACCCAAAAGAACCCCGATCTGTCTGCCGAAGAACAGGCCAAGGTCGGCAGGACCGTCGGCATCGGCTGCCTCAAATACGCCGACCTTTCCGGCGACCGCGTCAAGGACTATGTGTTCGACTGGAACCGCATGGTGTCCTTCGAGGGCAACACCGCCGCCTACATCCAGTATTCCTACACCCGCGCCCGCTCCATTTTGCGCAAGGCCGAAGCGACGGATGCGCAGGTGCGCGCCTATGCCGTGATCGTGGCCACGGCGGAGGAAAAGCAACTGGCCCTCAAACTCCAGCAATTTCCGGCGGTGGTGGATTCCGTGGCCCTGAGCCTGGAACCGCACCGTTTGTGCAATTACCTCTACGACCTTGCCGCCTTCTCGCACAAATTCATCGAAACCTGCCCGGTGCTCAAGGCCGAGGATGAAGCGACCAAGCAGTCGCGCCTGGCGATGTGTTTGGTTATGGCCGACACCCTGCGCCTGGGGTTGGGGCTGCTTGGGATCGGGGTGCTGGAGCGGATGTAAAGGGGCATGAGCAACGGTTGGCACGACTGCGGGGTTAATTCTTCTGCGCTTTCACCGCTTCCTGAAAGATCCGTCCCTTGGCTTTGGCCAATTTTTTTCCCGTCTCCGATTGCGGGTCCAGCGCCACCGCAGCATCCAGCAACTTTTCCGCCCGGGCGGAATCTTTGAGGGCGGTCAGGCAAACGCGGCAGGCCGTGAACAGGATGATCTGGCGCTTGTCCGTCTCAAAGGCCATGTCGCCGTCATTGGCGATGGCTTGCAGGGCTTGCACGGTTTCTTCAGGTTTTTCCTTGGTTTTTGCCAGAATGGCCGGTATTTTTTGCTTCATGATCCTGGCGACGGCGGGGGACTTCAGCAGTTTTTCATACCGCATCCTCAGGGGTCCGGCGGAGGCCGCCGTGATCAGCGCTTCCATCTCGGGCTTGTAATGGCGCAGCATCAGGTCATCGTTCTTGAGGGCGGACAGGGCCGCATCAAGCGCCTTGGCTTTTGCTTCACCGGTGGAGTGGGCGGCGATGTCCAGTTGTTCATCGCGCACGATGCGGCGGGTGCGGCACTCCTCCATCACTTGGAGGTAGGCCTGGGCGCTGCCCTGGTTGCAGCCGACCATTTCCGCATAGGGGCGGCCTTCGCCATCCATCAGCATGACCGTGGGCCAGCCGTGGATGCCGTATTTCGCATGCCAAGCGTCATTTTGTTTGTTGATGGCGGCGCCGGCTTCCGCGCTGTCCTCGTACCAGACTTCGGCGGGCACGAAATGCGCAGTCACGCCTTTGCGGAATTCTTCCCGGTTGAACACCTGTGCTTCCAGCGCGCGGCAGCAGCCGCAGTGGGTGGAGGTAAAATCCACCACCAAATCTTTGTCTTGCGACTTGGCTTGGCGCAACGCGGCGGCGGCGTCCTGGTTCCAGAAGGGATCTTTGGGCTTGGCGGCGTCCGCAGCCAAGGCGCGCGGGGCGAGGGCCAGAACAAGCAGGGCGGCGGCGAAGCGGGGGAGTGCGGCAGGCATGGTGGGTGGGGTCAAAGGGAAAGTGGAATGGTTGGCCGGCAATCACGGTAGGGGATAAAAGCCTTTGCATGCGTATGCATCATCTTTCACCGCGGATTTGATGCGCTCTGCCTCGGTCTGTGCCCGCTTGAATTCCTCGGGTGAAAGATATTTTTTCGCCTCGTCACTCAGGCGTTTGGATTCTTTTTCGCCGTCGTCTTCACCGGAAAAAAATCCGCCCTTGTTTTGGCTCCAGGCATAGGACTTGATGTAGTCCTTGGTGCCGCCAAAGCCTTGCGCATACATTTTGGCCACGCGCAGCGGCGCACCCACGCTGCGGCCGGTCAGGGCTTCCCGTTCATACCAGCGCAAAGCTTCCGCCTTGTCCACGGGGACGCCAAGTCCCTGCTCGTAGATACGGGCGATATGGCTGGCGGCCAATCCTTCGCCGGCGTCCACTGCTTTGCGATACCACACCAGCGCCTGGGCATAGTCGTGGGACCCGCCTTCTTTCTCCTCACAGGCCGATCCCAGCGACACCATTGCCCACGGTGCACCCGCCTTGGCGGCGCGCTCCAGCCATTCCTTGGCTTTGGCTTCGTCTTTTTCAGGATAGCCTGCGTCCACCCGGTTCAAAAAATCCTCTTCCCCTTCCAGGTGGCGCACTTCTTGCGTGCTTTGCAGCCCCGTCCGATAGATGGCCGACAAGTCCATCATGGCTTGCGCGTTGCCGGCATCAGCCGCCTTTTGCGTCCACATCAGGCCTTTGGCGTAATCCACCTTGCCGTAGTATTTGTAACGGTACCGGGCGCCAAGTTCTGCCATGGCATCCACGCAACCTGCCGTTGCCGCCCGCTCCAACCAATCATGGGATTTTTGTTTGTTGCGGGTGACGCCATACCCCGATCCATACATGCCGCTGAGGGTGGTCATCGCTTTGGCGTCCCCGGCTTGCGCTTCTTTCTCCAAGCCTTTGGCCGCCTTGGCAAACCAGGCGGATGATCTTTCCGCGTCGTATTCGCGCACGCGCGATTGCATATACATGAAGCCGATGCAATACATCGCCTGCGGTTCGCCAGCCTGCGCCGCTTTTTCGTACCAGTCCGCCGCCTTGCCCCAGTTTTGCGCCACGCCTTGGCCGTGCACATACATGCAGCCGAGTTTGAACATGGCTTTGGCGTCGCCGGCCTGCGCCCTGGATTCCACGGTGGTTGCCGCGGGCGCGGCGGCGCAGGCGGATTGCAGGGCGATGGCCAAAAGGACGGCCGCAAGGCTGGGATGGGGCATGAGGTTCCTGTGGGGGAAAGGCGGGTTGCGTAGCAGGATAGGAGCCAAGGTGCGGTGACGCAAGCCCATTTTGTTGCGCCACGGATGCGCCGGAAAAAAACCGGAACAAGCGACCGCTTCAGGCTTGGGATTGCCGCGCCGCCAACGCCTCCGCCAATTCCCCATGTCCGTTTTCCCGCGCCAAGTCCGCCGCCGTTTCGCCGCCGCTGGTTTGGGCATGGGCATTGGCCCCGGCCGCCAGCAGCATCCGCGCCACTTCCCCGTGTCCGTGCGTGGCTGCCAAGTGCAGGGGTTGCCAGCCGCTTTCATCCACTGCGTTGGGGTCGGCACCTGCGGCCAGCAGGTGTTTGACGATGTCGACATGGCCCTTCCACACGGCGATGCGCAGGGGGTGGTTGTCGCCGGTCACTTGGGCGCCGCGGGCCAGCAGCCAAGCGACCATGGGGGCGTGCCCTTCCCACACCGCCCCGTGGATGGGCTTGGCGCCAAAGCCCACCACCGCATTCACCTTGGCGCCGTGGTCCAGCAGCATTTGCGCCGCTTCAATGCGGCCTTCCGCCGCTGCCGCATGGATGGGTTGTTTACCGTCGAGCATCGTGACGTCGACCGGCACGCCGCTGGCGAGCAGTTGCTTGATCCGCCGCGCATCGCCGTCGGCGCACGCCGAGAACAGGGCGAGGGTGCCGGGGGCTTCGCGCTTGGGTTGGAACAATCCGGCAAAGACGATCGCTTTTTTGTTGACGACTGCGGGGGCGCTGTAGACCCATGCACCGCCGCGGCGGCCGACAACCGGCAACCGGCGGCCAGGCACAGGACGATTGTGGGGGGAAATGCATGGGGGTACTCAGGTGAACGGCGTGGAGGCACTATAGGTCAAGGGGGGATGCGTGGGAAGGCATGCAGACCTGGGAACGCGGGCCTACAGGCCCGCTGGATCATGTTTTAATTTTTTTGCTTGCTTACCATTTCAACTAAATCCAGCATGCGCGATACTTCTGGATCAATTTCATCAGATGTCATCAATGCGGCCAGCATGTGATAGTCACGCTTACGCAATTCCAGGCGTGATCCCAGAGCCTTAGCGAAATTTTTGAAGAGTGGGTCCAGGAATTCATCTGTAGCCTTGATATTGGGAGACCATGGATCAAACGCATCATCCACCACGCGTTTGGCCTTGACCAGTTCCTGGATACAGCCCCGCATGATTTCAACGCGTTTTTCGGCTTCCATTGGGGAGAAAAGATCATCGCCCGGCGTACCCTTGGCATAACGCAGAAGAATGTCCTCGCGGCACAGGTAATTCTCAATTTCACGCCGCTGCCACATGCATTCCTTCATGGCTGGATGATTCTGAAGTTCTGTTTCGACGCGATCCACAATGAGCAGGCCACGCAAATCGGACTTGGCCTCCAAGAGACCGAAGAATGTGTTGCGCGCATCCTGAGGCACATTGTTCCCCAACCGGTCCACGAAGGCGCAATCCAACAATTGCTTGGCAGGATGCTGCAATACGTCAGCCCATGCGCGTAGGATTTCGAGATCAGTGGCATCCTCCAGAAACAGCACCCAGCCGGTTTTCTCGGCGGCGTAATATTTATCCCATCCGATCTGATTGAGGCTCTTGATAACTTGCGCTTTTTTGTTGCGGGTCAATGAATGCGGCGTGCCCACAAAGGCCACCACCTGATGCCCCAGTTCGCAGGCTTCATTGAGCACTACCTCGGAGTGACTGGCAATCAGAATTTGAGCCTCCTGTGTGGCGGCCTCCTCGGCAAGCATCGTATAAACCTCACGCTGACGGAGGATTTCCAAATGCGCGTCGGGTTCATCCAGTAGGAGCACCGTCCTAGGGTGAAGTTTGAGAAATGCCAAAAGCAACAGCATTTGCTGGAGCCCGCGCCCAGCAGAGGAAAGGTCCAGGGTGGTACCGTCGCGGTCCTGGTAGGACATTTCAATTTGGCCGCGCTCGGCCACGAATAAGGGCAACATCAACCGGACGCCGAAACGTTCATTCATCTGCTCAATCAGGCGTGTCCAATCCTTGGGCTGCTGCTCGGCGAGACGATGGCACAGGTTGCGCAGGATTTGCGCCGTCTGCCCTTGGCCGATGAGCCGCGCCAATGTACCAGGATGGTGCAGATCCTCGGATGCGGTCAATCCGGACATGGGCGGCAAATAGGCCAATTGGACCTTGGTTGCCTCTTCAGGAATGGAGCGGAATTGGGCCTCCGAAATTTTGGTGTTGCCGAAGCCGTCCTCACGCAACGGGCGGCAATAAAGGGATTCCGCATTGGTGTAGTCGAACTCCAATCCGCAGGCCCAAGGCTTGCCGGCGCTGATCCCCTCGACCAAAATTTCAATGCGAAGATCCTTTTGCTCGGAACTCTGCGTTTTGCGCCGGTGCCAGAGCAAATCGGCCGCCGGGACTGGAACTGAAGTTAGTTCCAGTCGATTGATGGGAACGCCGAAGCGTTTTTTGGGCAAGGCATCGGTGTCGCGCTTGGCGCGCAGCGTCTTCAGACCGGTCTGCCAAAGAGCCAGAGCCTGCAGGGCGGTGGATTTACCGGAGTTGTTGGGACCGACGAAAACCACGGTGCTGCCAAGCTCAATTTCAGCTTGGCCAAAGCGCTTGAAGTTGTGGAGGGTAAGTTTGGTGAGCATGGTTATTCGTCGCTTTCGGGGTCGGAAGACCCGAATAGGGTACCTCGCGCAGCCTTGGGCGGCTTGCGGCGGTCTTCCTGAACTTCTGGAAGTTCGCTAGCCAAGAGAACTGGTCCGGCTTCAATGGCAGTCAGCAATTCTGCCTGGGCCGGGTAGTCGGCCACGGTCGCTTCCAGTACCCACAGGAGTTCGAGGAATTCACGGGTGAAGTCAAAGGTCCATTCCGTCGGACCAATATTGTCAAGCGGGCTGGATTTTTTGCCCTTGCGGTTTTTCATGCGGTAGCCAAGCCAACTTTGTACAACCTTGAATCCGGAGACAGAGAATTCCCACACTTCGCGCGAAACCGGACCAAATTCACCGCGCGTGACGACATTCTCACCAATCCAAAGCATGCCGGAATTTTCTTCCCAGCCATAATCATCCGGGTAATCCACACCCGCACCCGTTGGCGCGCGCAGGCATTGCGCTTGACCTTGCGGCACACAGTTGCCCAAGGCAGTGAAGCGTTCGGCATAGGTGTGCAGCCAAAGGAGACGGGAACCCAGCGTGACGGCGCGACGGAATAACTCGGCTGAACGGGTAAATGGCACCCGAATTTCCTTGGACATCAAGGCTTCCGCATGGCGGGTTTGGTAGGCCGAATGGGCGAGAACGGCATAGAGGTAAGCGGCCACATCCTCTGGAGTCGGGGTGAAGCCGTAGGTGACGGTCAAGAGGGGGAGTAGGGTGGGGTGGAAGTTTGGGTCGGTGGCGAAGGAGTCGCGATAAAGGGGGAGGACCGCTTTTGCGCCATACGAACCCCGGAAGGCGTCAAGGTCGGGGATTTCGGCACAGGCGACAAGGGCAGGGCCTTGGTCGAGAGATTGGGAGAAAAGGGAAGTGAGGTAGATTTGGCGGGGGCTGTGGGAAAGCCAAAGGGACGGGGCGGATCGATCTAAAAATCTGGAATCGGCAACCACCCAATTTCGATCGAACGATCGATAGCCAATCCGTCCAAATTCGATGGCTGGAACGTCCTCTGGGACTATGGTTCCAACGGAATTTTGTCGTTGTTCGCCCCCCATTAAAGGCCTCGGATGGTCTGACACCTTTTTCCCAGTTGGAGAATTTTTGAATAGCCCAATCTTCTCCTGAGAAGACGCGTTTGCAAGCAATATAAGTTTCCTTGTCAATTCTTCTTGGGTACATCCATAGACCCAAGTTCGCCCAGCCTTAACGCCATTATTCTGCCACGGCATCACCTCCGTCAGCAACGGCCACCCCGCAAACACCCCTTGCGCCTTGGGCTTGAAGGCATCTTGCCATCCGCTGCCGACTTCCTCCAACTGCAACCCCTTCAAGTTGGCCACGCCATCCAACGCCTGCAGCTTTTCCTCCCGCGTTCCTTCGATGTGCGCGTAGCGCACCCGGGCGGGCATATCCTTGTCCGCCTTATTTTTGCGCCAGCATAGAAAGATTGCCACCGGCGTCTTGATGTCAAACACATTGTCGCTCTGGTGAGTGCCTTGTCCCTCCCCACCCAAATCCAAAATCACCACCTCTTCGCATTGCCGGCGCAAGTGCTCTCGCAAGCCACAAAAGGCATCACCATTCAGATAACTACTGGCAGTGATGAAACTGACCACGCCATGGCCATCCTTCGCCGGATTCTGCTCGAAGGCCTTCCAGATCGCCCAGCGGATGAAGTAGACATAGAGGTTGTAGAGATTCTTGAGGTGCCTGCCATGGCCGGCCTTGCGGGCCGGTTCCAGAAAATCCTCCAGAATGGCACGTTCCTCCACGAATTTTCGTAGACATTTTTTCTTAGTGGGTTTTCCATCGGCTGTGGCGGTCGCCAAAACCTCAATTTTCTTGCCAGTTCCCCAGCGCACCCAGGCGCCGGTCATAGCCTTGTTGGCATCGGTGGCCTTTGCGTGCCGGT
Organism: uncultured Phycisphaeraceae bacterium; assembly: GCA_964556215.1. Taxonomy (GTDB): domain Bacteria; phylum Planctomycetota; class Phycisphaerae; order Phycisphaerales; family Phycisphaeraceae; genus CANIYR01. The sequence continues at coordinate 63,303 of CAZKVP010000005.1, forward strand.
CATAGGGCGGATTGCCCAAGACCGCCAGAATCCGCTTCTGTTTTTTTACTACCAGCGCACGCTCGTGCTGCTTGGAAATCTGCTTCTGGATGCCCCACAAAGCCAAGGCTGGCGGCGGTGCATCTGGATCTTCAAGGGTGTTGGTGAGGTAAACACCCAGTCCATCCGACGGCAAACTGGCCCCATGGGTGCGCACAGCCTGGGCTAAGCGCAACTGGGTAACGGCGTAAGGACCGACCATCCACTCAAAACCGTAAAGCCTCTGGATCAGGCTGCCGATGGCCATGCCGACGGCACCCGCCCCAAGCCGCTGTGCATCCTTTGCCGCATGGTCAAGGACTGCCAAAGGGTAGGTTCCGGTACCGGAGGCTGGATCAAGCACCGAAACGCCATTGTCGAGGAAGCCATCCTTGCGACCAAGTTCTCCCTTGATCACGGAATCAATCAGGCGCACTTGACAACGTACCACTTGCAGCGGGGTGTAGTAGGCTCCGGCATCCTTACGCAACTTCTGATCGTATTCCGACAGGAAGTCCTCATAGAAAAACAGCCATGGATCCTCCTCATTCTCCGTGCTGGCCATGAGCTTTGGCGGGATGGCAGACACCACGCGCTGGACCACCGCCAGTGCTGTGCCAATTTCCCTGCGGGCTCCCTCACCCGTCAAGCCTTCCAAGATGTCGTCGAGCAGCGTTTGCTCGCTGCGAATGGCGTCATACGCCTTGTGCAGATCATTCACATCCGCGCCTTGGGCGCGTGCCAAGAGCAAGCCAAAAAGGATAGTTTGGGCGTAGGCATCCGCAAATTGCGCATCTGTTGCATCAGGGAATAGCAGTTGCTTCAGGGCTTCACGGATGCCGGCAATTTCACTGTCAGGGTTTTTTACCGCATCTTCCACCGCTCCGCGTAGCAGTCGCGCGTAGGGCGCAAGAAATTTCGCTAATTGACGTGGCTTCTTGGGCACAATGGCCTGCGGCTGCCAACTGGTGAAATCGTTGAGTAGGTCATCCAGCCCTTGCGCGTCTCCCGCGCCGGCCGCTTTGACACCATCTTGCGAAGGATCCCCGGGAAACCGTAGGATGGCACCGACTCGTTCGCCATTGCGGTACAGCGCCCACTCCCGGCCATCGGTGTAAATCAGATTTGGCAGATCCTTGAAGCGCTCCCATTGCTTGCCGTCGTGCCCGTTTTCCTTAAATCGCTGCGCATCTGCACCCTTGCCGGGTGCTTTGAGTTCGACATGTCCTTGTAGAAGGTGGTGCACTTCCACCCCCATGTCAGGGCGTCCCATGCCCGCAATACTGGTTTCACCCTTAACCACCAGGTGCAACTTGCGCCCCTCGGCCCATGCCTTGAGAAGGTTTTCAATTGGGGTCTTGAGTTGGTCCTCAGGATCGCCATTTGTCATAGCCTTGAACTTGGCCGTGAGGTCTTGAGAAAACTGTTTGAGGGCAGAATCGAGATAGGTTGCCATAGGGCGGCAGCATAGCTATCTTGCGGCCCTTTGCCTACTTTTGGGTTACGCCCTAAGGCGCAAGCATATCCCCTTACAGCACCGTCACCTTGAGCCCCTGCTGGTCCACCTTGAAGGGGAATTCCCGCGCCAGGGGATTGGGCGGCCTGGTGGCCAGGCGGTGGCGGATGCGGGCGGCGGCCGAAGCGTCTTTGGCGATCACCATGGCGAAGCCGCCGCCGCCGGCCCCGCACAAGAGGCGGGCGTCGATGTCTTTGGCGAAGGGGCGCAAGACCGCCTCCACCCTTGCGTTGGTCGAGCCGGGGTCGATGCCGCGTTTGCATTCCCCATATTCGGCAATGGCTTGGACGGCTGCGTTGGCATCGTCGGCCGAGAGCGCCAGAGCCAGTCGCTCGGCGTTGGCTTTGAGGTTTTCCACCGTTTTGAGCATGTCGCCTTCGCGGCGCAAAAAGCGGCCGACCACGCCTTGCAAAATGCCTTTGGCCATGCGCTGCACGCCGGTGAACATCAGCACGCTGCGGTCGTTGAACAAGGCGGTGCAGTTGGGCGGCAAGGGCAGGGCATGCACTGTGGGGCGCTGGTCCGGTCCGGGGCGCGAGCGGGCGATTTTGACGCCGGGCACCACGCCGCCGACTTGGTCCTGCCAGCCGCCGCCGGTGGTCAGCACTTGTTCCAAAAGCAAGGTGCGGGCGCACAGAGCCTCGTGGGAGAGTGGCCGGCCGGTGGCCTTGGCCAAAGCCGCCATCACGGTGGCGGACAAGATGGACGAGGTGCCCATGCCCGAGCCCTTGGGCAAGGCTGAGAACAGGGTGAGTTCAAAGCCGCCGCCGATGGATTGCAGGTGTTTGGCCAAAGGCGTCTTGGCGCTGGCGGGCGCAAGTCCTGACAGGCCGATGGCGGCGATGGCCAGGGCATCCCACCGGCGCGGGTCGGGCTTGGCCAACAATTGCGCCGAGGATTCCACCACCGAACGGGCGCCAAGGTCAATGGAGGAGATGGCGATGATCGGTTCAGCCCGGCGCTTGACCACGCACTGGATGGGGTATTGGTCGCACAGGGTGACGGCCAGGTTGACCACTGAGCCGCCCATTTCGGTGCAGATGGGCGGGGTGTCGGACCAGCCGCCGGCCAAATCGATGCGGGCCGGGGCGGTGGCCCACACGGCTTGATCTTCGCGCACGGCATCAATGCGGGCGGGCTGTGCGGGCTCCACGGCGGCCGAAACTGAATGGGCCACATGCAGCAGGGCTTGGTCCATCAGGTTGCCGGCCCCCGCTTCCTGACGGGCGCGGTTCTTTGAGATGGTGTCGGCCAAGGCCAGCAGGCGGGCGCTGGTCAGGGGGTTGGCGCTGGCTTTGGCGGCGGTCAGCAAATCGGCGTAGGCGCCGCGTTTTTCGGCCGGGGTGTGCAGGTCGGCAAGCAGGGCCTCGCAGGGCATGAGCGAATGGGTTTGCGCGCGCTCGGCCACGCTGGCAGCGCGCACACGGCGTTGCACTTCCTGGCGGTGGCTGATCAGGCGGGCGTGGTCGGTGGCGGGGATGATTTCTGCCAAAGACAAGCGCTTGCTCTTGCGCCAAGCGGTCAGACTTGCGCCATCCAAGGCGGTTTCTGAAGTCAGTTTCAAGGCGCAAGTTTGGACCCATGCGCGTTCGCCCACTGGCCAGAGTTTGGCGGTCCACAGGGAGTGGGTTGTGCCTTTGGCCCACAGGTCGGCGGCGGTGATGCCGTGGCGGTTCATCCAACTTTCCAGCGGCGCATTCAAAAAACTGCTGCCATCCTTGAAGGAATCATCCAAGCCAAAGACCACGCAGGCGGCACCCTTTCGGGGCAGGCCTTTGCCACAGAGCGGGATGCCGACCAGCCCCAATCCGGGCGCAAGTTTCAAGCCGGATTTACCAAGTTCCAACCCGGTCACCAGATTGGGGCCGGGCAACACCAAAGGGCCGTTGCACGAGACCCCTTCGACCACCGCATAGTCGCCAAGGCGGGTGCGCTCGGAGGCCAAAATGGCGTTGAACACAAAGGCGCCGCTGTGGGCCGCGCGCGGCGCGATGGAGGCGTGGTCGCCTTCGCGGAAGGCGTATTTTTCCGCCGTGTGCGACAGGGTTGAAACCCCGGCCATGAATTCGCGCGAGGAGCCGACATGGAAGAATTCGCAAGAAGGTGTGATGGCCACTGCAAAGGGAATGCCGCGCAGGCCCGCATACACCGCGCGGGTCGTGGGGTTGTCGCCATTCATGGCCAGATAGTCTTTTTGCTTGACGCCCTTGGGCAAGGCCATCAGCACTTCCTGGTACAGGTCCAGGGCCGGCGCGCAGCCGGTGGGCAAGTCGCGCAGCAAGCCGCTGATTTTGAGCTGGCCGCGCCCCAGGGAGCAGCCCGCCACCTTGAGCAGCTGTTCGGTGGCTTCCGGCCCGATGGAGACCAAGCCGGTATCCACCAGTACCCGGCCCACGCCATCGACGGCGTTGGCTTTTTTGGCCGCTTCGGCATTGGGTTTTTGCAAAAAGCCGGTGACCGGCACCGCGCCTTTTTGCGGATCGTTCTTGGCCACATACACGCCGTGCTTGGCCCCGCGCGCCAAGTCGGCGGGGAAGGCCACGCCGACGATGCCGGGGTGGTTGAAGTCGGCCTTGGTCGGGTCAAAAGTGATCAGCACATCGCCGGCGGCCACCAGCACCTGGCCTTGGGGCGGGCAGGGCAACGCGACCAGCGAATCCAAAATCAAATCAAACAAAGTGGCGGGCGCCTCTGCCATGTCGCCGGCTTGGCGCAATTGCGCCGGCACCGGACAGGGCAGGGGCGCGAACACTTTGCCCTCGGCCGCGTAGGCCGGCAAGCGGCGACTGTCGCCGCCGGAATGAATGATGACGATGCGTTTGCCGGCAAACAACTGCGCCATGGAGTGCGCGTTGGGCTCTTCTTTCAAAAATTCCGCCGCCAATTGCGCCATCACACCCAAAGTGGCGCCGCCCGAACCCACACGCCTGCCGTTGGGGTCGGGGATCACGCGCCAATTTTCCACCGGACCCAGGCGGTCTTCCCCTTCCCGCAGCGCCAATTGCGCTTCATAGCCTTTGGCTTGGGCGGGATTGGCGGAGGTGAGGATGAGGTGGTGGATGGGGGGCATGCGGAAGAATGATGTGAGGATTAAAAATGAAACTGCGGAAATTCAAGAGGAGTTTACGGGGGATGCCATGACGGATCGGCCGGTTCGGGAACTCCGCCGCCGCGGCCTCACCCGGCCAATATCCGCGCAAGCACCCCGGCTTCCACCGGTGAATAGGCGTCGCGGAAACGGTCGGAATGCTGCAGCAGGGCCAGGAATTGCGCCTTGCCTTTCGGCTTTTCAAATTCGAATCCCAGCAGGGCGCGGCCGACCCGCTCGCCGGTGTGAAGGTAGTTGAAGTAGCAGATGTTGGCGGTGCCGCGGATCAGGGTCAGAAAATCGCGCAGGGCTCCGGCGCGCTCGGGGAAGCCCAGGCGGATGAACAGGGGATTCCTGAAGGTGGCCGGGTCGTAGCGCAGGATGCGGAAGTCCACATCTTCATGGCCGCTGATGTCCTGGTGGGGGATGCCGGCTTGGTTGAGGCGTTGGTGCAGGGCGGCAAATTCGGCGTCGCTGGCGTCAAAGCCCAGCACCGGATGGGCGGTGCGGTCGTGGGTCTTTCCATATTGGAAATCCATGATGTCCACATCACCCAAGGCGGTCTCCACCAGGCCAAGCAGGCCGCCGCTTCGCTCGGGCACGGTGAAGCGGATGTGGCGGCGGACCTTGCCGTTGGCGCCGGCCTCGGCGGCGATCACCGCCAGATGGGCGAAGTCGAGGTTGGCCCCGGAAGTGATGGTCAGGGCTTTTTTCCCCTTGAGTTGTTCGCGCTGCGAAAGCAGGCCGGCCAGTCCCAGGGCGCCGGCGGTCTCGACGATGGCGCGGCGCTTGTCCCAGAACAGGCGGATGGCCGAACAGACTTGGGCGTTGCTGACGGTGATGAATTCGTCCACCAGGTCGCGGCAGAGGGGAAAAGTCTGCGCGCCGGCCTTGCGTACGGCGGTGCCGTCGCAAAAGATGTCCAAGGTTTTGAGGGCCACCGGTTCGCCGGCGGCGACGGCGGCTTTCATCGAGGCCTGGCCTTCGCCTTCGACGCCCACGATGTGGATATTCGGCCAAAACCGCTTCAGATAACAGGCCACCGCCGCGCACATGCCCCCGCCGCCGATGGGCAGATACGCCACGTCGAAGGGGCCCTGCCCGCTCATGATGATTTCATCCGCCAGCGTGCCTTGGCCGGCCATGGTGTAAAGGTCGTCGTAGGGATGCACGAAGGTGGCGCCCTTTTCAAGGCAGGCTTTTTGGGCGGCGGCGCTGGCCTCGTCAAAGGTGTCGCCCACCAAGATGATCTCCACCGCGTCGCCGCCATGTTCCGCCACCGCCGACCGCTTCATCTGGGGCGTGGGCAGGGGCATGTAGATGGTGGCGCGGCAGCCCAATTTTTGCGCGGCGATGGCCACGCCTTGGGCATGGTTGCCGGCCGAGGCGCACACCACGCCGCGCGCACGCTCTTCCACCGTCAGGGTGGCCATGCGGTTGTAGGCTCCGCGCCATTTGTAGGCATGCATGGGGCCCAAGTCTTCGCGTTTGACCCAGATTTTCAGGTTGTCGCCAAGATCAATGGCGTCCAGGGGTGTGGGCGGGCGCACCGCATAGACGCGGGCGCGGGCCAGCACGGTTTCGTGGAACAGGCGGTCCTGCAGGGCGTGGGTGGGGGAAGTGGCGGGCATGGGGCGCGGATTATCCGCATTTCCGGCGTGCAATGTTCGCGTATCATGATGCCGTCCGTCGGTCGCACGTTGCGGCCGGCACTGCCTCCTTCCCTATTTTCAGAGAGAACGCCATGTTGAAACTCATCAAGTCCGCCCTGCTCGCCGCCGCATTGCTTGCCCCCACGGCCGCCACGGTCGCTCAAGCCGCCCCCGCGGCCGCCCCTGCCGCCGCCCCCGAGAAGGCCAAGTGCGACAAGGATGCCTGCAAAAACGCCTACGAAGTCAAGGTCACCGGGATGATGTGCGCCGCCTGCGAAGCCAAAGTGAAGAAGGCGTTCGAAGGTGTGGAGGGCGTCAAGAGCGCCAAGGCCTGCCACAAGGGCGGCACGGTGAGCGTGATGATGGAAGACAAAAAGGAACTGACCAAGGAAGCCGCCGAAAAAGCCCTGGTCAACCTCAAGGAGTTCAAAGTCACCGACGTGGAAAAATGCAAGGCTAAGAAGTGCAAAAAGTGCCCGGTCAAGAAGCCGGCCGACAAGTAAACCAAGGGACGCGCAAAGCGGCCAAGCAGGCTGAAAAAAGAAGGCTTAAATTTTTTCGATACCACATTTCACCGGCCACCCCGCAATCGCGGGGTGGCTTTTGTTAGGTTCCGTTAAAAAAAAACACCATGTATTGCTTTTCATCCTCAACTGCCCCATAATCCTCCCATTCACGCCAGCGCTCATTCATTATTTTCGCCTTCTTATTTATTCTCAATGTACAAGTTTCAGGTATTCAAAGACGGTCAAACGCCCGACGCGTGGCCCATTCGCAATGGCCACCTTTTGGGAGCGGATGGCAACGCGCTGGCCGCCGACATCACTTGGTCCGGCGGGATGATTACGGTGGTCAAGAAAGAGGCCGGCATCGCGGCTTTTGCGATTCAGCATAAGGTTGGTGATTTAGGTGAATTAACACTTCAAACGACGCTTTTGCCAGAGCGGGAAGAACCCTATATTCTGGCGTTGGAATTGGCGCGCCACCGCCTGATGGTCCTGTATGTGCGGTTGGAAGAATGGTCCATGTTTGATTTGGGCGAAGATCATGCGGTCAACATCCGCCTCAAGCGGGCGCGCCAATTGTTCATGGATGCCCTCTCGCAGCAGGTTTCCAATCCGCCTGCCTGCCAGCAACTGGCGCAGGAGAGTTTGATCAACTCCATCGACGGCACCGAAGAGTTGACTTTGGCCCATGCCGAATTGCTGCTGGAGCGCCGCCGGGTCACCAACTCGATTCCCAAGTATGCCCTGGGGTGCGGCGTGCACCTTGACCAGCACGACCCGCGCATTCTGGGCGGCCTGCAGTCCAATTTTGAAATCCTGCACGTGCCCATGCCATGGAAGACGCTGGTGCCGACCGAAGGCGAGTACCAGTTCCAGAAAACCGACCCGTGGATCCAATGGTCGCTTCAGGCCAAGCGCAAAATCGTGGCCGGACCGATCATTGATTTCAGCAAGGGGCAGGTGCCCGATTGGCTGTACATCTGGGAGCATGATTACGACACCGTGCGCGACCTGGTGTACGAGCACCTCAAGCAGGTGGTGGGCCGCTACCGCAACACGGTGCATGTGTGGAACCTGTTCTCGGGGCTCAACATCAACGACCAATTCTCCTTCAGTTACGAACAGTTGGTGGACTTGGTGCGCATGGGCGCGCTTTTGGTGCGCAAGCTGGCGCCCAAGGCCCAGATCATGATCGACATCAAGCAGCCTTGGGGCGAATACCACGGCGCCAATCCGCGTTCGATGGCGCCGCTGCGTTTTTGCGAACTGCTTTCGCAGTCTTCGGTGCCCTTTGACATCATCGGTTTGCGCTTGCTCATGGGCCAGGCGCTGCCGGGCCAGTACAGCCGCGACATGATGCAAATCTCTTCAATCGTGGACCACTTCGGCCATCAGGGCAAGCCGCTTAATGTCACCTTCGCCGCCCCCAGCGAACCCGTGACGCTGGCCATGATCAACCATTCGCCCAACAAAACCGCGGAGGCGACCGACGACCAGTGCGGTTTTTGGCGCCGGCCTTGGTCGGGTTTGATCCAGGGTCGCTGGCTCGAAGCCGGCATGCATGTGGCCATGAGCCGCCCCTATGTCGAGAGCGTGACTTGGCAGGACGTGCTGGACCATCCCGGCATGGATGTGCCGCTCTCCGGATTGGTTGACGACCAACTGCGGCCCAAAAAGGTATTCAAGCACGTGATCCGCTTCCGTGAATATCTGCGGGGGGTCACCCCGGGTTCTTCGGCGGTTTCGGCCCCGGCCGCCGCCGCTTCGGCCATTGCACCGCAGGCCAAGGCATGACCGGGGTGCGGTTTGATTTTTAACCCAGGTGCCGCATGAATGCACTGCACACCGTGGCAAGGACCCGGCGCGCGCTGCTTGCGGCTGGCTTTTGCCTTGCCTTGGGAGTGTTGGCCGCCGCGTTTGGGCGGGCCGCGCGGCGCATGGAGGATTTGCCGTGCCAGACGGCCGGTATGCGATTGGATGTCAATGCGGCCGGTATGGAGGAACTGGCCCTGCTGCCGGCGGTCGGCCCCGCGCTGGCCAAGGCCATCGTGGCCGACCGTCAGGCGCGCGGGGCATTTGAATCGGTTGAAGCTTTGCAGCGTGTCAAAGGCATCGGTCCGCGCAAATGGGCGCAAATGAAACCGTGGGTGAAGGTGCGGTAGCCTATTTGTTGGCGAGTGTTTGTTTGATGACCGCCACGATATCTTCGGCTTCGCCCATGCGGCCGGCGCCCGAGGTGCGACAGGCCTGCCAGCCTTGGGCCGGGCCGACTTCCCGCCAGTTGGGCAGCAGTTCGCGCAAGGTGTTGAGGTTGCGTTGCACAATGGGGTTGGCCCACATGTCGGCATTCATGGCCGGGGCGGCCACCAGCGGCGTGCCGGCGGGCAAGGCACAGGCGGTCAGGCTGACCAGGTCGGGCGTCAAGCCGGCGGCCAGTTTGGCCAGCATGTCGGCCGAGCAAGGCGCAATGACAAAAACATCGGCCCAGCGGGCCAACCCGATGTGCTGGCTGTCCGGGCGGTCATCATGTTCCCACATGCCGGTCAGCACGGGATGGCCCGAGAGGGATTGGAAAGTGAGCGGGGCGACGAACCGCGTGGCCGCTTCGGTCATGATGATCCGCACATCCGCCCCGGCCTGCACCAGGCGCGACACCATCGTGGCCACCTTGTAGCAGGCGATGCCGCCGGAAATGCCGATCAGGATTTTGTTGCCGGCAAGCGGGCTGGGGGGGGCAGTGGTCATGATCGAAGGGGGCAAAGTAAGAAAAAGCGGACGCATTCAATGAATGTGTCCGCCTAGTTTATGCGATGGGTTGCCGCAACGGCGTTTTTCAGGCGTTGTTTTCGCTCAGCTTGTAGCGAATCTTGCCTTCGACGATTTCCTGCACGGCCACGGCGAAATCGGTGCGGCCCTTACGGTCGACCAGGGGGCGTTCGCCGCCCATGAGTTCGCGCACGCGGTGCTGGACCAAAGCGGTGAATTTGAAGCGGCCACCGAGTTCGTGGATGATGGCGTCGTCTTTGAGGGCGTTGATCATGGGTTGGCTCCTGAGGAAGGGGCGGCAAAATGGGGGGGTAGTATAGGGGAAGTGAATCAAATCACCAACTGGCTCCGCAACCCCTTGGCGCAGGCAATGATGCCGTGGTTCTTCTCCAACCGTTTGCCATGGCCAAAATCCAGTGCGGCGCCGTGGGCATCGCTGGTCTGGCCACCGGCTTCGTCCACCAGCAGCACCCCGGTGGCGTGGTCCCAGATGCATTCTTTGCGCTTGGGGTCGGTGGGGAAGCGCAAATAGGCGTCGGCGCGGCCGGAGGCGACCACCGCGTATTTGCACTGGCTATCCAGCCGCACCGAGGTGGTCGGCACGCCCAGCTTGGTCATCACTTGCGCCTGCTCGCCGTGGGCGCTGTGCTCGGCTTCCACCGATTCTGCCACGCAAACGCCGGCGCCGCCCCAGACCGGGAGGCGCAAGCGCACGGCTTGGGCAAACGATTGATCCGCCGACCAGCCCCAGGCGCCTTCGCCTTTGACGGCAGCGTAATAGGAGCCGACCGGCGAGACTTGCGCCGGGTCGCCCGCCAGCGCCATCGCCGGGCAACCCAAGACGCCGGAGATGACCTGGCCCTGCTCGATCCACGCCAGACACACGGCGTATTGGCCGCCGCGCAAAAAGCCTTTGGTGCCGTCGATGGGGTCGAGGGTCCAGTAGTTGCCGGTGCCGGTGTCGGTCTGGCCAGCTTCGACGGCGGCAATCACTTGCGCCTCAGTCAAGGTTTTATCGTCAAGCGCAATTTGCGCTGCCGCCAGCACCGAGGCGCAAAGATCGGCGTTTTCACGCAAGGCCGAGGCGTCTTCTTCGCCCAGCATGCGCAGGGGTTCGGCGAGCAACTTTTGCAGGGTGATGACGCAGACGGCCTGGGCGGCGAAATCGGCGACGGTGACCGGGCTTTTGTCGCCTTTGATCTGGGTGTTGATGGCGACCTCGCCCCGGCGCACGGCCAGCGTGGCGCGGACGGCGAGGGAGACGGCTTGGATGGCGGCGGTAAGGCGGGGGGAGGGGGTCATTTGAAAGTTGAGGTAAAAAAAACAGGTTTTATTTGCCGCGCAATTCCGCACTCCTAGCATGCGCATCCAGCCCTTCCGCCCGCGCCAACAGCGCAATATCGGCAATGGCTTGCGTCGGCATGCCGTTGGGATAGCGCACCGTGCCGGTGCGTTTGAGGAAGGTGTACACCGAGATGCCCGACCCGAAGCGAGCGGAAGTGCCGGTGGGCAGGCAGTGGCTGGGGCCGGCGTAATAATCGCCGGCGGCCACCGGGGCGGCGTCACCCAGGAACAATTCGCCGGCATGGTCGATTTTTTGCGCAAAAGCCTGCGGGTCTTTGACCGCCAAGTTCACATGCTCGCCGGCCAGTTGATTGGCTACTTGCGCTGCTTCAATTTCGTCCTTGACCAACACCGCGCAAGAATCTTCGCGCAGGGCTTTTTCAATCGCCTCGCGGCGCGGCAACAGGCGCAATTGTTTTTCAACTTCGGAGGTGATTTTTTCCAGCACGGTTTTGTCCCACGCCACCAAAAAGCATTTGCCGGGGTTGTGTTCGGCCTGCGCCAGCAAATCGCTGGCGACCCAATCGGGGCGGGCGGAAGAATCGGCCACGGTGACGATTTCGCTGGGGCCGTAGACGCCGCCTTCGGTGCCGACCACGCCGGTCACTTGCGCCTTGGCCAAGGCCACAAACACATTGCCCGGGCCGGCGATGAAGTCCACCGGTTTGACCGTTTCGGTGCCATAGGCCATGGCGGCGATCGCCTGCGCGCCGCCCAGGCGGTAGACCTGCCCGATGCCAAGCAGGTGGCAGGTGGCATGCACAATGGGGGAGACATCACCCACGGGGTCGCCTTCTTGGCGGGTGGGGGGCGGGCAGCAGACGGCCAATTGGTCGGCCGGCACGCCGGCGACCAGGGCCGGCACCGCGGTCATGATGACAGTGGAAAACAGCACGGCGGTGCCGCCGGGCACATACAGCCCGGCGCTGGCCACGGGTGAAAACCGCATGCCCAATTCGGCGCCGCCAAGGGTGACCGGCTTGGGCGGGGTTGGCATCACATGCTGCTGGTAAGCGCGTACTTGTTCAATGGCGCGCTTGATGGCATCGAGAATGGCGGGGGAAACTTGGCTTGCCGCAGCGGCCAATGCGGCGGGCGACACGCGGATGCGCTCGGCGGAGAATTCGGGGTCGGTCCATTGGCGCATCAGGCGCACCAAGGCCGCATCGCCTTCGCTTTTGACCGCCGCCAGCGTTTGCGCCACGGCGGCCGCCTGAGGACCGTCCATCCGGACGGTGGATTTGAGGCGCTGGATGCGGGCGGTCAGGTCGGTTTGGCCTTGCGGCGTGGATTGGTCGAAAAGGGAAAGCATGGGGGGATTTTAGGGATAAAAACATTTGGTGCGGCGCGGCTTAACCCCTACCATGCACTCAGTCGTCGCATTATTTTATCCTGCTCCCTTTTGAAGGAACCCCCATGAAGACCCTCTTCTCCCTGCTCGCCGTTGCCGTTTTCGCCATGAGCCTTGCCGCCTGTGAATCCGACAGTTGCAAAATGGATGGCAAGCCGATGGCCAAGTGCCCGGCCAGTTGCGGTTGCGGCCACTGCGGCACGGCAGACTGCAAGTGCAAACATTGACCTTGGTCCCTGACAAAAAAACACCCGCCGGATGGCGGGTGTTTTTTTGTGGTCATTTTTCACATCGGCTTTTGCCCGATGGTCGCGTCGTACACCGACAGCAATTTTTCCTTGTCGAAAATCATTTCCGCCCGCGACAGGCCGACCACATCGTAGAGTGGGGTCAGTTCGATGGCGTCCACCGGGCAGGCTTCTTCGCACATGCCGCAGTAGATGCAGCGCAATTCGTCGATATCGAATTTCACAGGATATTTTTCGCGGTCGTCCCACGGCGCCGTGGCGCCCTCGATGTGGATGCAGTTGGCCGGGCAGGCGGTGGCGCACATGAAACAGGCCACGCAGCGCACGCGGCCCTGCTCATCGCGGTTGAGGCGGTGCACGCCACGGAAATTGGCTTTGTACAGGCCGCCTTTGATCAGGCCTTCGGCCGTTTCCGGCCAGTGTTCGCGGCGCTCCTCGGGATACTCCATGGTTTTGAGGTGTTTGCCGCCGCCGGCCCACTTGCCCACCGAACCGGCCATGTGGCGGAAGGTGGTGCCAAGTCCTTTGAAAACTTCGGGCAGAAAGAAATTTTCCACGCCATTGAGCGGGGGGATGTCCACATTTTTGATGTCTTGTTCGGCGATCATGAGGCGGGGATTGTAAGAAGAAGTATGAACTTGGCATGAATACTCTACAGGTTGACATTGTGATTCAGTCTCAATACACTTCACTGCTCAATTGATGAGAGTGGTTCTCATCATTAGCCGCCCATTTCCACAGGATTTTTAGATGAACCGTTCCGCCTTGCTTGTCTTTGCCGTCTTGTCTGCCGCCGCCACCACCCCAGCGTTGGCTGGCGACCGCCTGTTCGGTTTCTCCTACGGCTCCAATACCCTGGCCGAAGGCCGCACCGACCTGGAGGCCCACGCCACTTGGGGTGCGCACAGCAAGGACGACCACAGTCTGCACGCATTGGAATTGCGCCAAGAGGTGGAATACGGCCTGACCAACGACACCCAGGTCAGCGTCTATCTGGACCAGCAATACAACAATGAAGACGACGGCGCCGGCGGCCGCGACAAAAGTTTCCGTTTCAGCGGCGTGGATGGAGAAATCATCCACACCCTGACCACTTCGGCCGAAGATGGTTTGGGCACCGCCGTGTACGGCGAAGTTGAAATCCGCGACCGCGAGATCAATCTGGAAGGCAAGTTCCTGATGGAAAAGCAACTCGGTGCCGATTGGACGCTGGTGTCCAACTTGGTGGTCGAAAAAGCCTGGACCGGTTCGCATGCCGAAGAAAGTACGCTGGAATTGGGCGTTTCCGCCGGAGCGTCCTACCATATCGACGGTCATTGGTCGGTGGGGGCGGAAGCCCGCCTTGAGCGCCAATACGCGTTCGCCGATAGCGTTTGGGATCCCATGGAAACCTATGTGGGGCCCAATGTGGCTTGGCACCAAGGCCGCATGTTCGCGGTGGTGACCCCGATGTTCCAAGTGTCCAGCGTTGGCGGGGCGCCGGATTACCTCACGCGGGTGATCATGGGCTGGAAGTTCTGAAATGTCCCCCATCCCGCTTAGAGTTTGAACCATCCGCGTTTGCCGGCCGAGCCCTGTTCCACTCGTTCGCGCACATAGCGTTCGGTGATGCGCAGTTGGGTCTCGCCTTTGGCCACCATTTCGTCAGCTTCGAAATTCACCAACTCGAACACTTTTTCCACGATGGTCATCAGGCGGCGCGCGCCGATGTTTTCGCTCTCGTTGTTGGCTTTCCAAGCCAGATCGGCCATGGTTTCAATGGCGTCGCGGTCGTAGGTGACGGTCAGGCCTTCGGCCTGCAACAGGGCTTTCTGCTGCTGGGGAAGGGCGTTTTCCTTGTCGGCCAGAATGTGGACGAAATCCTTTCTGGTTAGCGGCTCCAATTCCACCCGGATGGGGAAGCGGCCCTGGAGTTCCGGCATCAGGTCGCCGACTTTGGCCACATGGAAGGCGCCGGCGGCGATGAACAGGATGTGGTCGGTTTTGACCGCGCCGTGGCGGGTGTTGATGACCGAGCCTTCGACGATGGGCAGCAAGTCGCGCTGTACGCCCTGGCGCGAGACGCCGGCGTCGCCGCCTTTGCCGCCTTCGTTCATGGCGATTTTGTCGATTTCGTCGATGAAGATGATGCCGTCTTCTTCGGCGCGGCGCACGGCCTCGCCGATGATGGCGTCCTGATCGAGTAGGGATTCGATGGCGGTTTCCTCCAGGTGGCGCAGGGCCGCGGCCACGGCCATTTTGCGCTGGCGCTGCTTGCCGGGCATCATTTTTTCCAGCATGTCGGACATGCCGGGGCCGAACTGGTCAAGGCCCATGCCGGACATCATGCCGCCGACGTCACTTTTTTCAGTGGTGGTCAGTTCGATCAGGCGGTTGTCGAGTTCGCCGGCGCGCAGTTGCGCCGCGATGGCATCCCGGGTCGTTTGCCAAGCGGCGTGCTGCTCGGGGTCGTCCACATGGGCGAAAGCCATGTGGTGGGGCGCTGGGAACAGGATTTCCAACACCTGCTCGTAGGCTTCGGTCTTGGCTTTTTCGCGCACCAACGCGCCATGCTCGCGGCGCACCAGCTGGATGGATTGGTCCAAAAGGTCGCGCACCATGGTGTCCACATCGCGGCCGTGGTAGCCGACCTCGGTGAATTTGGTGGCTTCGACCTTGACGAAGGGGGCGTTGGTCAATTGTGCCAAACGGCGGGCGATCTCGGTCTTGCCGCAGCCGGTGGGGCCCATCATGATGATGTTGTGCGGGTGGACTTCGTGGGCAACCGCCGGCGCCAACTGGCGGCGGCGCCAGCGGCTGCGCATGGCCACGGCCACGGCGCGCTTGGCGGCTTCCTGCCCGACGATGTGGCGGTCGAGCTGCTGGACGATCTGGGCGGGAGTGAGGTCTTGGGACATGGTTTTTTGCAAAAGGGGCGGGCCGCCATCTTAGCGTCTTGGCGGCATGAAAAATCCCGGCCAAAGCCGGGATTTCCGGTTTGATCCGGGCGGGTTATTTGAAGGTCTGCTGCAGCACCTTCATCTGCACAAAGGGGGTCATGGCTTGCCCCACGATGCCAAGGGAGGGGCCGATGGCGCCCAACGCCTCGTTCCAATCGCCCAGGCGCGAGCTGGGGAAATACACCACGTCGCCGGCCTGCAACTGGAAGGGCATGGCTTCGCCGTCGACGATCTTTTGGTAATCGACCACGATGAATTCGCCATGGGTGGCAGAGTGCGAGCGGATGATGCGGATGCTGTGCCAGTCGTTGCCGAAGGAGCGCAACCCGCCGGCTTCCACCACGGCCTGGGCCAGGTTGAGCGAGCCGTCCTTGTGCAGGGCCAACGGGCCGACTCTGCCGATGTTGCCCAGCATGTAGACCATTTGTTTGCTGTTGTCGGGGATGTAGATGAAGTCGCCCGGATGGACCCAGATGTTTTGCGAGAGGTCGCCTTCCTCAAGCAGGCTGTACAGGTCCAGCGGCAGCATCTTGTATTTGCCATCCTTGTCTTTGCGCTGCACATAAGCGCCGCGGATGTTGGCGTTGGCATTGGGGTTGCCGGCCATGGAAATCAATTGCAGCATGTCGGTCTGGCGTTCCAGGGCCATCGGCCCGGGTTTGCCGAATTGGCCGGAGAGATAGACCATCTGGCTTTTGTAGGCCTGGATTTCAATGATGACTTCCGGCTCTTTGATGCCGATTTTGACGTACTCCTTCCGCAGGGCATCGCTGAGTTCCGTGATGGTCAGGCCCTGTGCCTTGAAGTTGCCGATGCCCTGCACTTGGATGTTGCCATCATCATGGACCACGGTTTTGCCGGTGCGATTGGATGTGCCGAGCGAAGAGTATTGGTTGGCGGCGCCGCCCGTACTGCCCGGGCCGCCGTCACCGGAGGCCAGGCCGGCATTTTCATGCGGGGCGACCGCGATCATCAGTTCGTCACGCGGACCGATCACATATTCGGCCGGGGTGGCGGCTGATTTTTCACGACTCAAGGTGGGCACCTGCACCAATTCCGATTCGACCACCGCCTTGTTGGCAGTACTGGCGCGGGTGTCGTCCCTGGGGGTGTTGGCGATTTCCAGCGTGCGTCGGTCCACTTCTTGGCGGTTGGCCGGCGAGGAAA
>CAZKVP010000006.1:0-27192 GCA_964556215.1 uncultured Phycisphaeraceae bacterium
GCCAAATTTCAGCCAGAATTTGATGGCGGCAAAATTAGGTTGACGCGCATGCCCGGAGGGGCGGCGGAGGTACGCTATCTGCATGCGCAACAAAGTTTCAAATCTGCTTATCGTGATGGCTGTCGCGGCTTGTGCTTCGGCGTGTGAACACAAGCCAACGACACCGGAAGAAAAACGGCAAGCGTTGGAGGCGGCGGAGAAGAAATATGGAACATTTGCGTATGCCATCAGTATCGGAGACGCTGAGCTCGTCAAAGCGCTGTTGGCTGTTGGTGCTTCCGTTGATGCGCGTGATCAAAATCAATATCAACCCCTTCATCATGCAGCCCGTGGTGGATATACCGAAATCGTCAAAATGTTGCTTGCAGCAGGAGCAAAAGTGGATGCGAGAACCTTTGATGGTTCGCAGCCCATTCACCTTGCTGCCGGAAGTGGTCAGATTGAAACGGTCAAAGTGCTGCTTGCCGCAGGGGCGAAGATTGACGCGAGTGATGACAAGCAATCTCAACCCATTCAAGATGCCGCATTGGCGGGGCATCTTGAAATGGTCAAATTCTTGGTTGCCAATGGGGCGAAAGCCAATGTTCCCAACAGTTTTGGTCATCCACCATCGGATTATGCTGAGCTCTATGAGTACAAAGAACTCGCCGCCTTCCTCAAAGCCCAAGAAGCCCAAGAAGCCAAGGAAGCCCAAGAAGCCGCCAAGCCCAATCCCGCGCAACCTTCCAAAAAGTGATCCAGGCCGCAGTTGTGCTTGGCTGATCCATTTTCACCCACTCCACCCCCGGGCCGCGACCACCGCGACCCGGGGGTGTTTGTTTCTAAGCAGCCACGGGTGCGAGTCTGGCCAGCACTGGTTGAATTTAGGGACAGAGTATGCCTAGGGATGGAGAAATGGGAGCGGATGTATTTGTAAGTTGCTTTTGTATAAAGACTTTATTTTGAATAGGCCTAGCCCTTTTACGCCGCCCCTTGGCGGCCCATACCTTGGGGTAGAGAGCCCAAAACATACTCTGTCCCTAAAACAAGGAAGGGCTTGGTCGCTCCGCCCTCCGGCTCCTTGGCCGGGAGGGGGTTGTCTCAGTAACCTATTGTTTCACAATGGGTTGATATTTAGGGACAGAGTATGTTGGGAGTTTGGGGGGCGGATATTTTGGGTAGTCTTGACAAAAGATAGGAATAAGTTAGTGTTCCAAAAGAATCCCAATTCCCCATCTTCTCCCGAGCCGCCCATGTCCAATCCCCTCCTCTTCGAGCAAAAACAAGTCCGCCGCGTTTGGCATGCAGAAGCCTGGTGGTTTGTCATCGTGGATGTGGTGGCAGTGTTGACGGATTCGACCAATCCGGCGGGCTATCTCAAAGATATGCGCCGTCGCGATGCTTCTTTGGCCGAAGCCCTCAAAGGGGGGGGGCAAATTGCCCCCCCCCTTGCCCTGAGCGTTGAAACTGCCGGCGGCCGGCAAAAACTTCAGTGCTGGAATACCGAAGGCCTCCTGCGCCTCATCCAATCCATTCCCTCCCCCAAAGCCGAACCCTTCAAACGCTGGCTGGCCAAAGTCGGCTACGAACGATTGGAAGAAATCGCCAATCCCGAACTTGCGGCGGCCCGCATGCGTGAGATTTACCAGCAAAAGGGCTATTCCCAGCCTTGGATCGAAAAGCGCATGCGCGGCATGGCCGTGCGGGATGAACTGACCGAGGAATGGAAACAGCGCGGCGTCAAAGAGCGGGTGGAATACGCCATTTTGACCGCTGAAATCAGCAAAGCCACTTTTGGTATGACCCCGGCCGAATACCGCGAGCACAAGGCGCTCTCCAAACCCGCCGACAATTTGCGCGATCACATGACCGATTTGGAATTGATTTTCACCATGCTTGGCGAAGCCTCCACCACCGAGATTGTCCGCAACACCGATGCGCAGGGGTTTCCTGAAAACAAGGATGCGGCAAAGCAAGGCGGCAAGGTTGCCGGCGATGCGCGCAAGGCGTTGGAGAAGAAAAGCGGGCGCAAAGTTTCGACGGGAGAGAATTTCATTGAAGTGGCGGAGAGTCAGCGGCGCTTGCAGGACAAAGGGTGAAGTGACGGGTTCCGCGCCCCTTCCCCGCTATGATGGCCCAGTAACCCCGCTTTTCACCATTTCGCCCAAAGGCACCCCATGGCCCGCACCGTCGTCACCAAAACCGGCACATCCAAAGTCACCCCCAAGACCAAGGTGACGCCCGCCAAGCAGCCGTTTGCGCCCAAGTCGGCAGCCGCCAAGCAGCCGACTTATGCGCAGGCGTGGGGCCAGCTGGAAAAAGCCCTGTCGGCAGGCTTTCCGCTGGAGGCCATGGCCCTGGCCGAAGGCATTTTGGCCGACCAGTTGGCCCTGTATCTGAGCGGCCCCTTGGTTGAAAAGCCCATCAGCAAAGATCGCGGTGGCCATTGGCCGGCTTTTTATGTGCTGGTTGAAAAATGGAAAACCGAGCTGCGCGGCCAGAAACTGGAGGGCAAGGCGGCCGAAGACGCCAAGGCCATGGTGCGCGCCGTCAGCCAGTGGCGTGACAGCCTGCCGTGGATGATCCAGGCTTGGGTGCGCGCCAATCCGTCCACCAAGGACAAAGTGGAGTCGGACGCGATGGAAGCCGCCGCCAAGGGGGCGCAACTGGCGGCCGATCTGAGCGCGTGGCACAACGCGCAGGGGTAAGCCATGACGCCCGCCCGTGCATTCACCAAATCGCTGAATATTCTCAACCACCGCCCGTTGTCGCGGGCGGCGTTGGGTGAGCGTTTGAAAAAAGCCGAAGCCGCGCCGGAAGTGGTGGAAGCCACGCTGGTCAAACTGGAAGCCATGGGCTTGCTCAACGACCGCCAGTTGGCCGAGGCGGTGGTGCGGTCAGAGTTGTTGGGAAAGCCCACCGGAGCCCGCCTGCTGTTGTTCAAATTGCGTCGCAAGAAGATCCCCAATGACATTGCCGAAGCGGTGGTGCGCGCCGCCGTCGGCTCCGATGCGCCGGAAGAGGCCAAAGATTTGGCAGCAGAAAAAGCCATCGCCTTTGCCCGTTCGCGCCTGCGGGGCATGGTGCGTTTGGAGCCCTTGGCCCGCAAGCGCCGGTTGTACGGCGCGCTGGCGCGGCGCGGGTTGTCGCCGGATGTGATCACCAAGGTGTTGGATGCGGTGAAGGCGGAGATTGGAAAGTAGGCACCAGCCATGTCACCCACGCCTTTTTCTTGCCAGGCTTATTTTTTGGACACAATGAAAAAGTCATCCGTCCGGTCCAGTGCAGACTTGATCTAGGCTTTTTTGCTCCTGTCCATGATTTTTTCTCCTTTTTTTCGCCCCCATGTCCACCCCCGACGCTCTCGAAACCAAGATCGCCCGTCTCCGCCAGATTCACACGGATTACCACCGGGAGGTCGGCAAGGCGATCTATGGTTGCGCCGAAGCCGTGGACCTCTCCCTCATCTCCCTCCTGTGCGGCGGCCATGCGCTGCTCCTGGGCCTACCGGGCCTGGGCAAGACCAAGCTGGCGACCACCGTCTCCAAAGTTTTGGCCCTCGACTTCCGCCGCGTGCAGTTCACGCCCGACCTCATGCCCTCGGACATCACCGGGACCGACATGATCGAAGAGGACACGGAGACCGGCCGCCGCAGCCGGGTGTTCCTGCGCGGGCCGATCTTCACCAACATCCTGTTGGCCGACGAAATCAACCGCACGCCGCCCAAGACCCAGGCCGCGCTGCTCCAGGCCATGCAGGAACACGAAGTCTCGGTCGGCCGCGAAACCTATGCGATCAGCGAGCCCTTCATGGTGCTGGCCACGCAGAACCCGCTGGAGATGGAAGGCACCTACGCGCTGCCCGAAGCCCAGCTCGACCGCTTCATGTTCTGCGTCCGCCTGAGCTACCCCGACGCCAAGACCGAGGTGGCCATCCTCAAGGGCACCACCGCGCAGGACGCCGACCCCATTGTTCCCGTCATCAAGGACGCCGCCGAGTTGATGGAGATGCGCCGCCTGGTGCGCGCCGTGCCCGTCACCGACGAGATCATTGATTTGGCCGTGGCGCTGGTCCGCCAGACCCGCCCCGACACCACGACGCTTGAAGAAGTCAAGAAATACGCCTCCTACGGCGGTTCGACCCGCGCCGGCCAGAGCCTGATCTTGGGCGCCAAGGCCCGCGCGCTGTGCGCCGGCCGCGCCCATGTGGCGCGCGAAGATGTGCTGGCGCTGGCCCTGCCGGTGCTGCGCCACCGCCTGGTGCTCAACTTCCGCGCCCGCGCCGACGGCGTGGACGCCGATGCCATCGTCCGCAAGATCGCGGCCCAAACCGCCTAAGCCGCCCAAGCGCGCGGACAGACTTCCTCCCGAAACACTTTCCCATGTCCTCCCATTCCGGCAATCTTGTGGATCCGGCGCTCTTCCTTGCCATCGAGGATCTGGAGCTGGCCGCGCGCAGCATCGTCGAAGGCACGCGCCTTGGCGTCCACCGCAGTCCGTTCACGGGAATGGCCAGCGAATTCGAGACGAACAAGGAATACCGTCCCGGCGACGACTTGCGCCATGTCAACTGGACGCTCTGGGCGCGCTCCGACCAGATGTTCCTCAAGCAGTACCGCACCGACACCAATCTTGAGATCAATCTGGTGCTGGATGCCTCCGGCTCGATGGGCACCGCCCACGGCCCGGCGTCCAAATTCGCTTGGGGCGCGCGCGCCATCGCGGCCTTGGCCTTCCTCGCGATTTCCTGCCGCGATGCGGCCGGGCTGACCGTGTTGCGCGGCGGTGTTTCCGCGCACATTCCGCCACGCTTGGCCACCGGCCAGTTTCAGCGGATCCTGACGGCCCTGGGCGAAAACCAGCCGCAACATCAGGCGGACCTCGGGCTTGGTCTCGATGAAACGATCCACCTGTGCGCGCGCCGGGGCATGGTGCTTTATTTCGGCGACCTCTTCGACGACACCGAGCGCACGATGCGCGCCTTGGCCACGCTGCGCGCCCGCGGGCACGAGGTCGCGGTGTTCCATGTCCTGGATCCGTGGGAAGTCAAGTTGCCCGAGAGCGGCCGCTTCCACTTCACCGACCTTGAGACGGGGGAGAAGCTCAAGGTCGCCGCGCCGGAGACCCGCAAGCGTTACGACGAAATCGTGACGCAATGGCGCGAAGACTTGGCCACGCGTTGCGCCGCCGAGGACATCGCCTATACCCTCTGCCCCACCGACCGCCCGCTCGTGGACGCCCTGCTAGGCTTTCTCGGGGAAAGGAAGCGTTCCTGATGTCTTTCGTCCATGCTTGGTTCCTGGGCTTTGCCGTTCTTTTGGCCGTCCCGGTCATCATCCACCTGCTGCGCTCGCACCGCTTCGATCCGCAAGCGATCGGCACCTTGCGCTTCCTGCATCAGGCGCTGTCCGAGACCGCCGCCAAGCGCAAGGTCTCGCGCTGGTTCCTGCTGCTGCTGCGCATCCTGGCCGTCTTGGCGGCCGTCCTGCTGTTCGCCCGCCCGCTGTTGTCCTCCAATCGGGGATCCGTGCAGGAAACGTTGATCCTCGTCGACGCCTCCGGCTCGATGGCGACCCGCGACGGCGGCGTGCGCCGCTTCGAACTGGCGCTGCGGCGCGCGGGTGCCCTCGCGGCCTGTGAGCCGCATCCGCGCGTGTGGCTGTGCGGCGAAGAATGCCGCGAAATTCCCGTGGCGCAACTGGACAAGGCGGCGAAGGAAACCACACCTTCGGGGCATGTGGATTGGCCGGCCGCCCTGCGCACGGTCGGCGGCGTGTCCACCGCCCCGGCCAAACTCATCCTCCTCTCCGATCTCCAACGCGCCGACCTTGACGCGGCCTCCGGCGCAGCCCTGCCCATATGGCCCGGAAAAACCAAGGCGGAAATCGTCTCCTTCGCCGGCTCCGGCTGGGACGGCGAACTCGCCTCCCTCGCATGGGGCCGCCGGACCGGAACCGGTTCGGACCTCGTTGCCCGCATAGTCGTGCATGGCACGCCGCCCGCGGCGGATTTCTCCGCCGAAGCCTGGATCAATGGCGCCTGCGTGGCCAAAGTCGCGGCGCCGCCTGCTTCCGGCTCCGTTCACCTTGGCATTCCCGTTTCCGACAAGGCAACCGGCACCGTCGAAGTCCGCCTCGTCGGCGGCGACGCGTTGCCGGAGGACGACCGCCTGTGGATTCCCCTCGATGATGCGGCCCCCGCGCCGGTCGTGGTGGCCGCGCCCCCGGCCGCCTATCGCTTCGCCTCCGAAGGCTATTACCTCGCCAAGGCGCTGGGCGCGGAACCGGCCGGCTCAAATGGCGAAAAGGCGCGCGCTTTCGACATCCGCAGCACCGATGTCTCCGGCCTTTCAGGGAAGAACCTGGGCGCCATCGTCCTGGGAGACTGCGGGAAGGAAGAAGCGGCGGCACTGGAAAAAGCCCTGCCCGCGGTGAAGCGCGGCATGGGCGTGATGCTGTTCCTTGGCCCGCGCGCCGATGCGTCTGTTTGCGCCGCCCTGGGCCGCGGCGGACTCCTGCCCGCCGCGCCGGTCCCCATTCCCGAAGGCGCGGCAAAATCCATCGGTGGATGGGACGAAGCCGACCCGGCCTTGTCGCGCTACCGCCCCGAGCGCGGGGAGTTGACCTCCTTGCGCTGGCGCGCCCGCCACGACTTGCGCCCCTTGGTGGCCGCCGGCGCGCGCGCGGTGATGTCCTTCGAGGACGACAAGCCCGCGATGGTCGCCTTCACCTGCGGCAAGGGCCGCGTGCTGGTCGTCGCGGGCAGCCCGCTGCGCGCCGATGGCGACACCGTGATCCAACGCATCTTCGCCCCGTGGCTGCGCGACTGCGTCGCCTCGGTCGTGGGAACAGCCGGCCACGACACCGCATGGACGGTCCGCGACCGCCGCTTCACCGATGCCGCTGGCTTCGGCCCGCTGGCGGACAAGAAAGAAATCCTGCGCTTCCCCGACGGCGAAGGAACGCCGGAAGCGGCGGACGAAGCCGCCTTCCGCAAAGACCTGCATCTGTCGGCGCAGACCGCCAAGGCGCAAGTTTCAGAGATGGATCTTCCCCCCGAAGCCCAGCGGGAGAACGAGCCGTGGCCGTGGATCCTGCTGATCCTTCTGGCCCTTCTCCTTGGCGAGCTCCTGCTGGCGGATCGGAAAGAAAACTAAGCCATGGCGACCTCCTTCCACGATTCTCTTCAAACCTTGGCGCACCGCCTCCAAAAGCGGATCGGCACATCGCGGCTCCTGGCCGCCGCCGCCTTGGCCGGCATCGGCCTTGGCGCAAGCGCCGCCATCGACGCCTGGGGTCGCCCCTTCCCATTCCCCTTGTCCACCGGGGAGCGGTGGGCCGCTCTGACGATCTCACTTGGCTTTGCCGGCGCGGTGGGCGTCGCCGCCTTCCTGCTGGCGAAAAAACGCTGGAGTGGGGCGGCTCTCCCCCGCGCCCTTGACGCCCATGCGAACGGCAACGGGCTTTTCACCACCGCGTGGGAAACCCTGCACTCTCCGCCGGAAGCGGACGCCCTGCGCCGCGACTTTTGCGAACTGCTGCAAGCGCGCGCGGCATCCCGCCTGACGGAACTCGACACCCGTCCCATCGTGGGCCAGCGTCGTCTGATCGCTCCATGCGCGGCACTCGTGGCCGTCGTGGCGGCGCTGGGAGTCGTCTCGGTCCAGTCCCCCGAATTCCGCACCGGCCTCCGTCGCGTCACGCAACCTTGGTGGGAGCCGGCTCCGCCGGTCACCTGGCGCAATTTTGTTTTGGAAGTCCAGCGCACGCTCGAATGGCCGAAAGCCTTCGGCCGCGCCGCAATGGCGACGGAAAATGTCGACGACCTTGCATTCCCGGAACAATCCGCCCTTCAATGGAACTTGCGCCTGGCCCCTGGCGCCGCCAACGGCCGGATCGAGTTGCGCCGTCAAGGCGAAGCGCAAGTTGAGACGATCAAAATATCCGCCGCCAAAACCTTCCCCAAAGCCGGCCGCTTCGAAGCCCGCATCGCCTTCGACCTGCCGCAAGAAGTGTTGGCGCAAGCCGGCGAGCCGCCCGCCGGCACCGATCCGGCCCGCTCGCCGTGGGTTTCCTTCGAATGCCGCGAAGACCGCCCGCCCACCGTGGCGCTTGAAAAACCGGAAGGCGCGGAACAACCCGCTTCACCCATCACGCCGCTTCCCTGCGCCGTGCGCGCCCACGACGATTGGGGCCTGCGCAAGACCGGGATATGCATGATGGTGGACGGCACCACCACCGAAGAAGCGCTCCTGCCCCTTGAAGGCGCGGCCGGTGAAAGCCTCGACGCGGCCGGGCCGCTCACCGTCATGCTGGCCCGCCATGCCAACCTCTCCGCCGAAAACAGCATCCTCGTCTTCGCCTTCGCCGAGGATGCGGCCGGTCACCGCACCGTCTCGACGCCGGTGGCGTTGGACATCCAGCCCTTGTTCGGCAAGCAGGAACAAGGCGGCCCGAAGAAGCCCGAGGAGAAGGACGACGAAAAGGATGGCGGTGGCGCGCCGCCGGAGAAAAAGGACAAAGTGGATCTCGACATGCTGGTCCGCATGCAGCGGTCGGTGACCGGCAAAACCCTGGCCGCGCCCGGGGATCTCCAGAAAATCACCCGTGAGCAGGAGCGGGTGCTCCAGACGATCAAAACCGGGAAGCTTCCTCCCGAGGACGAACCCGCCCCAAGCGATCCGCCGGCTCCCGACGCCCCACTTCATTGAAATATTCCGCCATGCGCATGCCATCCCAGACGACATTCGTCCTCCTCCTTGCCCTCCTGCCCGGCGTGGCCGGCGGTGCCACGGCGCAGGAAGTTGGGCAAGCCCCGCTGCCGGGCCAAGGTGCCCGCGGGCGGCGGCTGACCACTGATCAAGTGGGGAGGGCGCCCGCGCCGGAGGGCCCGCCGAAAGCGGAGGAACTCTACGACTGGGAAAGCTACGACTGGAAAAACCTCGCTTACGAACCCAAGAAGAAGGACCCGATCAAAGTGCAGGTCGCCGCGGCGGAGGCCGACATGGACGCCGCGCACGCTCTCTTGGCCGCCGGGGAGAAGGATCAGGCCGTCGCCAAGCAGCAGTCCGCCTTGCGTCATCTGCTCAAGGCCCGCGCCCTGAAGAAGGAAGAAGAAAAAAAGGACGCGAAGCCCAAGAAAGGCAAGGACAAAAAAGAAGAGAAGAAGCCCACGCCACCGCCGACGCTGGCCGATGCGCTTGAATCCTTCGCCACCGGGCAGGAGTTGCTGGCCGGACAGATTGCCGGCCGCGCGGCGCAAGACGGCGAACGCGCCGAGCACCATGGTTTGACCAGCGCCCTCGACACGCTGGCCGCGGCCGTGCGGCAGGACTGGAACCTCTCCCGGCGCATCCACGAGGCTTTCCGCACGCTCCAGCAACACGGGCATGAGGCCGACGCCGCCATCGGCGGCGGCGCTTCCGACGGCGCCGACAGGGCGCGCGCGCAGGCCGCCGAGGCCCGCGCCTTGGCCGCCCTGATTCGAACCGCCAACGACCAGGACCTGGCCAAGCAGCTCGACCAGATGCGCCAGAATCTGGAGGATGCGGCCAATCAATTGGAGAAGGATCCCAAAGGCGACAAGAAGGACGACAAGGGCGAAGAGTCCAAGGACAAAAATGCCCAGGGGAACGACTCCAAAGACGGCGGAAAATCCAAAGGTGACGGCGATTCCAAGGACAAAGATGCCAAGGACGGCAAGCCCGAAAGCGACGCCAAGAAAAAGGCCGCCGAGGATGCCCGCAAAGACGCCGCCCGGAAGGTGGCGGATGTGGACAAGCAACTCGACGCCGTGAAAAGCGGCGATCGCGAGGGGCTCAACGCCATGAAGAACGCCCTCGCGCAGGCGAAGGCGGCGGAAACCTTGAAGCGCCTCGCCAAGGAAATTCCCAACTCGGCCTCCAAGCAGGAGGACGCCAAGCACGCCAAGGAACTCCGCGCCGCCGCCAAGGCCATGGGCAAAGCCGCCGAAACCCTGGGCCGCAGCGACGCCGAAAAAATCGCCTCGGCCCTGAAAAAATTGGAGCAGGCCGGATCGCCCGCACCGGGCAAGCCTGGCGGGCAGTCCGAATCAAAACCCGGAGAGAAACCCGGCGACACGCCCGGAACCGCCAAGGGCGAGGGCAAGCCCGACCCAAAGAAGGGCCCATCCAGCGGCGGCGGCGACTCCGGCCCGGAGAAGAAGGGCAAGGATGAATTCCTCAAGGAGGCCGTGGCGGCCTTGGCTGACGCGAAAGACGCGAACATGCGCGGCATGGCGCAATTTCTTGCCCGCATGCAGGACCAGGGGCGGGAGATCCCCGCCGACAAGCTGGCCATCATCCGCCAGATCCTCCTGAAAAAGCTGCGCGAATTGCGCGCCACCGAACTCGACCATGCCAAGGATGCCCCCATCCCCGGCGACAGCGCCCCCGTCTCCGAAGCCTACCTGCGCGCCTTGGCCGACGACCTTGACCACCCCGGAGAATGATCCAGATGCGGCCTCCTTTCCCACTTCTCCTGATCCTTGGCGTTGCCTTGACTGTTGCGCTGCTCTCCACCTGGAGCATCCTGCGCAGCGCCACGCTGACCACCCGCACGCAGCGTGCCACCGCGCTCGCCCTGCGCCTGTGCGCCCTGGCGCTGGCGACGGTGATCCTGTGTAACCCTTCCGACATCCTTCCCCTGGCCCGCCCTGCGTCATCCCAGGCGTGCACCGTTCTGGTCGACCGCTCGCTCAGCATGGCCGGCGCGCGCACGGAGTCGGCCGATGCGGCGGCCAAGGCCGTCTTGGGCGCGGACCTTCCCGGCGGGGCCAAGGCCTTGGGCTTCGGTGAAAAAACGCTTCCATGGAAGGCCGGTGACAAGCCCAGCGACACGCGTAGCAACCTGTGCCATGCCCTTCTTGAGACGCTCGGCGGCGACCAGAAGCCTTCGGCCATCGTGGTGGCTTCCGACGGCCGGGCCACCGATGGCGGCAGCCAGGACGAACTCTTGCGCGCCCTCGCCGGCGCGGCGACGCCGGTGTTCGTGGTCCCGGCCACCGCGCCCTTTGCCGGCGCCCCCAACTTGCGCATCACTTCCTGCGAATGGGACGCCGATGCGGCGGCTGGCGAGAAGACCGGCATCCGCATCGGCGTGGCGTGCCAGGGGAGCGAGGCCAAGTCCGGCATCGCGCGCCTCCTGGACGCCGAGGGTGCAGAGGTTGCGGAATTCCCGCTTTCCTTCACCGACGGCAAGGCGCAAGGGCGCGCCGCCTTCACCATGCCCGACATGGAAGCCACTTGGCGGCTCGAAGTCACCGCTTTGGCCGGGGAAACCTACCTCGACGACAACCGCGCGGACATCCCGCTTGCCCCCCGGCACAGCGCCATCCGCGTGCTGTACATGGAAGGCTCGCCGGAGTCCCTCTACGACTTCGGCGACTCGCGCACCAGCCAGCCCGTCAACACCTTCCTGCCCAAGGCTTGGACGAAGGACGGCATGGAAGTGGAGCTTTACGCCACTCCCGAGCAGGACAACCAGAAACTCATCCGTGTTTCCGACGCGCGCGAAGGCTTCTGCCCGACGCGCGCGGAGGTGCTCTCTTTCGACGTGGTGGTCTGCTCCGATGTCGCCCGTTCGAATTTCTCCGACGAACAGCTCGAATGGGTGCGCGAACTGGTCGCCGACAAGGGCGGCGGCTTCCTCATGATCGGCGGCGACACCTCCTTCGGCGATGGCGGCTGGCACCGCACCTCGTGGGAAAAACTCATCCCCTTCACCATGACCGGCGAGGACGACCCGCGCAACCGCCAGCAACGCTTCCAGATGGCGTTCGAGCCGGCCGCCTACGCCCATCCGGTGCTGCGCCTCCTCAAGGATCCGGTGGCGAACGGGAAAGTGCTCGATGCCGGCGTCAGGATGAACGGCAGCAGCCTGGTCAAGAGCGCCAAGCCCGGCGCCACCATCCTGGCCCGCGACCCGGAATACGACGGCATGCCGGTCCTGGCCGTCCAGGACTACGGCCGCGGCCGCACGATGGGCTTCACCTCGGACGCTGCCGGTGGCTGGGGCCATCAGATGATGACCTCTTGGGGCCCGATCACGAACACCGGCGGGACCAACGGGTATTACCAAAGGCTCTGGACCAACGCCATCCATTGGCTGGCCGCCAACCGCATCGCCGACCGCGGGGCGAAGGCTGAACTGCGGCCCTCCGCCTTGAACCTCGACACCGGTGAAACCTGCGACTTCGCCCTGCGCCTGCTTGAAATCAAGGATGCGGATGTCTCGGAAGTCTCCTTGGTTGTCGGCGACGGACAGCGGCTGAAGATGACCCGCACGGCTCCCGCCCTGTGGACCGCCAAAGCCACGCCGGCGCAAGTGGGGGCCTTGACCGCGACTGCCACGGTGCTCGGCCAGGCCGGAAAGGAGTTGGCCAGCGTGCAAACCACCCTGCGCGTGCGCGCCTCCACCGAGGAACTCCGCGACACGCGCCCCGACCGGGCCTTCCTCGAATCCCTCGCCCGCGCGTCGGGTGGCCGCGTGTGCGCGGATGCGAAGGAACTGGTCGCCGCCTTGAACACCCGGCTCCGCGATGGGAAGGCCGCGCAAACGGCGCCCTTCTCCGTCCCGCTCTGGGACCGCGCCTGGTGGCTGCTGCTCCTGGTCGGCCTGTTGTGCGGCGAATGGGCGTGGCGCAAGCGGTGCAATGGGTGAGGATGTGAAATCGTGAAAAAGCCCCGCGAGCTCATTGCACCCTCGCGGGGCTTGCTTTGGGTGGTCCCCCAATCCTGGGCGTTGCCTTGCGCCTTACTTCTCCTTCTCCTCAAAAATCTCCGCAAAAAACCGCTTCATTTCATCCCACGACCTTTTGTCCGCCTTGGCGTTGTAGGCCACCACCTTGCCATCCGCCGGATTGTCCTTGTTGGTGAAGCCGTGCACCGCGTTGCCGTACGACACCATTTCCCAATCCACTTTGGCGTCGCGCATTTCCTGTTCAAAGGCGGCGACCTGCGCCGGCGGGTTGGTCGGATCATTGGCCCCGTGCAGCACCAGCACTTTGGCTTTGATGTGCTTGGCGTCTTCCGGATGCAATGAGTCGAGGCCGCCATGGAAACTCACCACGCCGGCCAAATCCGCGCCGCTGCGGGCGGCTTCCAGCGCGGTGGTGCCGCCGAAGCAGTAGCCGATCACCGCGATGCGCTTGGAGTCCACCCGGGGGGCGTGTTTCAGAACTTCCACCGCCGCCAGCACCCGGGCGCGCAGCAGGGCGCGGTCGGTCTTGTATTTCGTCGCCCACTTGCCGGCTTCTTCCGGTTTGGTGGTGGACATGCCGTCGCCGTAGATGTCGGCGGCCAAGGCCACATAACCCAATTGCGCCACCTCGCGGGCGCGGCGCTTGGCGTAGGCGTTGAGGCCCCACCATTCGGGGACGACGACAATGCCGGGGACGCGGGGGGCGTAGGCCTTGTCCAAGTCGGCGTTGTAGGCGAGGTAGCCTTTGAGTTGGGCCTCGGCCTGCGTGTAGTCGACGGATTTGGTGACGGGTCCGGGCTCTGCCGGCGCCGTCTGGGCGGCGGCAAGGAGGGCAAGCAGAGCCACGGGCAACGCGCAAAGGGTGAGATGGCGCGGCATGATGGGCTCCTTGGTTGGGGTAATTCAAAAATACGACCCGATTTTAGTGAGGGTGTCAGTGGTTAGAAATTTTTTTGCATGCCCGAAGGTGCGAAGTGAAATATATTAGGATGCTAAGCATTTGCACTCTACACTCAATTGGAGATCGGCAAGTGTCTTATTCCAAGTCAAAGAGGAGAACCATGAAAACTTACTTTCGCCGCCTGTTGCCAATGTTGGTTTTTGGAGTGGGTGTGGTGTTGGGCTTGTCCGGGTGCGTAACAGGGGAGTTGAATCAGCGCACCAATGCGGATCACTGGGATGTTGTTGAAAAAGTTTATCTGGGGCATGATGGTTCACTGACCATCCGCATGCATTCGTCATCCCGCACGAATACCAAGACTTTGTTAGTGCAAATTCCACGGGAGCGTTTGCAGAGCGCCACGGCAGATTCAAAGAGGGTGGTGGTGGCTTTTTCCCCGTGGCGGCACGGGGAAAATCAGTTTGCGGCAGATACTGAAACTGCAAGTGAGGAAGCATTCATTCCTGCATCCGCCAAGCCAGGAGTGTGGGTCGAAGCAATCAAAACCAAATATGGAAACTACACCGTGGATTTTGCTGGAGCAGAGGGGATCTCCACTCAACAGTACGGACTGGTCTTGCTGGATCATTCCCGCAAAACACCTGGAGGGTGGGTGACGTTTGGCGTTTTGGCGCCCGGTGCAGTGGCAGCGGATACCGTTTATGTGGCGGCTGTGGGGGTTGTGGTTGTGGTGACGAGCCCGATTTGGGTGCCGTGGTGGATTTCGTATAAACGGTCGGGCGCTCGATGCCCCATTTAGTTTTTCGTGCCCGCGCTATGAATTTAGCGAGGGCTTTCAGCCCGCGGACCATTGTCCGTTCCTACTCAGGCCGGTGGCCTGGGCTAAGGTAGGTCGGCCCGTTGGGCCGCAGGGGCCGACCGCCAAATTCCCTTAGAATTCCGCCCTTTCCCATTTCATCCACCTCTCTCGGACGGCTAAAGCCGACCCTCCCTTCAAATGCGCATCAACGACAACTACCTCAAACTCAAAGCCGGCTACCTCTTCCCCGAGATCGGCCGCCGCGTCACCGCCTTCGCCGCCGCCAATCCCTCGGCCAAAATCATCCGCATGGGCATCGGCGATGTGACCGAGGCTCTGCCTGCCGCCTGCCGCGATGCGCTCATCAAAGCGACGCAGGAAATGGGCGAGCGCGCCACCTTCAAGGGCTATGGCCCCGAGCAGGGCTACGCCTTCCTGCGCGAAGCGATCGCCGCCAACGACTTCGTGGCGCGCGGAGCGCAAGTTTCCGCCGACGAGATTTTCATCTCCGACGGCAGCAAGTGCGACTGCGGCAACATCCTCGACATCTTCTCGCACGAGAACCAGATCGCCGTCACCGACCCGGTGTATCCGGTGTACGTGGACACCAACGTGATGGCCGGCAACACCAGTGAAGCCAACCCGCAGGGCGAATACGGCGGCATCACCTACCTGCGCGCCACCGAGGCCAACCACTTCATGCCGGCCTTGCCGGCTTCCAAGGTGGATGTGATTTACCTGTGCAGCCCGAGTAATCCGACCGGTGCGGTGATGACCCGTGAATACCTCAAATCGTGGGTGGATTACGCCAACAAGAACGGCAGCGTGATCCTGTTCGACGCCGCCTACGAAGCGTTCATCACCGACGCCAGCATCCCGCACTCCATCTTCGAGATCGAAGGCGCGAAAACTTGCGCCATCGAGTTCCGCTCCTTCTCCAAGACCGCCGGCTTCACCGGCACCCGCTGCGCGTTCACCGTGGTGCCCAAGGAATTGAAAGGTAAGGCCGGCGACGGCTCAGAGGTCGCGCTGCACGGCCTGTGGAACCGCCGCCAGAGCACCAAGTTCAACGGCGTGTCGTACCCCATCCAGCGCGCCGCCGAGGCGGTGTATTCCCAGCAAGGCCAGCAGGAAGTCAAGGCGCTCGTCAAGTTCTACCTCGAGAATGCCGCGCTCATCCGCGCCGGTTTGAACCAGGTCGGCCTGCAAACCTTCGGCGGCGTGAACGCGCCCTACGTGTGGACCAAGTGCCCCGCCGGCGTGAAGTCGTGGGAGATGTTTGACCGCTTCCTTTCGGAAGCCAACATCGTGATCACCCCCGGCTCGGGTTTTGGCGCCGCCGGTGAAGGCTGGTTCCGCGTGTCGGCGTTCAACAGCCGGGCCAATGTGGACGAGGCGATGGGGCGGGTGGCGAAGATGAAGTGGTGACTGGGAGGGCGGACTTCAGTCTGCCAATCCCGCGCAGCGGGAAGTTGGCCGATATGTGCCCCAACCCATGTTGAAACTTAAGAAAACCCAGGCATTGAACCTGGGTTTTCTTTTGGCAGACTGAAGTCCGCCCTCCCGATTTTACCGGCAACAAAACGCCTTCACCCCCGGCGCTTTCACCCGGCTCGCCAGTTCCAGTGCCTGGATCATGTCCCAGTCCGCCGGCTGCGTCAGTTTGAGATTGCGCGGATCGCCCATCACCGCAAATACCTTTTCGCCCAAGGCCTCAACCAGACCGGCGTCATCAGTGACGGTCTTGGGGTCCAGGTTTGGCAGGTTGGCGTAGGCGCGTTCAAGCAGCTTACGCTCGAACACCTGCGGCGTCTGCACAGCCAGCAATCCCGCCCGTGGCACGATTTCGCCGAGCATTTGCGCTTCTTGTCCTTCCACCGTGCCCCGGCGCAGGGTGTCGGCCACAGCCAAAGCCGGCAGCACGGCGTCATGCGTGCGTGCGGCCATCAGCAGGCGCACGACGAGCGCTTGCGACACGAGCGGGCGCGCCGCGTCATGCACCGCGATGTGGGTGATGCCAGGCGCAACTTGCGCCAATGCCAAGCGGATGGTGTCGTGGCGCTCCACCGGGCTACCCGCGATGACCTGCACCCGCTTGTCACGCAAGGCATCCACGGCGAGGTGATCCTTTGCAAAGGATTCCAGCCGGGCCGGCTGCACCGGGAGCAAAACTTGCGCCACTTCGACAAAGCCAAGCAGGGTTTCGAGCGAATGCGCGAACACCGGTTTGCCGCCCAGCGAAAACTCCACCTTGGGAATGGCCGCGCCAAGGCGCGAGCCGCTGCCGGCGGCGGGGAGGATGACGCACAGGCGCATGGGGGCGGTGAAGGGCATGGGTTATTTCTTGAGCGCGGCTTTGATCTGCCCCTTGCGCAGTTGCACCCGGGCCTTCCCGCGCTTGACGATTTTTTTGAGGACGGGGCGCAACTTGCTTGCACTTTCCGTTTGCTCCTTCATGGGCGCCTGCCACAGATGGACGGTGTGACCGCCTTCCAGCAGCCACAAGTCTTCCGGCGCGGTGTGTTTGGTGGCCACGGCCGGATCCAATTCTATGCCGGCGGCCCGGTAGCAATGGGCGACCATGGCCGAGCAATAGAGCGCATTGCCTTGGCTCAGCGGGTTGTTCTTGGCCCGCAGCGCCGGCAGGCGCATGGTGGCCAGGGTGCCGATCAGTTCGCGCAGGGGGTAGCGCGTTCCGCTGGCCAGAAGGTCAAGGCCGGCCGAGAGCACGGCTTTGACCTGGCCGGGGGAGAGGCCAAAGTCCAAAATGGCGATGGCGGGAACGGCGGCGCCATTGTGGTATTTGTCGGCGCGGTTTTCCTGCACGCCCCAGCGCACATGGCCGCGGTGGGTTTCGATGTCGGACTCCAACACCCATTGCCGCCCGTCCATCCGGCGCTCGGTGAAGATCAGGGCGTGCGACCACAGGCTGCGGTGCCCGTCTTGGGTGATGCCGCGCTGGGCCAGACGGATGGCCCGGTTGATGGCGTCGCCGCCGCCGCCAATGAGCCCGATCATGCCGGGCGCGGCGTGGCGGTCAATGAACTCGGCGGGGGAGGAGGCTTCCGAGGGGAGGATGAGTTTGGGCATGCGGGGGATGGTAGGGCGCCCCGCGCGGCAATGCCAGTGCATTTTGCGGATCCGCCAACCCGTGCGGGACCCTGTTCCCGGCCTGCCCCCAAAACACCCGGGCCGTTATGAAAACGAAACCCCTAACCGTCCGAGCCAAGGCGCCCCCCCGACGGGTGCTTACAATCCCATCCCATGTCCGCCGCCCCCGAATCCGCCCCCGTTTTGCAATGCCTTGGCCTGTCCAAGGTTTTCCGCGACTTTTGGTTCCGCCCGCGCGCGCATGCGGTCCGGGGGCTTGACCTTTCCATCGCGCAAGGCGAGGTGTTGGGTTTGCTTGGGCCCAATGGGTCGGGCAAGTCCACCACCATCAAGATGATCCTGGGCCTGCTGCACCCCACGGCCGGCAAGATCGCCGTGCTGGGCCGCGGGCCGCGGGATGTGGAGAATAAAAAACGCATCGGTTACCTGCCGGAAGAATCCTATCTGTACAAATACCTGACCCCGCGCGAGACGCTGGATTTTTACGGCAAATTGTTCGGGCTGTCGCCGGCCAACCGCCGCCTGCGCACCGACATGCTGCTGGAGATGGTGGGCCTGACCCACGCCGCCGACCGCGCGGTGGGCGAGTTTTCCAAGGGCATGCAGCGCAAGGTGGGGCTGGCGCAGGCGCTGATCAACGACCCGGAATTTTTGATTCTGGACGAGCCCACTTCCGGCATGGATCCCATCGCCATCCACGAGACCAAGCAGGTGATCCAGCAGTTGAAGCGGCATGGCAAAACCGTGCTGCTGTGCTCGCACCAGATGTCGGAGGTGGAGGATGTGTGCGACCGGGTGGTCATCATGTACGGCGGCAAAATCCAGATGGAGGGTTCCATCGGCGAATTGCTCACTGTGCGCGGCGAGACCACCGTGTCGCTGCCGGCTCTGGATGCGGGGCAGGAGGCCAGGATGCGGTCCGCCCTGGCCCAAACGGGGCTGACGCCAAGCGCGGTGGACCACCCCCGGCGTAGTTTGGAAAAATTGTTCTTCGAGGTTGTCACCGTGGCCCGGGCCGGCGGCATGGATTCCGCCGGTGCGGCCGCCGGTGGCGAGTTCGCCGGGTTTCTGGGCGGCAACGGCAAGCAGTCCGGCAGCCAGCCTGCACCGGCACCGGCATCCAAGGCCTTGGAACAGGCCCGGGTGCTGGCGCAATTGCAGGTCGTGGCGCCGCCGGCCGACCCAACCCCGGCTCCGGCCACCGCCCAAGGCCCGGCGCGCCAAACGGCACCGGCACCGGCCGATGCGGACGGGACATTGGCGGAGTTGCTTGGCGAGAAGAAAGTGCCGGTCGCGCCGGTTAAGGCGGTGACCGTGGCACCGGCCAAGCCGGCTTCGGCCGGTGACGCGGGGGTTCTTGAGGATCTTTTAGGATGAGCATGACCGTTCTTTCCTTCAGCAAGCGGTACGCGTTGCCGTTGGGCGTGGTCGCCTTGTGCGGCGCCGGCGCCTTGGCGGCGTGGTTTGCGGGCGCCAAGCCGTTGGCGTCTTCAGCGGCCGCATTGGCGGCGCTGTTTGTCCTGTGCGATTTGGGCGTGCGCGCCGCCCGCATGCTGGTGCGGCCGGGGATGCCGGTGTGCGGCATGGCGGGGGCGATGTTGGACGAGGCCATTCACCGCCATCTGGTGCGCTGGGTCACCGGCGCGGTTTGCCTGGTGCTGGTGGCGCTGGCTTTTGGCGCGAACATGGACGAACGGTTGGACTATGCCGAGCGTTTTTTCATCGAATGGAGCCAGCTGACGATCGAGGTTTCCCTTGGCGTGCTCACCCTGATCCTGGCCGCCCGCAGCGTGTCGGCCGAATATGTGGGCAAGCAAATCCACACCAATTTCGCCAAACCCGTGGGCCGTTTGGCTTACTTGGGCGGCAAGTGGCTGGGGTTGATGTTGATGAATGCGGTGCTGCTGGGCGTGTTTGGTCTGGGCATCACCCTGTTCACACGGGTCATCGAAGCCCGCTACCTCGCCGAATCCACCCAGTCCGATTCCGTCAAGGCGGCCGAGGTTGAATCCGCCCACCGCACCTTGCTGACGGCACGGGTCGAGGCCATGCCGGCGATGGAGAACCCCGAGGCGCTGACCGCCTATTTTTACGAGCGGCTGGAGATCATGGCCCATGGCGGCGCGCTGGATGCCAATGCTTCGGTGGAAAAGGCCCTTAAAGCGGCCAAAGCCAGCGGCCAGTGGCCGGCGCCGGAAACCTTCAAGCCCCTGCTTTCGCGCAGTGAATATGCCAACTGCATGGAGTTGGCCGTCGGCAAGTGGCACACGTTGGGTGTGCTGGATGAATCCGGGTCTTCCGCCGAGCCCTCGCAGACCTATGTGTTTTCCAATTTGTTCGCGCCGCTGGAGCGGGCCAACGCCGCGCACCGGAAGGTGGAGGGGCGTTTGCAGGAACTCGGATTGTCCAAGGATGAGTCGGTGATCTTCCTGCATGCCGTGCTGCTTCGGCAAAGCCCCATGCTGCCCGACCGTGTCAAGGCGTGGTACACCGCGCAATACGCAGGGCACAAGGCGGAGTTCGAGGCCATGACGACAGACTTGCAGGCGGAGCGTTTGCAACTGACGCTCAAGCCCAATGTCGGTGGCCCTCTGCCGCGCGGGGGGGAGGTGGAGTTGCGTGTCGAGGCGGGTGGGGCGCCGCTGATGCCGATGCAAGCCAAGGAGCGCCAAGCCCTGGTCAAGGAGGGGGTGGCGTTGCCGCAGATGGCGTTGGGCCACCGGTTGCTGCTGGTGGACCAGTCCAATTCATTGGATGTTCCCGCCGACCGGATCGATGCCCAAGGGCGCCTTAAAATCCGTTTGACCAAGGTATTGGTCAACGGCCGGTTGCCCCAGCCCACGGTGTTGTTCGACACCCACGGCGGGATCAAACTGTATTCCCCGGCGGGTTCTTTCGGGCCGAATTTGGCCGCGGCGTTCTTCATTTTGCTGATCAAGCTGGGCTTTCTTGCCATGTTGAGCCTGGTGTGCGGATCCTTGTTTTCCTTCCCTGTGGCCTGTTTGTCGGCGGTGGCGATTTATGCCTTGGCCGCGTATGCCGGCGGACTGCGGGAAGCCTTTGAGGATTTTGTCACCTTGGGGCACAAACCGACCGAGGGGGCGGAGTTCTATTTCATGTGGCTCAAGACGCTCACGCGCCATGGCATGCAGCAGGCGCTCAAGGTCGTCCCTGATTTTGGCGCCTACGACGGGCGCCGCCTGATGGTGGATGGCGTGGTGGTGCCGTGGATGCTGGTGGGGCGGTGCGCCCTGATTTTGGGCGTGCTGTGGACGGGCCTTCTCACGCTGGCAGGTTGGTTCCTTTTTTCCAGGCGCGAAATCGCGCGGGTGATTGTTTGACCATGTCTGACCGTTTGATCCAATCCGCCGCCTTGGCTTTGGCTGCCGCGTCCTTCACGGGGGCGGCCCTGCTGTTGCCCGGCCTTGACCAGGAGCGGCGCGCCTGCAAAATGGTCTACGAGCCCACCGGAGCGGGCAACAAGGATGCGACCTACCGCCTGATTGAAAATCTGGGCGCCTTGCGCGGGATCGCGGTGAATGTGCTGTGGAACCGCCTTGACGCGTTGAAAAACGAGGGGCGTTTTTACGAGGCCGACGCGCTGGGCCGGCGCATCGCCGAATTGCAGCCGCGCCTGCCGGAAGTGTGGCGTTACCTGGCCTACAACATGGCCTACAACATTTCGGTCAAATGCCAGACCCAGGATGAGCGTTGGGCCTGGATTGAAAAGGCCCTGCGCCTGCTCAAGGAGGAGGGCATCCCCAACAATCCCGAAGCCCAGGGGTTGTACCGGGAATTGGCGTGGACCTACCAGCACAAAATCGCCGGCGAAACCGACGACATGAACCGTTTTTACAAGAAGCGGCTGGCCGCCCATTGGCACCTGCTGCTGGGGGCCCCGCCACTGGGGCGCGTGCCCAAAGCCGGCAGCCCGGGCCAGACCGAGGACGCGGCCGTGGCGGCCATGCGTGAGGTGGCCGCCGCCGCCCGCACCTATTGCACGCTTCGCAACGGCACACGCGCGGCAGCCTTGTCGCCGGCCGCGCGCGCGGCTTTTTTGGCGGATCATCCCGATGCGGCCTATGCTTTGAAGCGCATTCAGGCGGCGTATAAGTCTGCCGGTGCCAAGGAGCCGGACCTCTCGCCGGCATTGGCGTTGGACGCCGGCCGCACCCTGGCGTTTTGGGAGTATGCCCAGTTCGCGGCCCAGGCGAATCTGCCCGGTCTGGTTCAGACGCTGGAAACCAAACTGGGCCCCCAAGGGCTGGCCATTTTCGCGGCCTTGGTTCATGACGCCCGCGGACAAACGGGCCTGCTTGAAATGCTGCCGCTGCTGCGGGCCATGGCATTGATTGAAAGCGAGCACATGGATCCGGTGTTGATGCTTGAAACGATGGAAAAATACGGGCCGTTGGATTGGCGCCACCCCCAATCCCACGCGCTGTTTTGGGCCTATGTGAGTGCCAAAATAACCGCCAAAAACAATCCGGCAGGGGCGGTGGCGAGTCAGGACGACCAGGTCACCAAAGTCAACACCGACCGTATCACGCTGGCGGGGGCCCAAGGGCTGATGGATTCCGGCTTGCTCTTTTACGACCCGGTGGAAGACACGCTTTCGGACCAGCCGGATTGCCGGTTCATCGCCTCGTATGCCAAGGTGCAGGACTTCATGCGCAAGCGGGCCAAGGCGGGGGAGTATGCCCAGGGGGATGCCATCGTGGATTCCCTGGACCGGGGTCAGGAAAACTTTTTGCACCGCGCGATCCAGATTTCATTCCTGTTCGGGGAGGAAGCCGCCGCGCAGGACTACTACCGCCAGGTCAAGGAGAAATTCCCCGACAGCCGGGTTTATTCCAAGTACTACCATTTGAGCCTGCCGGATTTCGTGGTGGTGACGATCCGCCAGGACACCCTGCGTGTGGTGCAGGAGGGAGCCATGTACGGGCTGCTCAACCGCGGGTTGGAAGCCATGCTGCTTGAACAAAACCCCGGCCTGGCCCAGGTTTTGTTCAAGATGGCGTCCGACACCCGCGATGGCATTGAAGCCGATCGTGCGGACGCGGCCAAGGCGGTGGCTGGCAGTGATCAAGCACGCCAACCGGTGCCTTCATTCGAGAAATTGACGGGGCAGGCCCTGCGCCGCTTCGTCACTGAACCCTCCCATACCCTGCGTCAGCGTTCCATGGCCTACCAAGCCCTGCCGGTTGGGGCGCGCTTGGCGTTGTTTGATGAG
Source organism: uncultured Phycisphaeraceae bacterium (assembly GCA_964556215.1). GTDB lineage: Bacteria > Planctomycetota > Phycisphaerae > Phycisphaerales > Phycisphaeraceae > CANIYR01. The sequence continues at coordinate 22,743 of CAZKVP010000006.1, forward strand.
ATTGAGCGGGTGGTTTTTCCCCAGATCGCGCGCAGTGGCCTTGGCATTGATCCCAAGGGGTACTTCCCGCCGCCCGAAGGGTTGGCGGAATTCCGCGCCAAACGGGCGGCCCAGGCACCCGGCGGGCACGTGTTGGCTCCCGACCGCCAGTGATTTTTGCCTTGGACTGTAATGCCAAGCCCATGGGCTGCGTCAGTTGGGGCCGGGAGATGGTTTGCGTTCGCTCGAAATCTCTTTACACTCCGTCTTCTCCACACACCCCACTCCATTTTTCAAGGAACTTTCATGGAACTCTCCCGTCGCGACGTCGTTAAAGGAGCCGGTGCGCTGGCTGCCGTGGCTGCGGCCACCAACATGCAATTTGTTTCCGGCAAAGCTTTTGCCGCCGGAACTGCCGACAAGCCGCTGCGCATCGGCATCATCGGCTGCGGCGGTCGCGGCACCGGTGCGGTGAGTGACGCGCTGTCGTCTTCCGAGAATGTGGTGTTGACCGTCATGGGCGATCTGGATGCCGTTCCGTTGGACGCTTCTTATGCCTCCCTTAAAAACAAGTGGGAAGCCAAGGGCAAATTTGCCGTCAAGGATGCCAATAAATTTACCGGTTACGAAGCCATTGAAAAGGTCTGCTCGCATCCGGAGGTGGATTTGATCATTCAAACCACCCCGCCCGGCCTGCGCTACCTGACTCTGCGCAAAGCTGTTGAAAACGGCAAGCACTCCTTCGTTGAAAAGCCAGTGTGCGTGGATGCCTACACCTACAACCACGTGCTGGAATCCGGCAAAATGGCGGCCGAAAAGGGCCTTGGCATTGTCTGCGGTCTGCAGTACCGCCGCGAAAATTCCTACAAGGCGATGATTGAAAAAATCTGGGACGGCGCCATCGGCGAAGTCGTCGGCGCGCAGTCTTATTATCAGGCCGGCATCCCTTGGACCACCAAGCCTTGGGGCGTCAAAAACGGCTGGACCCAGCAGGACATGGATTACCAATTGCGCAACTGGCTGGGCTTCACCTGGCTTTCGGGCGACTGCATCGCCGAGCAGGATGTGCACTCGCTTGACATCATCCTGTGGGCGCTCAAGGGCCATCCGACCGAGGCGTATGCCAACGGTGGCCGTCAAGAGCCCATCCGTTCGGGCATAGGTGATGTGTTCGACTCCTTCTCGGTGGACTACAAAATCAAGAATCTGCAGGGCAATGAAATCCAGGTGGCCTTCTACGGCCGCCAGATCAACGCGGTGGACAACAAGGTGTTCGTGCGCATTGTGGGAACCAAGGGCTACGCCATTGCCTTCCCCAGTCCGGGCAGCACCAAAGTCCTGATTTTTGAGCATGGCAATCCCAAGCCGGTGTGGCGCTACAGCGGCGATATGAATCCGCCCTACCAGACCGAGCATGCCGAAAGCATCGCCGCCATCCGCGCCGGCAAACCCCTCAACGACACCCAGTGGGTGGCTGATTCATCCTTCACCGCAGTCATCGGGCGTGAGTCGGCGTACAGCGGCAAGATGTTGGATTGGGACAAGCTGGTCGCATCCAACTTCCGCGTGGGGACCGACAACTTGGCGCCGGGCAAGGTCGTCACGGCCGTCGAAGGTGTGCGCGTGCCCGGCCAGTACAAGGTGGCGGGTTACAAATAAGGGCGCCTTTAATCGGATTGCCTTGATTCCCCAAAAAACAGCCCCCGCCAAAGGCGGGGGCTGTTTTTTGGGGAATGGCGGAAACCGAACTGGCTGCATTTTTCGGAAGTTGATTGCCCCCAACAAGAACCCCCGGCCAAAGGTCGGGGGTTCTTGTTGGGGGCATAGAGGCATGCGACTCGCTTTATTTCTTGCCGTTTGCCGTCAGTGCTTCCACCTTTTTGACGCGGATGACGCGTACTTTGAGGTTGGGATCCATTTCAATGTCGCCTTGGATGCCCACCAATTTGTTGAGCATGGCGCCGTCCACCGACTCGGGCAGTACATAGGCGACCAGAGCATCGGTGGTCGGGTCGGCCAAGCGATAGAGCTTGGGCAGGGTGGTGCCGTTGTAAATGGTTGAAACTTTGAGCTGGCCCACGGCGTCGTAGCCGATCTGCGGCGCGGTCACCGGTGGCTTGCCCGCGTCAATGCCTGCCTGTTCGGCAGCGGCGACTTTTTCCAGGTTTTGGGAAATGGTCAGGTCGCGCGTGAGCTGCGCCACACGACCGGCGGCCAGTTGGCCATCCACCGCATTGAAGTCCTGGCGCTTGGCCAAGGCCGTGTATTCGGCCAGCAGCAGCGTGAGTTTGGCCGAGGGCACCGGCGCTTCTTTGGCGGCGGCGTAGGCCTCGTTGCGGCGGCCTTCGGCGGCGCGCAGCGCCGGATCGGTGGCGGGGGAGTCGATGCCGTCGTCCACTTTTGCGGGTTTTTCCGGCGTTTGTTCCGGGGCCTTGTCCGGCTTGGCGGTGGCGACCTTGGGCTTGAGGCCCTTGACCTCGGGAGTCTTGGGGTCATTCTTGGGCGATCCGGCGGCGATTTTGAATCCTGGCTCGGCTTCCGGCGGGCCGTCTTTGAGGTCTTTTTCGGTGGCTTTGCGCACTTGGTCGCCTGCCACGAACACGGTGGTTTTGCTTGGCGCCTCCACGCGGTAGTAATCGCCCACCACGCCCAAAATTTCCAGCGTTTCGCCTTTGGCCAATTTGCGCATCAGGCGGAAGGATTTGTCCGGCGTCATCTCCAGTCCGGCAGCCAGGCAGTCCGTGCCGTCGGTGCTGACGGTGGCGATGGCGCCCTTGGCGTCGGCCTGCACTTTGTCTTTGGCGACAAACGCCGCGCAGCAGCCGGGCGGCAGGATTTCAAGGTAGCCGGGATAGGATGCATCCACCACCTCGAGCACCGAGCCCAGGCCCATGTGCCCGACGGGGTAATAGGCCTTGCCGGCACCGGAAAGGATCGCCGCGTCTTGCGCGGTCACCACGACCTTGAATGATTCTTGGGCGGCGGGTGCGGTCGGCGTGACGGGAGTGGCCGGGTCGGCGGGCGGGGGGGGGGCGCCCCAAGCGGGCAGGGACAAAACGGCGAGCAGAACGGCGGGGGGGAAGTGAGCAATGCGCATGGGTATTTCCACGGTAAAGAAGGGAAGCGTGGATGATAACGCACCCGCCGGATGTTGAGCTTCCCGGAGGCGCAATTTCGCCATTCTTGCCCTCCCATGAAATCCTTGCCAAAAAAAGTTTACGCGGCGCCGGGTGATGAGTATCATGGGCGTCATGCGAAATTTCACCCTTATTTTTGGCATGGCTGTTTTGACAGCCTTCCCTGCCGTTTCAGCTTTGGCCTTCCGTGAGCCCGCGAGTCTGACATCCTCATCATCCGGCGGTGCTGTCGCGGTGGTGGTCCTTATTTTGGTGATCGCTTTGATCGTGGGCGTTTCCATGATGAGCCCGCGCCGGACCCATCAGGATTGAATTTTTATTTCCCTTTGATTCCTCTTTTCCTCTTTTTCAGGATACCCCCATGAATTTGTCTGCCTCCCGCGTCATGCTGGCCGCATTGATCGGCGCCAACGCATTGCTGGTCTGCACGCTGGTTTTTGCTTCATCCGCGCGCCAGGCCCAGGCCGGTTTCGGCGGCGGCAATTATTCCTTGGCGGTCGGCCAGAGCTCCGGGTTGTCCCAGGAGACGGTTTATGTGATGGATGGCGACAGCGGCAAAGTGTGGTCCATCACCTGCAACACCAGCACCCGCAAATTGGAGCTTTATGGGGCCGCAGACCTTGGCAAAGACCTCAACGACAAGGCTGTCCGCCCAAGGTAAGTGGTTTCGCCGCCTTGTGTGTTCCAATCATCCCCCATTCCATCATTTCCGAGATTCTTCCATGACATCCACTTCGTCCCCCGTGCGTTTGGCCTGCTACGCCTTGTCCGCTTCCGCCCTTTTTCTTTGCGGCATGCTGGTGCAGAATCTGCTGGCTCCTACCCCGGCCCAAGCCGCCACCGTCACGTCCGGCAGTGGCGTCACCATGGCCACCGCCAAAGTCCAGGCCGGCGAAGACGCCCTGTTTGTCCTCACCGGCGACACACTGAGCGTCTATCGCACCAATGTGGGCAACAAAAAAATGGAACGCGTCCTTAGCACCAAACTGGGCGGCGCCGAAGCCCCCGCTGCCAAACATGGCCGCTGACCAAGCCTCGGCCCTGCCCTCCCGGGGCTGCCCCTTAAAAACACCGCCGCATGCCGATCTTCGGCATGCGGCGGTGTTTTTAAGGGGCAGCCCCGGGAGGACGACCCGTTTACAATGTCGCTTCCTCGTTTTCCAAGGACTGCCATGTTCGCTCCCGCTGCGCCCGCCACCACGTTTCTCTCCGCCCGCATCATGGAATGCGCCCTAAAGGTGCTTGGCGGCGGCGAGTTGGATCTGGATGAGGCGCAATTGCTGGCGTCGGTGGACCATCAGTCCGACGATTTTTTTGACCTGCTGTTCTGGGCC
>CAZKVP010000006.1:27292-32943 GCA_964556215.1 uncultured Phycisphaeraceae bacterium
GCTGGCGTCGGTGGACCATCAGTCCGACGATTTTTTTGACCTGCTGTTCTGGGCCAACAAAATCCGCATCCATCGTCATGGCAAGAGCGTGCATTTCTGCTCCATCGTCACCGGCAAAGTGGGGGGGTGTTCCGAGGACTGCTCCTATTGCTCGCAAAGCAGCGCCCACAAAACCCATGTCAAGCCCGCCCGCATGAGCGTGGAGGAAATGGAAAAGGCCGGTGCCGAGGCGCTGGCCAGCGGCGCGTCATCCTTTGGCATCGTCAATTCCGGCTGGGGTCCGACCGACAAAGAGTTGGATTGGATGGAGCCTTTCTTCAAGAAGACCGCCGCCGAAGGCAAGGTGCGCCCCTGCGCCACCTTGGGCCATCTCTCGCCCGAGCATGCGGCGCGCTTGCGCGGCATGGGGGTGGAGCGGGTGAACCACAATCTGGAGGCCAGCCGCCGCCATTTCCCCAGCATTTGCTCGACCCACACTTTTGACGACCGCGTCAACACCATCAAAAACGCCAAGGCGGCCGGCATGTCGATTTGCTCGGGCGGCATTTTCGGCATGGGCGAAACCTGGGAAGACCGCATCGACATGGCCATGACCCTGCGCGAGCTGGATGTGGATGTGGTGCCGATCAATTTTCTGTTCGCCATCGACGGCACCCGCATTCATGGCACCGTCACCCAGTTGGAGCCGCGCGAGGCGCTGAAAATCATCGCGTTGTACCGCTTCCTGTTGCCCACCAAAGAACTCAAAATCGCCGGCGGCCGTGAGAAAGTGCTGCGCGACATGCAAAGCTGGATTTTCTTTGCCGGCGGCTCGTCCTTCCTGATCGGCAATTACCTGACCACCTTTGGCCGCACCCCCAAGCAGGATCACCAAATGCTCAAGGATTTGGGTGTCTCTTTCCATCTGTACAACGAGATGGAAGTGCAAGCCGACCCCGATTCAGTGCCCGGCGCCGGCCCCGGCGCTGAAGGCGTCGCGGGGCAGGAAGCCACTTACATGCAACGCAAGAGCGGCGGCCGGGTGGTGGCGCTGGAGGTGGCGCAGCCCGCAGTCAGCGGCGGGGGCTGTTGTGGGAAGTAAGGTGAGGCGGGGCGTCCAATCAAAACCATCCGGCTATTTGCTCCGCATCAATAGGCCGGCCTAACCCAAAGCTCACCCAAGGGGTTATGGGGTCGCGCTTGTTTTTTTTTGGCAAGGGCGCTACACTCCTAAGCCGGGCGCAGGCTTGTACCGCTGTGCCCGGGTTGTGCGGGTTGGTTTTGCAGTGTTTTTACCTTGTTTTTCTAATTTTTTATTACCCATCCCTTTTTTCCCAGGACTCTCCATGTACGGTCAAACCCAAGCTTGCTATCGCTTTCTGCTCGACCAATACCTCATCGTGCTGCGCAAAATGCGCGAAGAAGGCTTTTGCGCGATGGTTTTTCCGATGGGGATGAAAGCCATGGCACTGGGTGTGGCGTTGGGTACTGCCGGCATCACCATGAGCGCGCGGGGGTTGGACTGGGATTCAGATGGGAATGGGGTGGCGGGGGGGGATAACAACACTGCCGATGTGGATAATTGGCTTGGCGGTAGCACATGGTTCAATGGTGCAACGAGTGCCGCGTGGGTGGATGGCAGCACGGCGAACTTCACCGGATCGCGTGATACCATCACAATCAATGGGCCGGGCACTGTGACTGTTACCGCGGCGACATTCGACGCAGATTACTACTCCGTGGCAGCCTCCGGTGGAGGCTTGCTTTCGGTGGATACGATCAATGTGACCAATAATTGGTTGGCGCAGATTTCAGCACCGTTGACCGGCGCTGGAACATTGACTAAAACCGGCAGTGGCAGGCTTTTGTTGACTGGCGGCACTTCAGGGCTCACGCGGGATGTGAATTTGACGGGCGGTCAACTCACGATTGATGCCAGCACGTTCAACACGACTGGCACCTTGACCTCAAGCGCCGGGACATTCTTGTTTCTGGGGGATGATGTTGGAGCTGCGAATAGTGCTGTGCTGACAGTGGGGGGATTGATAGATATTTCTGGATATTTTTCCACGCGCTCAGACGCTCAACTCAATGCCAATGGGGGTTTAACAAATAATGGTTCCATCATTACGGCTGGCGACGTGAATGTTGTTGGTTTACTGACTAACACGTCTGGGCATGCCATCAATTTGGACGGGGGGGCAATAGATGCCACCACCCTGCTTAATGCGGGCACCCTTAATCTTCACGATAATCCCTTGACAACCGCGGGTGCGGCGACCAATACAGCTTCTGGCATCATTTATGTTGGCAACGGAACGGGGGCGCTCGGAGTCTTTACTGTGGGGGGGGTGCTCACAAATAACGGCGAGATGAGAGTCTCCATCACTGACGGGCAATTAAATGCCAATGCTGGTCTGACCAATAATGCGATTTTTACTACGGGTGGTGATGTGAATATTGTCGGTATTTTAGAGAATAATGCGGGTGGTTCGGTGGCTGTCCAAGCTGGGACATTGGACGCAGGCTCCTTGACCAATGGAGGCATTTTCAGTGTGTATGCAAGTGCCGTAACTTTTGCCGGCACCTTGGATAACAATGTTGGTGGAAATTTCTCGCAATATGCTGGCACCGTGAGCGCCACCACCCTAACCAATGGTGGGACTTACACCATTGAAGACAGCACCACTACCATCACTGGTGCTGCCACCAACGAAGCCACCGGCGCTCTGAATGTGGGCAATAGTGCTGGCGCCCCCAATTCGGCCACCTTGACCGTGGGCACTAATCTCACTACCGTTGTTGGCAGCATCACGCGAGTTCGCAGTGACGGCCATTTGGACATCGCCAATAATTTTGTCAACGGCGGGACTTCGACGGTCACCGGCGGCAATGTGGATGTGGGGGGCAACGCCATCAACACCGGCACCCTCAGTGTCAACAGCGGCGCCATGCTGGTATATGGCAATGTGATCAACAACACCCCCGGCATCATCAATGTGGGTGACGGCGTCGGCGCCGCCGACACCGCCACCCTGACCGTCTACACCAATGTCATCAACAACGCGGGCGCCACGCTCAATGTGCGCAGCGACGGTTTCCTGGACATCACGGGCAGCCTCAACAACAGCGGTACGGCCAATGTGGCCGGCGGCCACGTGGGCATCGTCGGCAACGTCAGCAACACCGGATCGTTGACCACCTCCGGCGCGGCCAGTGTGAATATCACCGGCAATGTGAGCAACAGCGGCGCCGGCAGCATCGTCATGAACGGCGGCAATGTGAATGCCGGCAGTTTGACCAACAGCAATGTGGTGACGGTCAATGACGGCAACGCGCTCTTCAATGGCAATGTGTTGAACATGGGCACCGCCGTGGTGACCGTGGGCAATGGGGCCGGCGCCGCGGAATCGGCGGAGTTTGACACCCTGGGCAACCTGACGAATTTGGACAATGCCGCCCTGAATGTCGCCTCTGACGGTGTGGCGCATGTGGCGGGTAATCTGCTCAGCTTCGGCACGATCGGTGTGACCGGCGGCAAGGTGGAAGTCTTTGGTTCGCTCAATAACCAGGGCGTTCTGACCGTGACCGGCGGCGCCGCCAATGTTTCTGCCGGCTCCGTCACCAACTCCGGCACCCTGAGTGTGAATGATGGCACCTTGACCTCCACTTCTGGCCTGTTTTCCAACACAGCCGGCACATTGACGGTCGGCAACAGCAATGCCACCGCGGCCCACCTCAATGCCAACAACGGCTTGACCAACTCGGCCGCCTTCATCATCAACACCGATGGCGATGTCAATGTCACCGGCCAACTCAGCAATGCCGCCGGCGGCGCCCTGACCATGAACGGCGGCACGCTGGATGCCACCACCACGGTCAACAGCAACACCATCACCCTCAATGCCGGCGCCATGGGCGCCGATTCCCTGCTCAACAATGCGTCCAGCACCATCACCGTGGGTGACGGCGCGGGCGCAACGGCGACTTTGACCGTCAATGGCACGGGCGTGCTGACCAACAACGGTCAGATCACCGTCATGTCCGATGGCCATGTGATTGACGCCCTCAACAACAGCGGCACCATCGACAACGCCGGCGTATATGACGCCGATGCCGTGGTCAACAATGCCTCTGGCACCATCAACAACAGCGGCACTTTCCATGTGACGGCGGCCGGCGGCGCGGGCACCTACCAGTTGGACAACGCCGGCACCATCAACCAGAACGCGGGCTCCTTCACCGTCACCAACGCCGCCAACAACACCAAAGCGTTGAATGTGAACGGCGGCAGTTTCAACGCCAATGGTCTGCTGACCAATACCTCAACGGGCACTTTGACCCAGACCGGCGGCAACCTCAACGCCAACGCCAGCCTGACCAACAGCGGCACCGCCAACATCACCGGCGGCACCACCTATGTCACCGGCACGCTGACCAACAGCAACATCCTCAATGCCAACACCGGTGCCGCCGTGACCGTCACCGGCACCTTCGCCACCACCGGCACCGGCGTTTCGACCATCAACGGCACCACCTTCAGCGTGACCGGCGCGACCACCGTCGCCTCGGGCGCAACTTTGCAGGTGGACGGCGGCACCAACGGCTTCGACGCCGTCACCAATGCCGGCACCCTGAATGTGACCAACGGCACCAACGGCGGTTCGACGCTCGCCAACAGCGGCACGGCCACCATTTCCGGCGGCACCACAACCTTCAGCGGCTTGGTGGACAACTCGGGTTCTTTGACCCAAAGCGCGGGCACGCTCAATGCGGATGCCTTGACCACCGAAATCGGCGGCACCACCGATTTTGACGGCGGCTCGGCCTTCATCACCAATGCCGTCACCAACAGCGGCACCACCAATTTCGACGGCGGTTCGGTTTCCATGAAGAATTTGATCAATACGACCGGCACGACCAATGTGACGGCGGGCACCGTGGGTGTGACGCTCGCCATTTCCGTCAATGGGGGAACGCTGTCCCAGACTGGCGGCACCCTGGGGGGTGATTCGCTGACCACCGCGGCAGGTGCAACCACCAGCCTTTCTGGCGGCACCACCAATGTGGCCGGCACGCTCACCAATAGCGGCACGACCAATGTGGATGGCGGCGCGGTGACCACGACCAACTTCGTCAATACGGACGGCATCACCACGGTGAGCGCCGGATCCGTTGATATTGGTTCCACCGCCAATATCACCGGCGGCACGGTTTTGGTCAACGGTACCGGCACCTTCGGCACCGCGGCGACCACCGCGTTCACCAACAACGGCGGCACCCTGACCCAGGATGCCGGCACCATCACCGGCGCAAGTTTGGCGACCAACAGCGGCACGACCAACCTCAACGGCGGCACCACCACCCTCAGCGGCGCGATCACCAACGCCGGCACGACCAATGCCGCAGGCGCAACTGTGACCGGCGACAGCCTGACCAACACCAGCGGCACCACCACGGTGAGCGCCGGATCGGTGGCCATCACCAACGCGATCAATGTGGATGGCGGCGAGTTGGACCAGACCGGCGGCACCCTGTCCGGCCTGTCGTTGTCGACGGCCTCCGGCGCAACCACCGACATCAGCGGTGGAACGACGACCATCGGCTTGGGCGGGATCACCAACCGCGGCACCACCAACCTTGACGGCACCGTGAGCACCACCGGCGACATC
>CAZKVP010000006.1:33043-52794 GCA_964556215.1 uncultured Phycisphaeraceae bacterium
CACCAACCGCGGCACCACCAACCTTGACGGCACCGTGAGCACCACCGGCGACATCTTCAACCGCGGCAACGGCGGCCTGTTGAACATCACCGGCGGCACGGTGGGCGCGGTGAACCTCACCAACCGCTTCGGCAGCACAACGACCTTCAACGACGGCGTGACCACCCTGACCGGCGACATCACCAACACCTACGGCGGCATCATCGTGGTGAACGACGGCACGGTGGGTGCGGTGAACTACAACAACAACTTCGGCTCGACCACCACCATCAACGGCGGCACGACGACCCTGTCCGCCGCGATCACCAACGGCGGCGACCTGACCCAGACCGGCGGCACCTTGGCCGGCGACAGCCTGGCCACCAGCGGCACGACCAACCTGAACGCCGGCACCACGACGATCACCAACGCGATCACCAACACCGGCACGACCAATGCGGCAGGCGCAACTGTGACCGGCGACAGCCTGACCAACACCAGCGGCACCACCACGGTGAGCGCCGGATCGGTGGCCATCACCAACGCGATCAGTGTGGACGGTGGCGAACTGGACCAGACCGGTGGCGCCCTGTCCGGCCTGTCGCTGTCGACGGCCTCCGGCGCGACCACCGACATCAGCGGCGGGACCACGGTGATCGGCCTTGGCGGCATCACCAACCGCGGCACCACGAATCTGGCTGGCACGGTGAGCACTACCGGCGACATTTTCAACCGTGGCAACGGCGGGTTGCTGAACATCAACGGCGGGACATTGGACGGCGTGAACCTTGAGAACCGCTACGGCAGCACGACCACCTTCAACGACGGTGTGACCACCCTGACCGGTGACATCACCAACACCTACGGCGGCGACATCATGGTGAACGACGGCTCGGTGAACGCGGTGAACTACAACAACAACTTCGGCGCCACCACCAGCCTCGACAACGGCACCGTGACCCTGTCCGGCACGGCGACCAATGCCGGCACTTTCAATGTGGGTGACAACACGGGCGTAGCCAACACCGCCACCCTCAGCACGGTCGGCGGCGTGACCAACAGCGGCACCCTCAATGTGCGCACCGACGGCCATGTGATCGACGCGCTGGACAACACCGGCACCGTCAACAACGCAGGCACCTACGACACCGATGCCGTGGTCAACCAGGCCTCCGGCACCATCAACAACGGCACCAACGCCAGCGCCGGCACCTTCAATGTGACCGCAGCCGGCGGCCCCGGCACCTACACCGTGGACAACGCCGGCGTCATCAACAATGTCAACGGCATGTTCACCGTCACCAACGGATTCACCAACCAAGCCGGCGCCACCACCAACATTGGCAACGGCACGGGTGCAGCGAACTCGGCCTTCCTGGCCGTCGGCGGCGCCTTGGCCAACGCCGGCACCCTCACCGTGCGGCGCATGGATGGCGGCATCAGCGCCGGTAGTTTCACCCAATCGGCTTCCGGTACCTTGAACATGGAAGTGAACACCCTGATGACCGTAGCCGGCAACGCCAGCCTGGGCGGGATCTTCAATGTGAACACCAATCCGTTGATCGCCGATCCGGCCCATCCGATCGTTTCCAACCAGGTGCTGATCAGCGTGGGCGGCGCCCAAACCGGGGCATTCAGCAATGTCCACAATGGTTCGTCCTTCCTGACTTATGGTGACATTGATTACCAATACGCCAACAACATCGGCGATGGCAACGATGTCGGCGTGGTGGCGGCGGTGTCCCAAGGTTCGACCGTGGACTCAACCAGCGAGGATGTCGGTTCCTTGAGTTTGGACGGCGCCACCGGCGCCCTGAACAATGTGCTTGACCGCCTGTCCCTGCATTCAACGGGCTTCCTGCGTCAACGCCAGATCGCCGGGTTGGATGCGTCACGCGCCACCGCACTTGACGCCGCCGATACGGACGCCGATTCCTTCGCCGACGGTTTGTACCTCAGCGGCACTTACAGCGAGTTCAGCCGCGATCTCGGCCTGCATGGAAAGACCAACGAAATGACTTTGGGCTGGGACCATGAAGTGGCCACGGGCCTGGTGCTGGGTGCCGCCATGAACTATGGCGACACCGATTGGGCGCGCAACCGGAACCAGACCTCGGGCAGCATCGAGGATTACAACCTCACGCTGTATGCCGCCTGTGAGTTGACCGAAGGCTGGCGCGCCGATGCGGCCCTTGGCGCCGGCTACCAGAACATCGGAACATCCCGCAACACGGCCTCCGGCACCCAGCGGGGCAACACGGATGCCTGGGATGTGGGCGCCGCCGCCCGCATCGGCTACCTGTTCACCCATGATGCCGACAATCTGCTCACTTATGGCGGCTTGCGCGGGGTATACCTTAATGTCAACGATTACACCGAGCAAGGCAGCGTGCCGATTCATGTCGGCGACAACGGCGTCGTTTTGGGGCAGGTCTTTGTGGGCGCCACTTGGGCCCATGACTTCAAGATCCAAGGCAACACCAAGGTCACCACCTATCTCACTGCGGAAGGATTTTTGGCGGACACCGACCGTCCGACGACCAGCCAGGCAACCGTGGTGGGCTCCGGTGCCACCGCACGCACCTTGGATGCCCAGACCGACAGTTACGGCGGCCGGGTGTTGGCCGGGGTCAACGGCAAGTTTGATTCCTGGAGCGTCGGCGTCGAGGGCGGGTTGAACGCGCATGAGAACGGGCATGGCGGTGAAGTGCGCCTGACCCTCACCAAATTCTGGTAAACCATCCGGGTAAAACCATCAAACAAGCGAAGGGCGCCCCTCTGGGCGCCCTTTTCCATGAAATATCCGGCTTCCGGCCGTCCGGGTGGCGGCTTGATTGGCCAAATCCCGCATTGCGCTACAATCCCCGGCCCTTTTCCGTTTCTTTTCACCCTTAAACCCAAGTCCATGTCTCGCACCCCAATCATCGGCGGCAACTGGAAGATGAACCTGAACAAAGCCGAGGCGCAAGCGTTGGCTGGCGCGCTCAAGGCAAAAATTGCCGGCGGCATGGCGCAGGCCGTGGTTTTCCCCGCCTTTTTGCATCTGATTCCCGTGGCTGATGTCTTGGCAGGTTCCAAAATCGCCGTGGGCGCGCAGGATTTTTGGATCAAGCCCAACGGCGCCTTTACCGGCGAGATCAGCCTCCCCCAACTCAGGGATGCCGGCTGCACTTGGGTGCTGGTCGGCCATTCCGAGCGCCGTACGGTGATCGGCGAGCGGAATGCGTTGCTGAATGAAAAAGTCCATGCGGCTTTGGCTGCGGGGTTCAAAGTCATGTTTTGCATCGGCGAACTGCTGGCTGAGCGCGAAAGCGGCAAGACTGATGCCATCAATGCCGGCCAACTGTCTCTGGGCTTGGCGGGGATCACGCCGGAGCAGATGGCGGATGTGGTGGTGGCCTATGAGCCCGTGTGGGCCATCGGCACCGGCAAGACCGCCACCCCGGCCGATGCGCAGGTTGCCCACAAGGCGATTCGCGCGCATTTGGCCGCCATGTTCGGGGCGCAAGTTGCGGACGCCGTCCGCATTCAGTACGGCGGCTCCATGAACGCCGCCAACGCCGCCGAATTGCTGGCTCAGCCCGACATCGACGGCGGTCTTGTCGGCGGCGCCTCGCTCAAACCCGATGACTTTGCAGCCATCGTGGCGGCGGCAAAGTAAGGCGTCAACGGCACCCGGTTTGGATTCCCCCTCGTTTTTGGTTTTTTGCATGCTTCCACTCGCAGCCATCCCCACCCACATCCATCTGCTGGCCGCGCTGTTCGTCGCGGTTACCTTGTTTCTTATCCTGGTGATCCTGATCCAACGCCCCAAAGGCGGCGGCCTGTCGGCGGCCTTTGGCGGCGGAGCCGGCTCAGGCAGCGCGCAGTCGGTGGTCGGCGGCGCGGGCATCGGCGGTGTGCTCAGCATGGCCACCATCATTTCCTTCGTCTTGTTCATCCTGTTGGCCATGGGCCTGATTTGGGCCTCGCGCGCCGCCCATACCGTGGAGGTGGCGCCCAAGGATCCGCAGGTCAAGGCGGTCGGTGATGCGGCGGGAAAAACCGCGGCGCCCGCCAAGGCGGAGCCTGCCAAGGAGCCTGCAAAAACGGAAGCCCCCAAGGCCGAAACCACCGGGACGCAGCCGGTCAAGGCGGATGCCCCGGTTCCGGCAGCGCCCGCGGACCCCGCAGCACCCGCACCCGCCCCCGCCAAGTAAAAACATTTCAAGGCCGTGGGGGCGAGCGCCTTCACGGCCTTTTTCTTTTTCCCTTTTTCAAGAGTGCGCCATGATCCTTTCCATGACCGGTTTCGGCGATGCCCAGGGCGTTTGCGATGGCGTGGCCATCACCCTTGAGCTGCGCAGCGTCAACAACAAATTCTTCAAGCTTTCCGCCCGCCTGCCCGACGACCTGGCCGGCTTGGAGTCCGAGATCGAAGCCCTCCTGCGCAAACGCATCGCGCGCGGCTCGGTGGCGCTCACCGTGCGCATGCACGCCGAGAAGGTTGAGGGTGGTGCCCATGTACGGGCGGATGTGCTGGCATCCTTGGTCAGGCAGTTGGAGGCCGTGCGCACGCCGGGCACCACCATCGATTTGGCCGCCTTGCTGCGGGTGCCGGGCGTGATGGCCGCGCCGGAAGCCGAAGAAGGTTTTGCCGAGCGCCTGCGTCCGGTGGTCATGGGGCTGCTGGAAAAGGCCATCGGCAAATTTTTCGCCATGCGTGAGCACGAAGGCGCGGCCCTGGCGGCCGACTTGGAAGGTAATCTGGCCGCCATGGTGGCCGCGCGGGCCGAAATCGCCAAACGTGCGCCCGACACGGTCAAGGAGCATCATGCCCGTCTGCGTGCCCGCGTGGCAGAATTGCTGGCCAGTGCCGAACTCAAGGTGAACGAGGAGCAATTGCTGCGCGAGGTGGCGTTGTACGCCGACCGCTGCGACATCAATGAGGAGTTGTCGCGTCTGGAAGCCCATGTGGCCCAATTCCGCGCCATCATGAACGCCAAGGGCGCCGTCAGCGATGGCGGGGCCGGGCGCAAGTTGGATTTTCTGGCCCAGGAAATGCTGCGCGAGGCCAACACCATCGGCAGCAAGGGGGCCGATGCCGCCATTGCCCGCGGCGTGGTGGAACTTAAAACCCGCATCGACCGCATCAAAGAGCAGGTGCAGAATGCGGAGTAAGACGTTGTTTCGGATGGGGTTTAGATCGGCGGCACCATTTTTTGCCAAGTCCCTTCCCTTTTCCGCCGCCCTAAGTTAGCCTAGCAGCCCCTTCACAGGCTCATTCCATGGACCAGCCGCAACAGCCCGATCTTTCCGAAGTCTCCTACGCGGGGGACAGTTTTGATCTGGGCCTGGATTCCAAGGCCCCTGCTTTCCCGGTGCCCAAGCCGGTCGTCGAAGCGGCAGTGGATGCCGTGGATATGGCCGGGGAAATGACGGCGGATTATTCCACACTGCTCACCGAGCCCATCTCTTCAAAAACCCAGTTCGGCCAAGCCGCCATCAAACTGGAGTCGCAGGGGTCCAAATCCGCAGTCATGCCTGCGGTGTCGGACGAGCAGGGCCTGGGTTACGGTTGGAACGAATTGCCCCTGGTGTTGTCGCATTACGACCTTGGCACCATCAAGCGCATCGAAGCCTTCAAACGCGGATCGCGGCGCGCCCCCAAGGCGGTGATGGCCGCCGAGGCGGGCGTGTTCCTGCTCAAGCGGCGCGATGCCACCGACGAGACGCGCAGTCGCATCATCGTGGCCCATCGGGTGCAGCGCCATTTGGCGGCGGCGCGCTTTCCTTCGCCGCCTTTGGTGGCGACCCGCCGCAGCGGATCGACTTTGGTGCATTTGGGCGACCATTTGTACGAGTTGTTTCTGTTCGTGCGCGGCGAACCGTTTGACCGCTCGCCGGAAGCATCCGGATCAGCCGGCCGCGCCCTTGGACGCATGCACAAAATATTGGAGAACTTCGAGCGCCCGCAGGAAGCCCCACGCGGCAGTTTTCACCAATCCCCGGTGGCGCCGCGTGCCTTCGAGCGGGCGCGGGAAACCTTTGGCCGCCTGCTGCCGGCGGCGGCATTGCCCGGCGGTCTGGCTCATTTGGCCGCGCTTCAGCGTGATTTGAAAACTGCGGCGGACATGGCCGACGATCTTGGCGCCAATCAGGGGGAGGAAAAAATATGCCATGGCGACTGGCATCCGGGCAACCTGATTTACAACGGTGAACGCAAGGTGATCGGCGTGGTGGATTACGACTCCATCCGCCTGCAGAACCCGCTGCTGGACGTGGCCACCGGCGCGCTGCAATTCTCGGCCGTGGGGGGGGCCGATCCCTCCAAATGGCCGGATGAACCCGATGTGGGGCGCTTCACCTCCTTCATGCGCGGCTACCTGCGCGAGACCGGCCTGGAGCCGGCCCGCATGCAGGCCGTGCCTTGGCTGATGGCCGAGGCCATGGTGACCGAGGTGCTTCTGCCCGTCGCTTCGCGCGGCGCCTTCGCCGGCATCCGCGGCGATTTGATGCTCGGGGTCATCCGTCGCAAGATGGCTTGGCTGATGGTCAACGCCAAACCCCTGCACGAAGCCATGCTGGAGGCGGTGGGAGGGCATTCGTTTTAAAGCGACGGCGGCGGCTTACGCTTTCAATTCCCGCCGCAAAATCTTGCCCGTGGGGTTCCTTGGCAACTTCTCCACCACGCGGATTTCGCGCGGCACCTTGAAGGCCGGCAGTTCCTTGGCGCAATGGGCGCGCAATTCCGAATCGGTGGCGGTTTGGCCTTCCTTGAATTCCACGAAGGCCAGCGGCAGTTCGCCGCGCAGCTCGTCCTTCTTGCCGATCACGGCCGAGGCGGCCACCGCCGGGTGGTGGTTGAGCACTTCCTCGATCTCGCGCGGGAACACGTTTTCGCCGGCGACGATCAGCATTTCCTTCTTGCGGCCGGTGATCCACAGATACCCTTCACTGTCCTGGCGGCCGATGTCGCCGGTTTTCAGGCAGCGCACGGGCTTCTCTTCGCCGGGCACCTCCAGATAGACGATGGCTTCCTCCGTCAGGTCGGGGCGGTTCCAGTAGCCGGCCATCAGGTTGGGCCCGGCCAGCCAGATTTCGCCGTCGGTGTCGGGGCCAAGGATGCGTTTTTGGTCGTCCACGATGAAGGTGCGCACGCCCGGCAAACCCTTGCCGACACTGCGCGGCTTGTGGGCCCACGGCGTGGACCAGTGGCTGGCCGGGCTGGTTTCGGTCAGGCCGTAGCCCTCGAGGATCTGCGCCCCGAACAGGCGCTTGAAATCCTCCGCCACGGCTTCGGGCAGCGGCTCGGCGCCGGAGACGACGAAACGCAGGCTTTTGCCGGCTTCCAGCGAGGCGTTCTTGGCCCCAAGCAGGGCGGTGAACATCGAGGGCACGGCGATGAACACGTCCGCCTTTTCGTTTTCCATCAGTTCCACCAGCCGGCGGGGGACGAAGCGGGCGGTGTAAACCACGCGCACGCCGATGAGCAGCGGCACCAGGGTCAGCACGGTCAGGCCGAAGGCGTGGAAGTTGGGCAGCACGCCAAGGAACGTGTTGGCTGTCGCCAGTTGCGCGTGCGCCACCGCGCCGCGGGCGTTGGATTCCAGGTTGCCATGGGTGAGCATCACACCCTTGGGCAGGCCGGAGGTGCCGGAGGTGTACAAAATGACCGCCAAATCATCGTCCTTGGGCTTTTTGAAAAAGCGCAGCGGCGGCAGGCCGGAGAATTTCAGTTCGTCCAGTTTCACGACTTTGACCCCGGGCGGAATCATGCTTTCGCCGCCGATGTGCTCCAGCAATTTGCCGACCGTCAAAAGCGTGTCCATGCCGGAATCGGCGATCACATGGTGCAGGGCTTTTTTTTCCAGCAGGTAATTCACCGGCACCACGGTCTTGCCGGCCTGCCACGCGCCAAGCAACGCCATCGGGAAGGCGACCCCGGTGGGCAGCATCAGACCGATGGTCTGTTTTGGGGTGGCGCCGGCGATGAACTTCGCCAGATGGAAGGCGCCCCCGGCGATTTTGAGCGAGGTGTGGCTCCCCTGGTCGTCGCTGACGGCGATGCGCTTGGGGTGCGTGAGAAGATTCCGCAGAATGGGGGCAAGCAGGGACATGGGGGTAGGGTACAGGCGGTGGCGGGGCGCTACAATCCGGCCTTGATCAACCGCCCCACGCCACCCCGAGCATTCCCATGAATATCCGCCCCGTCGCCCTGGCTTTCTCCATATCAATCGTCCTTCTGGGTGCCGCCGGCTGCAAGACGGCAGCATCGTCCGGTGCCCCGGCGCCTTCGGCATTGGCCGGCGCTTACGGCGCTTGGAAGGCCGGCGATGCCGCCGAAGCTTTTGCGCAGGGCAAGGCCGTTGCCGACAACCTCAAGTATCCGCTGCAAACCCGCCAGGAGGCCGCGTATGTCGCCGGCATGGCGGCGCGCAAGTTGAACCGCCGCCACGAAGCGGCGGTTTTGCTCGGCCAGGCGGCCGGCAGCGCGGACGCCGGTTTGCGCGGACCGGCATTGGCGGAGCTGGGCATGACCCGCAACGAATTGACCGAGTTCAAGGAAGGCGCCAAAGCGCTTCTCCAAGCCACCGACCTGCTCACCGGCGAGCAGCGCGCACTGGCGTATTACCAGGCCGGCATTGCCGAGCAGAAGTTGGACTACTGGTCGGATGCGCGCATCCATTTGATCCTGGCCATGAAGTACACCACCGACGCCGCACTCAAGGAGGACATCCAGCGCCAGATCAATGTCACCGGTTACACCCTGCAGGTGGGCTCGTTCATGGACATCCAGAATGCCCAGCGCGTGGCGGCCGAGTGGAAGGCCAAGACCGATGCCCTGCGCCTGGCCGCCCCGCGCGTCATCAAGGCCAAGAACGCCGCCAACATCGAGGTTTTCCTGGTTCAGGTCGGCGCGTTCAGCACCTTTGATTCGGCCCGGCAATACCAAGGGCGCTTGGGCGCCAGCGGCGGCGTGGTGGCGCCGCTGTGGGGGAAATAAACTGGGAGGGCGGACTTTAGTCTGCCGTTCAAAATCCCGGCTCGATGCCGGGTTTTTGATGGGAAACTTCCTCGCACGCAAGAACAAAGAAAAAACGGGCATCGAGCCCGTTTTTTCTATGGCAGACTAAAGTCCGCCTTCCCAGTTTTCACACCGCCCGCTCAAACGCCTCTTTGAGCAGCTCCGCTGTCTTGTCCCAGCCCAGGCAGGCATCGGTGATGGAAACACCGGGCTTGAGCAGTTTGCGCACATCGGTGCCGGCCGGGCAGTCGGGCAACTTTTGGGCGCCTTCGGCCAGGTTGGATTCCACCATGGCGCCGGTGATGAAGGGTTTTGGTGCCGCCGCGCCCGCGGTTTTGGCGCCGGTGGTGCGCGCCGCGCGCTGATCGAGGATGGAGCGGAACACGGCCTCCTGGTTCTCGTGCTTTTTGTCCGAGTTGGCGTGCGAGCAGTCGATCATGATCGAAGGCTCCAGCCCGGCTGTCTCCAGTCT
Source organism: uncultured Phycisphaeraceae bacterium (assembly GCA_964556215.1). Taxonomy (GTDB): domain Bacteria; phylum Planctomycetota; class Phycisphaerae; order Phycisphaerales; family Phycisphaeraceae; genus CANIYR01. Next base: position 42,502 of record CAZKVP010000006.1, read on the forward strand.
TCTCGCGGCGTCGGCAACGAATTCGGGGTGGTAATTGGGCTTGCCCGAGCCGCCGCGCAGGATCACATGGCCCTCGGGGTTGCCGGTGGTCTCGACCACACAGCAGCGGCCGTCATCGTCAATGCCCAGGAAATGATGCGGCATGCGCGCCGCCTGCATGGCGTCAAGAGCCACTTGCAAGCCGCCGTCGGTGCCATTTTTGTAGCCGATGGGCATGGACAAACCAGAGGCCATCTGGCGGTGGGTTTGGCTCTCGGTGGTGCGCGCGCCAATGGCGCCCCAGGCCACCAAGTCGGCGATGTACTGCGGGGTGATCGGGTCGAGCACTTCGGTGGCGGTGGGCAGCCCCACGGCAGCGATGTCATTTAAAATCTCGCGGGCGATGCGCAGCCCCTTGTCGATCTGGAACGTGCCATCCAGGTCGGGGTCGTTGATCAGGCCCTTCCAGCCGACGGTGGTGCGGGGTTTCTCAAAATAGACGCGCATCACGATGCAGAGTTTGTCGGCGTAGGCCAGGCGCAATTCATTGAGGCGGCGGGCGTATTCCATGCCCTCCTCCCGGTTGTGGATGGAGCAGGGGCCGATGACCACCAGCAGACGGTCGTCCTGGCGGTTGAGAATGCGGCAGATTTCGGCGCGGGCGGAGGCGGTGGTGGTCAGGGCGGCTTCGCAGGCGGGCACTTCGGCGCGCATGCGGGCGGGGCTGGTGATGGCGTGCAGGCTGGCAACGCGCAGATTGAAGGTGGTGGACATGGTGGGTGGGGAAGGGGGATGAAGAAAAACCCTGCGCTTGGCAGGGTGATTTCAATCCGAAAGGAAAGAGGCCCTGCTTAGCGGGTGGGAAAGGTGAACCAGAAATAGAAGGCAGGGCGGGGCATGGCGGAAGTATAGCAGCCTGTGCGCGCAATAAAAAACCCGCGCCAGACCGGGTCTTGCACGGGTTTCCCGAAAGGATAGGCTTAGCCGTTCATGCGTTTTTCGACCGACACGATGCCGCGCAAAATGTCGGCGGCGGTCTTGAATTGCGCCGCGTCGGCGCTCTTGGGGCGCAGCACGGCGGCGGTCAGGTTGCCGAGTTTGGTGGCCATTTCCGACTTTTCGTCGTAGGCGATCAGCGGGATCAACTCAGGGTTTCCGGTGGGCTTGTTGATTTGCACGGCCAGGTAGAAGGTGTCCACCGTCTTGTCCACGCGGCCGTAGACCTCGCGGATGGCGTCATTGGTGACATGGCCCTTTTCGATCATCTTGCCCAGCATGCGCTGGATCTGGCTGGTGCGCATCATTTCGCTGAACAGGCTCTCGAGCATTGGCGATTCCTTGAGGTTTTCGCCGATGCGCACCGCCGAGCCGAAGTCGATGAAGCCGACGCCGTTTTCGGTGATGACGAAGTTGTCGAGGCGCAAGTCAAGGTGCATGACCTTGGCCTCGTCGTGCAGGGCGGCCAGCAATTCGGCCGACTGCTTGGAGAATTCCAGCTGGCTCAGGGGTTCCCCGCCGTTGCGCAGCCAGTTCATCTTCATGCCGCGCACGAAGCCCTTTTCGTCCTTTTCAACGCCCAGGCAGCGCGGCACCTTGCCCTTGTACTGTTCGGGCAGGTTGGTCTGCAGGATTTTGAGGATGGCGGTTTCGCGGGTCAGGAAGGTGGGGAACACCGAGGCCACGAGCTTTTTGGCGCGCTTGCGCAAGTCGTTGGGGTCGGCATCGGGGAATTTTTTGGAGAGGCGCCAGATCAGGTTGTCAAAGGTCGGCACCTGCTTCCACACGCACCAGCCAAAGGGGGCATCGGGGCCCTTGGGGTGGCGCACCAATTTGACCGAGTAGGTGAAGCGTTCGGTGGTGTCGCCGGGCATCAGCAAATCCACTTTGCGGGCCAGGAAGAAAAAGCCTTTGGCGCCGAAAATCCAGAAGCCGGTCTTGATGGGCGTCACTTCCTTTTCGATGACAAAGCCGCTTTTTTCGTCCTTGTATTCCTCGCAGATTTTATGGGCCTGCTGCAGGGAGCCGGCCACAAAGGCGAATACGCCGCCCCAGCGCAGGCGGGGGAACACTTCCGGCGGATGGCAGGGTTCGCCCTCGCCGGCCAGCAGGACGTGGGAATAACTTTCGGCGTCTTTGAGCGCATCACTGGTGTTGCGCAGGACGCGCCCAGGGGTGTCTTCTTCCTGAAGATATTGGGCGCGCACGGCGTGGAGTATTTTTTCGCGATTTTTGGGGGATATCTTGGACATGCCGGATAGAAATGTGGGGTCCGGGGGGCGGCGCGGGGGCTAAAGATGGGGCAATCATCGGGGCTGCAAGGCGATAGGTCAAGGGGTATTTTGGGTTTTTTTTCAAAAGGCGGCGGATTTACTCCAACCTGCCGGCCCTGCCGGCCTTAAAATCGGGCCATGACCCACTTCCAAGGCATGCTTTTGGTCGCCTCGCCCGCCATGGATGACTCTTATTTTTCGCGCACCGTGTCGCTTTTGATCGAGCACGGGGAGGGGGGGGCCTTGGGCTTGGTGCTCAACCGTCCCTTGGAGTTGCCGATGAGCGAGGCGTGGAAACAGATTTCGAGCAAGCCATGCGCCGATGGGGGCGCCTTGCACGTGGGCGGACCGGTCGAGGGCCCCCTGATGGTCCTGCACCAAGTGGTGGAAAATTCACAGGTGGGCGTCACCGAGGGGCTGCATTTTTGCGCCGAGGCGCAATTGATCGAGCCGGTGCTCGGCGGCGTGCCCAGTCCGCGCATCCGCTGCTTCACCGGCTACGCCGGGTGGACGGCCGGCCAACTGGAGGATGAGTTGGCCCAGGGCACCTGGGTGCTGGCCAGTGCCGCCCCCGAATTGGTGTTTGGCTTGGATGGCGAGGCCCAGTACGAGGCGGCCATGGGTTTGGCCGACCATGCCCTGGGGACGTTGGCCCGGCACAGCCACTTGGTGCCGCATGATCCGGGGATGAACTGATGCGTCTGTCTTTGCCGCCGTGCCCGGCCGGAATCCGCCTGACCTGGCTGCTGGCGGGCATGCTTTGGGTTTGGCCGGCGTGTGCGGATCAGCAGGCAGGGCAGGCGGATTCCGGCATCCCTGCGGCAAAGACGGGCTGGCAGGAATGGGTGGACGGCTTGGAGGTGCGCGCCACGCTGGCGCCACCCGGGGATGCCCGCAATGCCGCCCCCGCCAAGGCCGGCGATTGGTGCGAAGTGCGATTCCGGGCCTTTGAATTGGCGGCGGACGGCGTCACCCGCCTCAAACTGCTTGACTGCGCCGTGTTCGGCGACCCGCCGCGGCATGTGGTGATCGGCGAGGGCCGTGAAAAAACGGCCTTGGAATGGGGGTTGATCGGCTTGCGTCCCGGCGAAGGCCGCCAGGTGCGGGCACCGGCCCGCCATTGGCCCGGCGCCACCGGCCCGGTCTGGATCGAACTGCAATTGATCGAGCGAAAGCCCGGGGTGGAGGTGAAAGCCCTGCATGCGCCCGCTCCCGCCGGCGCCGCGCGCGCGGCCAAGGGGGATGCGGTGTCCTTCCACTGGACCTTGTTCAGGCTGGATGCCCAAGGCGACCCCGGTCCGGCGATTCTTCCGGCGGCTGATGCCGCCTGCGTGGTGGGCGACGGGACCTTGGTGCGGGGCTTGGACTTGGGCCTGCGCGGCATGGCGCCCGGGGATGCCCGGGCCATCACCATCCCGCCGTATTTGGGTTACGGCGAAACGGGTGCCGGCGGCGACCTGATTCCGCCGGGGAGCACGCTGTGGGTGATGGTGGAAATGAAACAGGTGGAAAAGGCCGGAAACCCCAAAAAGACGGGGAAGCAATAAGCCGGCGGTTCCGTTTTCAGCGCCCGTAGCGCCGGATCGCTTCAGTCACGTGTTTTGCCACTTCGAGGGGGTTGGCCACATCCTCCCATTCCAAAACGCCCACGCCCGACAGGCGCACCGAGCCCAACCCGCTGATCTGCTGGAGCAGGTGACGGTGGGGCGCCACTTGGCGGAGTTCTTTGATGCGCAATTGCCGGACTTGGTCGGGGTGGAGAACCCCATGCAGGCGCAGCACGCGGCGGTCGGTGAGGATGAAGGTTTTCCCCAGCCAGCCAAGCAGATGCCAAGTGAGCACGACGCAGGCCATGCCCACGGCGCCCAGGATGCGGTCACTGGGGGAGAAATCCGGCAGCAGGCGGTCGGAAAAAGCCAGCAGTCCGGCAATCACCGCCAGGGGCGGCAGGGCCGAAAGCACGATGGACAGCGGACTGGGCTTGAGCACCAGCAGGACGGTTTCGCCGCTTTCAAGCAGGGTTTCCGGCAGGGCCACCGAGGTGCCAAGCACGGCGGCGCCGGAGGCGGCTTGCGCAAGCTCGGCGGCCGGCGGGCTCACGCGGCCCCCGCTTTTGCCCGTGCGATGACTTCTGGCTTGAGGATGCAGATGGCCGGCAGGTTGCGGTACAGGCCGTTGAAATCCAATCCGTAGCCCACCACAAAGGCATCGGGAATGTCAAAGGCCACGAAATCCGCTTCGCAGGCGGGATTTTCCGTGCGGTTTTTGCGCAAAAGGACGCAGGTTTGGACCGACAGCGCCCCCGAGGCTTTCAGTGCATCGCGCAGGGCGATCAGCGTGCGGCCGGTGTCGAGGATGTCATCCACCAGCACCACATGTTTGCCCCTGGCGGCGGTGCGGGCGGCTTCCAATCCGGCCAGCCGCACATCGGCGGGTGTTTCAGCCGTTGAGTCCGTGCTTGTTCCGGCATAGGAGGAGGCACCCACGCAGGTGATGGTCAAACGGGTGGGCAGGCGGCGCATCAGGTCGGCGGCAAACACCATGCCCCCGGTGAGCACCGGCATCAACACCACGCCTTCACGCGGCAGGGCCAAACCCATTTCCCCCGCAAGGGCGTCCAAGCGGGTTGCGATGGCTTGCGGAGTGATCAGGGTTTGGGCGAGGTCGGAAAGCATGGGCTTACTTTACCACTTGAGCACGACTTTGCCGCACTCTCCGCCGAGCATGGCGTCGAAACCCTTTTGGAAGTCGTCCACCGGCAGGCGGTGGGTGATGACCGGGCTGATGTCAAGCCCGGCCTCGACGAACACGCCCATCTTGTACCAGGTCTCGAACATTTCGCGGCCGTAAATGCCCTTGATGGTCAGCATCTTGAAGATGACCTGGTCCCAGTCGATGGCGACCTTCTCGGGGAAGATGCCCAGCAGCGACACCTTGCCGCCGTGGACCATGTTCTTGAGCAGGTCGCCGAAGGCCACGCCGTTGCCGGACATTTCAAGGCCGACATCGAAGCCTTCTTTCATGTTCAATTCTTTTTGGATGTCGGCCAGGCTCTGCTCCTTCGGGTTGACGGTGTGGGTGGCGCCCAACTTCTTGGCCAGGTTCAGGCGCCACGGGTTGATGTCGGAGACCACCACATGGCGCGCGCCGGCGAACTTGGCGACGGCGGCAGCCATGCAGCCGATGGGTCCGGCGCCGGTGATCAGCACATCTTCGCCCAGCATGTTCCATTGGCAGGCGGTGTGCACCGCGTTGCCGAAGGGGTCGAAGATGGCGGCCACATCGCGGTCGATGTTGGGGTTGTGCTTCCACACATTCATCTCCGGCACCGCCACATACTCGGCAAAGGCGCCGGTGCGGTTGACGCCCAGGCCCTCGACATCCTTGACCAAATGCCAGCGGCCGGCCATGAAGTTGCGGCAGCGGGATTTCAAAATGTGGCCTTCGGCCGACACCAGATCGCCCTCCTTGTAATTGCGCACATTGGCGCCGACTTCCGCAATGGTGCCGACGAATTCATGGCCGACCACCATCGGCACCGGGATGGTGCGCTGGGCCCAGCCGTCCCACTTGTAGATGTGCAGGTCGGTGCCGCAGATGCCGGTGCGGTCCACCTTGATCAGCACCTCGTCGGGGCCGATGGTGGGCACCGGCACCTCGTCCATCCAAATGCCGACTTCGCGTTTGGACTTGAGCAGGGCTTTCATTTTCTTCTGGGCCATGGGGGACTCGGGAGAGGTGTTTATTGGGAAGGGGGAGGCGGCAGTTTAGCGGGGGGAAGGGGGTTGGCGCTAACGAGCCCCGAGCGCAAGCTCGGGGGATGCATGTCGTATCAAGTGCGTCCCCCTGAGCTTGCGCTCAGGGCTCGTTGGGGAATAGGCGCAATGGCACTTCACTCAAATATTGCCTTGATCACCACCCCCTTGACGCCTTCCATCGCCATCTCCCCGCCATCTCCCCCCCCGATCATCAAAGGCGCAACTTGCGCCGCCGTCTCCACCCGCCCATGCGACCCCTTCACCACCCCCGCATCCAGCGGCACCACATCCAATAAAGTCCTGAATCCCAACTTGCGCTTGAGCAGACGCCAAGCAATTTGCACCATGCTCTTGTCGCTGAACAACTCCCGCGGGTCGTAGCCGGGTTTTTTGTGGATGGCCACGGTTTTTTGGAAGTCCGGCGCCTTGGCGTCATCCAACCACCAGTCGTGGGCGAACCATTGGCCGGGCTTGGCTTCCAGCGCAAAGGTACCGCCGCGCGGATGCGCGCTTTCGCGCAGTTGCCCGTGGGCGGCCAGCAGTGCTCGCACTTGCGCCTCGTCCGCTTGATCGCTCACATGCACCAGCGCCGCTTGATGGTCACAGACGGCAAAGGCGCGGCTGGCGCCGGCATCCAATAACTCGCGGCCGTTTTCAAGGCGCAAGTTGAGATAGCCGGCTTGGCGCAAAATCTTGTTGGGGAAACTTGCGCCTGTCACTGGCTCAATCCCATATTCCGACACCACCAGCACCTTCACCCCGCGTGCGGCGAAGAAATCAATCAGATCGCCAGCGATGGCATCCACCTTCGCCACTTCACTTGGAATGTCTGGGTGGCCCGGCCCCAATTTTTGCAGCGGGTAATCCAAGTGCGGCAGGTAAACCAAAGTCAGTGTCGGATTCTTCTGGTCCCAAACGATTTTGGTCGCGTCGGCAATCCATTGGGTCGAGGTGATGTCCGCCAGCGGCCCCCAAAAACGGAACAGCGGAAAATCCCCCAATTGCGCCTGTAATTCATCGCGCAGTTCCGGCGGCTCTGAGTAGCAGTCCGGCACTTTGCGCCCGTCGGCACGGTATTGCGGGCGCGGGGTGACGGACCAGTCGCAGCCACTGTACATGTTGAACCACCAAAACATGTTCAGGCAGGTGAAGTTCTGGTCGCGGGCCTTGCCGGCTTCCCAGATTTTTTCACCACCGACCAACTTGTTGGATTGCAGCCAAAAGCGCACTTCCTGGGTGTCTTGATGAAACCAGCCGTTGGCGACCACCCCATGCTGCGCCACCGGTAAGCCGGTCAGCATGGCGCTTTGCGAAGTGCAGGTGACGGCGGGGAAGGGCGGGCGCAAGTTCACGCACCCTTGCGCCTCGGCCAGCGCCCGCAGGCGCGGGGCGTGGGCCAAGAGGCTTTGGGAGAGGGCGACCACATTGAGGACGGCGACCGGTTGCATGGGCCGGATGATACGTCTTACTTGGCGGATGCCTTTTTTGCATCCCCCACCCGGTTGGCGCAGGGCACCAGTGGATTTCCCCCGGAGTGTTTTTGCACCTCATACTGGCAGTGGGCCAGCCATTTTTTGAATCCCTTCGAGTCTTCGCTAATCCAGTTTTCAAGCTGGTCAGGCGCGGCATATTGACCCGTCCAATCAGCGGTATCCAGTCTGAACAGCCACCCCACCACCATGCCGGCCTTTTGCAGGTCTTCAAGGGTCATGCCGGCTTGGGGTTGGGGGCCGTTTGGGCTGGTGTAAATCATGATGCCCGCGGAGCCATTGGTGCCGGGCCGGGTGCCGGGGGGGTAGGCTTTGAGACGTCCTGTGCCAAGGTCGTAAAGTAAAACATACCTGTTGGCGTATTCGTTTCGATCCCGTTGGAGGGGACCACCCAAGCGGATGATCAGGATGCCAAGGCTGAGGGCAAACAGCGTACCCGCCGCCGCCATGCCGCGGCGGCGATCTTGGCGCATCCAGCGTACCGGGTGGGTGGCAGAGTGCAGGGCTTGGCTGAACACGGGAAAAAGTCGCTTCATTCCGGATTCCAGAATGTCTCCCTTGTGGGCAATACCTGCTGCCATATGACGGGACGTTCCGGTCAGCCTGCGCCCGAAAGTGGCCCAACGCACTTCAAGCCGCCACCAGAACGCCATCAGGCGCTCGCCAAGGCGTTGGGCCATCCGGTCTTTTTTGTCATGCAGCGCATCCGCCAAATGGCTGTTTCCCACGCGGGATTTGAAACGCCCAAGAAATCCCCCCATCGTCGGGACGGGAAGGTTGCCGATCTTTTTAAGAGAATCAAGCCGCATGCGGCACCGCTCAGCCAAGAAGGCTGCCACGCGCTGAGCCTTGTCGCGACCATCGCTTAGGTGCACAAGCAGGCGGTCTACAAATTGTCGAAATGAAGAAGAGTGAAGCGGCATGGGACAGATAATAATTGCAATGATTGAATGGTGTTAAAGGGGTATTTTATTTTCCCTTCCCATTGCCCCCGCCATTGCCACCACCATTCCCACCACCATTGCTCCCGCCATTGCCACCGCCATTCCCACTTGTATTGCCATGAACCCACTCACTATCACCTTGCATGATGAATGCAGACAAAGGCAAGGCGCTTTCCGAGGTGACATGTCCATCGGCCCACAGCACATTGCCGAGTTTGCCGGTGCCTGCGTTGGACAGGTTGTTTGAATTGCCGTTCCCATTGGCTGCACTACCTGCCGAAGGCCTAGGGAAATGCCGGGTGTTAAAAGCGGTTCCCGCCCAACTTTGGGTGCTCAAATAAGCGCCTTGTTTGACCCCGTCGCCGACATTGCCGTCAAACATGATGGCCAGTCCATGTGGATTTTTGATTTGGTCATGGGTGTGGCCGCGCAGCAAAAAGTCCACATTGATGTCATAGGAACAATCCATGTCCGAGATGGCTCCGGTGTGGTCATCAATCACATGCACTTGGTTGGGAGTGTCGTCGGAGGGGCAGATCATGGCGGCGGGGGTGAAATAGGTCCAGCCGGTGGTGGCGGCTTTCTTGGGCTTGAATTGAATGACCACGGTGTTGGATTGGTTGCTGCCGGGCGGGAAGTCATAAAAAAGGTCGGGGAACGCACCTTTGTTGTCATACCCGTAAAGCTCCAAAGCCACGCCGTCGCTATGCAGATGGCTGCCGCACAGCACCATCCGGGCGGCAGACTTGGCGTCGGCCAGGGAGGGCACGATCAGGGAGAGCAAAAGCGAGACGGTGCCGATGACCACCAGCATCTCAATCAACGTGAAGGCGCGGCGCAAAGGATGGTGGGCCATGGCGGATCCTGCGGTAAGAGGGGAGACGGAAGTCGAGTGATTCCCGAGGCGCCCCCCATTATCCACTTTTGGCGGACTTTTGCCCAATCTTTATTTGGCTTTTTGGCGAACTGGATGGACTTGCGTTAGCCTTTGTTTCCATGCGCTCCCTTTCCCCTTCTTCCCCCGTGCCCTCTGCCATTGCCGAGCAATGGCCGGTGTGGCTGGTGGCGGTGTGGGGATCCGCGCTGGCGGGTTTGGCCGGCTTCATCAATGCCCACGCTTTTTTGACCGCCTTTGAAGTGCCGGTATCGCACATGAGCGGTACCACCACCCATCTGGGCATTTTCATTGGCAGCAGCAATCTCTCGCAAAAGGCGCTGGTTTCCGCCGGCATTTTGTTCTCCTTCTTCGGCGGTGCGGTGCTGTCGGGGGCGATCATCGGCCACCGCGTGCTGTTGCCGGGCCGTCGCTACGGGCTGGTGTTGGCGCTGGAAGGCGTGATGATTCTGGCATCAGCCTGGATGCTGACCCGCTCGCCGATGTGGAGCACTCTGGGGGTGGCGGCGGCTTGCGGCCTGCAAAACGGCATGGCCAGTTCATACTTGGGTTTGGTGCTGCGCACCACCCATGTGACCGGCATCGTCACCGACCTTGGCATCATGGTCGGCCTGTGGCTGCGCGGGCACAAGCCGTCATTCGGCAAGATGGGGGTGTTGGCCGGCATTTTGGCCGGGTTCCTCTGCGGCGGCGCGTTGGCGGCTTTTTTGCTCCATCGGTTGCCCTTTGATCCGCTGCGTTTTTTGGGCGGCGCGTTGGTGGCGATCGGCTTGGCCTATTACGCTTACCGGGTGTGGCTGAGGCGCAAGTTGGGCGTCAAAGTCGCGGCGCTGGGCATGGATGAATGAACATGGCAAAAACACCCTCCTCCTTTTTGTGCGTGGATCCCGGCGGCAAACGCACGGGCTTGGCTTTGGGCGACCAGGGCAGCGGCATTTGCACCCCCTTGGATGTGAT
>CAZKVP010000006.1:52894-55406 GCA_964556215.1 uncultured Phycisphaeraceae bacterium
CGCAGCGGTTTGACCCATGCACAAAAGAAGGCGCGCCGCGACGCCTTGGCGGCGGCGGCGATCTTGCGGCGTTTTTTTGACGAAGGCGCGCTGGAAGAGGCGTAAAAAGGGTTGCGGGCGCGGATTTTCCAAAAAGCATTGACTTCCCGCCGAGAGCGGCAAAAATACCCAAGTTGCAACCCCGCACATCTTTGCAGGTACGCGCCAAGTATGTCGCATGGGTTGGATCCTCTTTATAGATTGAATGCACCCCGCATGAGTTTTTTCCCCGCTCGCACCCCTTTGCCCCGAATCCTGCTGTTGACGGCGGCCTTGGCCATGCCGTGGGGCCCGCCTGTTTGGGCGGTCCAGGGCGCCCCTGTCGCCGCCGCCGCGCCGGCGGTGGCCGGCGTGTTTGAAGCCAAAGACACCGTGGCGCCGCCGGCGGGCAAAACCCCCGAGGCCGCCGCCGCGCTCAAAACGGTGCATTGGCAGCCGGCGGTTTTTCAGGTGACGCGCGCTGCGGCCAAAGAGGAGGCTTACTTTGATGCGGTGGTGTCATTCCCCTCGCCGTTGCCCTCCGGCCAGACCAAGCGCGACACGGTGGTGATGCACTGGCACCGGGCGCTTGGCAAAGACGGCAAGCCATTGGCCGGGCGCGCCCCGGCGGCGATCGTGCTCTCGCCCTTGTCGCCCGACTTGCTCGACACTTCCGACCAGATGGCCGCCAGGCTGGCGGCCAGGGGCATCCATGCTTTCGCCTTCGCCTTGCCCGGTGCCGGCCCGCGCCACGCCGATGCGCAACCGATGGAGTTGCTGGAGGTGGCCGCCCACCCCGAGCAGGCGGTGGCCGACCTGCGCCGCGCCCGCGACGCCGTGGCCGCCCTGCCGGAGGTCAATGGAAAAATCGGGCTGGAGGCCATGTGCTTCGGCGGTCTGGCCGCCATCCCGGCCCAGGCCATCGACAATGCCTTTGACGGCGTGGTGGTGGGCTTCGTCGGCGGCGACATCAACTCGTTCTTCGGCACCTTCCAAGGCATGGCCTTCCGTCTGGCCTTCATGCAGTCGGGTTGGACGGAGGCCCAGTTGAATGCGCTGGCCTTGCGTACCGATCCGGGCCGGGTCGCCTCCAGGGTGGATGCCAAAAAATTCCATTTTTACAGCTTTGACAATGATTGCATGTGGCCCAAGGTTTGCACCGACAAACTGCTTAAAGACCTGAACCTGCCGGCAGCCAGCCGCACCGAATTCAACGGCACCCATGCGTTGATGTTCAGCAAACTGGGCAAATTGGAAAGCCGCCTGCGCAAGATGCTCAGGGAGCCGGCCAAAGAGACCACCCAAAACGCCACGCAAGAGACAACCCAAAAGCCAATCCAAAAGCCAATTCCCAGCCCCGACCTCTTGGACGCGAAAAAAGCGGGCGTCCCGGCCGGTCTGCACTGAAGCCTTGTTCTCCCTGTCGGCCATTCCTTTCAGCCTTCCCATCCCATGCCCATGCGCCCGTCCCTCCTGCGTTTTTCCCGCCCTTTGCCGGTGCTGCTGCTGGCTTTGCTGGGTGCCTGCGCCACCGGGCCGGCGGCACGGTCCACCCCGGCGCCCACGCCGCTGGCCTCGGTGGTGCCGGCGCCCGAGCCCAAGCCCTATGTCCGGGCCCGGCGCCCGGCGGCGGATACCTTCACGTTGGCGGTGTGCATCCGCAAATTCGAACCGGTGGGCGCGGGGCCGGTGGTGTACCTCGCCGGAGCCATCCACATCGGCGAGCCGGCGTATTACGCCGCCGTGCAAAAGCATCTGGACGCGCAAACCATCGTGCTGTTCGAGGGCGTGAGCACGCGCGATCCGCAGGCCGCCGCCGCGCGCGCCAAGCACAAGGCGGAAGGGTCAGATGGCTACTCCCGCCTGGCCAAAGCGCTGGGGCTGGTCTCGCAGATGGCGGGCATTGACTACCACCGCGCACACTTCCAAAACGCCGACATGACGATGGAAGACCTGCAGGCAACCCTGGCTGCCAAGGCTGCCGCGCCGGGCCAGGCCGGCGCCGACGCCCGCGAGGCGCTGGCCCAGTTCGACTTCGTCCGCTCGTTTTTGTCGGGCGACAATCCGATCATGGCCCTGGGGCTGTGGGCTCTGGAAAACCAGCCCGCCATCCGCACCCAGGTGCGCATGACGATGGTGCAGAGTCTGGCGCAGGAAAAAATGCCGGCAGCACTGTCCGAGAGCCTGATGGAAACGATTTTGATGGACCGCAACGAGGCCGCACTCAAGAAACTGGCAAAAACGCTCGAAGAGCGCCCCGATGCCAAGTCCATTTCGCTGTTCTACGGCGCCGCCCATTTGCCCGAGATGGAAAAACAACTGGTGAAAAAATTCCACTACCGCCCGGCCGGTTCGCAATGGCTCACCAGCATGACCGTGCATCCGCAGGCCGAGGGCATGAGCAAGGACGAGGTGGAGGAGGCGTACGGCGCGTGGAAGGAACCCGCGAAGAAAACCGCCGCCGCCAAGGCGTCGCCAAGCCAGGCCCGTTAGT
>CAZKVP010000006.1:55506-57137 GCA_964556215.1 uncultured Phycisphaeraceae bacterium
GCGCCGGCGCCGGTCCCGGCTGGGGCTCCAGTTTGGGCGCGCCGGCGGGCGGTTGGCCGGGTTGGCCCGGATCCGGCACGGGGACCGCCCTGAACACCGGGGCTTTTTGCCCGGGATTTTCCCGCTGGTCCACTTTGCGGTAGTACGACTGGCATCCCGCCAGACACACCAAGCACGCCAACAGCAGGGCGATGGGGGGGCGGTGAAAAACGGATTGCATGGGAGTGCTCCGGAAAAGGGGGGCCGGGCGGTTTTCATTCCGGCTTGCGCGGAAACGCCAGCCGCAGGATGCCGATGAAGACGACCGCGCCGATGGTTGCCACGACGATGTTGCCGACCAAGCCATAGGCGGCCAGTCCCAACAGGCCGAACAGGACGCCGCCGACCACGGCGCCGATGACCCCGATCACGATGTCGCCAAGAAAGCCGAAGCCGCCGCCTTTGACCAAGAGCCCGGCCAGCCAACCGGCGACCAGCCCGACCAGAACGAAGCAGATGAAATTTTCCATGGCGTTCTCCTTTTGGAACGGGTGAACATTTCGACCGCCTCCAGCATAAACCCGGGCACGGCCGGCAAGGAAACATTATTCCGCATCCGCATCGGCCTTTGCCTGTGCGTACGGATTGCCGGACGATTGGAATGTTGGTTTTTGCACGGTTTTCCGGGCGCCTCCAGCCGAAAAAAATTGGCAAAATCCGCGGGAAGACCGGTAGAATGAAGGCGCATCGCGGGTCGGCGGGACGGCCGGTTGCCGTTTCCCGCAGAACTGAAATTCAAGGTCCACTTTGGTTCATGCGGCCCACTTTTTACTCCTTTCCGAAAGGCATCCCATGAAACGCTTCACCCCCACCCTCGCTCTTTCGTTTGCCGTGCCGGCGCTTTTCCTGGCCTCCTTGGGCGGTTGCAAAACCGGCGATGTCGGCGTGACCAACACCTTCGGCACCTATGCCATGGAGGTGAACGCGGCGCCGGAAAAGGCCACCAAGTCCGCCGAAAAAGCCTTGAACCAACTCAAACTCCTCAATGTCAGCGTATCCCTCACCAAGATTGACGGCCGCGTGACGGCCAAAACAGCCCAGAACGACGATGTCAGCGTCAACATTGAACAGGCTGGCAGCAATGTCAGCAGGGTGTCCGTTCGCGTCGGCGCTTCCGGCGACGGGATGATCAGCAAGCAGATCTTCGACAAGATCAAAGACGACCTGCGTTGACCGGCCGCGCTCCATGAACAACCGCCCCTACCCGGGGCGGTTGTTTTGTTCAATTTCCAGCCGCGTTCAGTGCTTGTGCGCCATCTTCAAGATCGGCAGGCCGACCTTCTTTTCCAGGTCCTCCACCGGCCTGGCCACCAGGTCGTAGCCGTTGACATCCACCATGCGGCAGCGCACCAGTTCGCCGGGCGTCAGTTTTTTGGCGCTTTGCACGAAGGTGATGGAGTCGATGTCCGGCGCCTGGAAGCGGGTGCGGCCGGCGTACAGCGCGCCGCCCTTGCCGACGCCGGCGGTGGCTTTGCCGCTGCTCTTCATGGCGCGGTCGATCAGCACATCGAATTCCTGGCCCTGGTTCGCCTCTTCCGGCCCGGCCAGCATGCGGTTGCGCTTGAAGGCGACTTCCTGCTGGGCCAACATCA
>CAZKVP010000006.1:57237-60213 GCA_964556215.1 uncultured Phycisphaeraceae bacterium
GGCCCGGCCAGCATGCGGTTGCGCTTGAAGGCGACTTCCTGCTGGGCCAACATCAGTTCTTCGACGCGGCGGGCCACGGTGGCGTCGTCGATCGCCCCGCCCTTGGCGTACAAACCGCCGGCTTTGGTGCCTTCTTCGGGCGAATAGGGGAATACGCCCAGGTTCTCGAATTGGAAGTCTTTGATGAAGGCCAGCAACTCTTGATGCTGCGCCTCGGTTTCGCCGGGGAAGCCGCTGATGAAGGTGGTGCGGATGGCCATGCCCTTGATGCGGGTGCGCAGCTTTTTGAGCAGGGCCTTGATCAAATCCGGGCTGGTCTTGCGGCGCATGGCATCGAGCACTTCGCCATTGATGTGCTGCAAAGGCATGTCGATGTAGGGCAGGATGTGCTTGGCTTTGGCCAAGGTGTCGATCATCTCGTCGGTGAAGGTCGAGGGATAGGCGTACATCAGGCGGATCCACGCGCCGCCGAATTCGGCGGCCAGTTGGTCCAACTCCTTGAGCAGGCCGGAGAGGCCCGGCTTGTAGCCGATGTCTTCGCCGTAGGAGGTGGTGTCCTGGCCGATGAGCAGCAGTTCAAAGGCCCCGTCGTTGAACAGTTCGCGGGCTTCCTTCAAAATGGTCGGCACCGGCTTGGAGCGCATCTTGCCGCGGATCGAAGGAATGGTGCAAAAGGCGCAGCCTTGGTTGCAGCCTTCCGACACGCGCAAATAGGCGTAGTGGCGCGGGGTCAGGCGCAGGCGGGCCGAGTCGTCTTCAAAGTAGCCTTCCTTGCGCACCTGTGCGGTGGTCATGCCGCGCTCCTGGCCGGCGGAGGCGGCCGAGGTGGCGATGGAGGAATACACCGGCAACTCGAGCTTTTTGAGTTTTTCGCGGTCGCGCTTGGGTTGCACGGCGGCCACGATGCGGTCGCGGTCAAACACGCCGATCAGGGCGTCAATATCCGGGCACCACTCGAGCATTTGCGCCTTGTGGCGCTGCACCAGGCAACCGGCCACCACGATGCGCTTGATCAGGCCGGCCTTCTTAAGTTCGGCGGCGTGGTTGATTTCGTCCACCGATTCGATTTTGGAAGCTTCCAAAAAGCCGCAGGTGTTGATCACCACCGCGTCGGCCAGGCCGTCTTCCATCGCGTCCGACGGCACGATGTGGATGCCGTCCTCGGCCAAGAGGCCGAGCATTTTTTCGGAGTCCACCAGGTTCTTGGGGCAGCCCAGGGAGACGAAAGCCACCGAGCGGACGATGTCGTCCTTCTTGGGGGCGGCCTTTGACGCTGCTTTGGCCGCCGCCTTTTTAGGCGCAACTTTCGCGGCAGCAACCGTTTTGGCGGCGGGCTTTTTGGCGGGGGACTTCTTGGGGGCGGTCTGGGTGGGCATAAGGGGGGGGATTGTACCGGCGGGGATGGACTGGTACCCTTGCGGCCATCGATCCCCACCTCCTTGAAAGGAAACCCATGCGTTGCCCGTCTTTTGCGTTGATCGCCTGTCTGGCCGCCGGCTGCGCGGGATTGCCCAAGGCGGGCGGGTCGCTGATCACCCAGTCGGGGGAGGGGGGGGCGCCGGTGGTGGAGAACGATCCGGCGGCGGAATCGGCGGCCGACCTTGGCACGCGCAAGATGCTCGAGGACAAGATCATTGAAACCGCCGCCTTCAACGGCGACAGTTTGGAGACGGCGCTCAACTTCGTGCGCGACCAGACGGGGGTCAACATGGTGGTGCTGTGGGGGAGCATTGAATGTGCCGGCGTCAGGCGCGATCGCGCCATCACCTTGCAACTCAAGCGCGTGTCCGCCGCGCAACTGCTCAAGGCCGTACTGGAAGATGCGTCTGCGGACTTTGAAGGAGAAAGCCGCCTAGGCTACGCCATTGAAAACGGCATCGTCAAAGTGGCGACGCGCAAGGAATTTTGGGCCGTCACCCTGGAACACATTTATGACGTCCGGGATTTGCTGGTCCAAGCGCCGGATTTTGCGGAGGCGCCGACTTTCACTTTGAATGGGGGAGATACGGGCGGCGGTAGCGCGGGCAGTTATATAAGCACAAGCGAGGATCCGGACGCGAGCCAGGCGAGACTTGAAGAGTTGATCTCCCGCATCAAGAATCATGTGGGGACGCGCGAGGAATGGGATAATAGCATGTCGGTCATCAGTGCCTACGGCGGCCAGTTGCTGGTCAAAACCACCCCCGAAAACCACCGCGCCTTGGCGGAGTTGCTGGCCGGGTTTCGCAAGCAACGGGGCTTGGGCGTCGCCTTGCAGGCCCGCGTGCTGCGCATGCCGCCGGCAGAGCTGGAAAAAATCTCCGCGCAAACTCGCGGCACCTTGGAGCTGGATGGAGCCGGCGTTGAGGCCTTCATGGCCCATGCAGTGGAGAAAAGTTCCGGCATCCAAATCCTGTCCGCCGGACGCCAGCGTTGCATGAGCGGCCAACGAACCTATGTGCTGGGCGGCGGGCAAAAAGCGTTTGTCGCGGATCTTTCCAGTCCCACGATCACTGAAGCCAAAGAAACCAAGGATGGTAAGGAGACCAAGTCCGGTCAGGAATCTGCAGTGGGAAAAGATGCCGGTCCGCTGGTGCCGACGGTCAGTTCGGTCCAAGGCGGGCTGTTGGTGGATACGCAAGCCACCGCTTCCGCCGACCATCGGCAAGTCATCACCACCCTGCGTGCGAGTTTTGCCGATCTTTCCGCGTTGCGGCCGGTTCCAGTGGGGGGCGGGGCGCAAATTGAAGCCCCCGAATTGGCCCTGTTGCAATGGCGCACCACCACCACCATCCCCAATGGCGGGGCCGTGCTGCTCACCGCCGCCGCTCCCGCCAAGCCCGGCCAAAATGCCATGGAAACCATGCTGTTGCTGCAAGCCACGGTGGTGGAGCCGAAAAACAAATAAAGTGCCGACATGAAAACTGTTTTTTCCGCCGTTCTGTTCTCCCTGGCCCTTGCCGCCTGCCAAGCGGCGGCTCCCGTTGCCAAAGTTCC
>CAZKVP010000007.1:0-60093 GCA_964556215.1 uncultured Phycisphaeraceae bacterium
TCGAAGCGCAACTTTCGAAAAATCAAAAACTAGCGGCTTAAGTCAATGGCATTCCGGCCTGGCCCCGTGGGTTTACCGCGTTTGCCTGCCACTGGCCTGCTGCGAGAACCAAGTGCGCGGCGGGGAGCGCAAGATTTTGTAAGGCCAGTCCCCGCCCCGCCCTACAATGCCCCCATGTCCTCCCTGCTCTCCCGCATCACCCTCGATCCCGCCATCTGCCACGGCAAGCCCGTGATTCGCGGTTTGCGTTATCCGGTGGAAATGCTGCTGGACTTGCTCAGTGGCGGTATGTCGATGGAAGACATTCTCGGGGATTACGAGGATTTGACCCGTGACGATCTGCTTGCGGCCATTGCGTGGGGTGCGCGCATGAGCCATGTGAAGCGGATGGAGGCGCTGGTCGCGTGAGGTTTTTCATTGACGCGCAATTGCCGAAGCAGTTGGCCCGCATTTTGGTGGCGGCAGGGCACGATGCCATGCACACTTTGGACCTGCCGCAGAAGAACCAAACGCCTGATGCGGCCATTCTTGATTGGCTTGATGCCGATCCGCGCATCTTGGTGACCAAAGACGAAGATTTCGTCAATTCGCATGTGTTGCAAAATCGTCCAAGCCGGCTATTGTTGATTTCAACCGGCAACATTGGCAACCGTGATCTTTTGGCATTGGTCGAAGACCATCTCCCGGAAATCGTGGCGGCCTTTGAACAGGCCAAGCATGTGGAATTGGGGCGTATGGCATTGGTGGTGCATGGTTGACGCAGGCCGTTGGCCTGCTTGCCCCCAAAGTAGACGCGGCGGCCCGCCGCGTCGGAAGAAGATGAAGTCGAAAACAATGCGCGTTCCAAAATGGAATGGGCGTTGTTTTCAAAGGCATTTGCCGTGGACGCGGCCAGCGTCCGCGTCTACTTTGGGGAAGGCGCAAATTTGCGCCTTCCCGCCCACCCCAGCGCCAAAGGCGCGGGTTTTCATACCAACCTGGGGCAACGCCCCAGGAATCAGGCAGGGTTCATTCAGAGGGCTGAAAGCCCGGCCTCATGAGTCGGGCTTTCAGCCCTTTGTGGAATATTGGCGAAAACCTGGGGCGTTGCCCCAGGCTGGTATGACGCAGGCCGTTGGCCTGTTTGCCGCACCCCATATTTTTTAGGAGCAGGCGGGCCGAGGCGGGCTGAGGTTGGCCGTCACCGATGGGGTACTCCGGCGTCTTAATAACCAAAGTTGTATTTATTTTTTGTAATGAACACCGCCCTCCGGCGTCCATGGGGCAGGCATCCGCACCTTTTTTCCCATTTCCCATGCGCCATACCCTCGCCGCTTTTTCCGTGCTTTCCCTCTCCCTTGGCCTATTCGCCTGCCGGACCGGCGCCGCCGAGCCACCGGCACACGCAGGGCCGTACCTGCCGGATGCCGCCGCCACCCAGCGCATGGTCCAATGGCGCAGCCTGAAATACGGCATGTTCATCCACTACGGCATGAGCACCTTCACCGGCCGGGAACTGGATCGGGGTGACCGGCCGTCCGCCACCTTTGCGCCGCCCCGGAGCGACACCGACCAGTGGGCGCGCGTGGCTCATGAGGCGGGGATGAAATACGCCGTGCTGACCTCCAAGCATGTCGCCGGCCATTGCCTGTGGGACAGCAAGGTGCGATACCGCGGCAAGGAATTCGACTACGACGTCGCCACCAGCGGCAACGGGCAGGACGTGGTGGCGTCCTTCGCCAAGTCCTGCAAAAAATACGATGTGGTGCCGGGACTTTACTACTGCTTGCTGGACAGCCACAACAACGGTGGCGCCGGCCGCATGCCGGATGAATACTTCCAATTTGTCAAGGACCAATTGGCCGAATTGGCAGAAAATTATCCGGAAATTCGCTATTACTGGATTGATATCCCCCGCACGGCCACCGGCGCGCAGCGGGCGGCTCTCTACGACATGCTGCGCACCCGCCGGCCCGAATGCGTGGTGTTGTTCAATTTTTCCGGCTTCTGGGGCAAGAACAGCGATCTGACCATAGCGGCCGCACATCAAGCGGCTTGGCCCACCGATGTGCTCAACAGCGAACGCCACATCATCACCCCTCCCTTCACGCCCCGGCAAACTTTCGAGGGCAAGCCTTATTTCGTCGGCTACGAACATTGCGACTGCCTGGGCCGCAACTGGTTTTGGACGGCGGATGACCAAATGCGCCCGGCCAACCTGTTCATCCGCATGTACGACTCCGTGGTCAACCGCCGCGGCGGCAACCTGCTGCTGGATGTGGGGCCCGGCCAGGACGGCCGCATTTCCCCCGACCGCGTGGAGCGCCTGATGGAAATCAAAAAGGGCATCGACCATTTGCCGCCCAAGGGGGCCAGTCCGCCCATTTCCCAAGGCAAGCCGTCCCGGGCATCGGGCGAATGGGACGGGGAACACAGCGCCGCCAAAGCGTTCGACGGCGACTCCGACACCCGCTGGAGCGCCGCCTCCGGCCAGGCTTCCGCCACCTTGGAAGTGGACTTGGGCAAGCCGGTCGAGATCGCGCGCGCGGTGATCGACGAGGCGAGTTACCCGCAGGCGACGAAGTTCGCCATCGAGGCGCAGCAAGCGGACGGCTCTTGGACGGCCGTGGCCGGGGGGGAGGCCATCGGCGCCGGCATGGAGTTGAAATTCGCACCGGTCAAGGCGCAAAAGTTCCGGCTGCACATCCTGGAATCCAAACTGATCCATCCCGGGGCCGGGGTGACGGTGGACGAATTCCAGTTGTTTGAAAAATGAAAGGGTGGCGACGATTTAACTAATGAAGTATTTTTTAGCGGGCATGTAATGATTGGCGGTTGGCGGCGTCCTAATGCGAGCACCCACCCTTTTCTCTAGGAAGCCCATGCGCCACATTCATTCCACCACCGCCCTGCTGTCCTCCCTCATCCTCTGCCTGGGTGCTTGCGCCGCCGATGCGCCGCAAACTGCGGACCTCGCAGCCATCGAAAAGGCCCTGGCCGACCCCGCCGCCGCCCAATTGGCGCGGCCCACGCCGGAACAGATCGCCTGGGCCGACATGGAACGCGAGATGTTCGTGCATTTCGGCGTCGCCACCTGGAAAGGCACCGAATACGACGGCAACGGCCAGATGGACTTGGCCAAGATGAATCCGGCGAAATTCGACGCCCAGCAACTCTGCGATGCGGCCAAGTCCTGGGGTGCCAAGCAGATCATCGTGGTCTGCAAGCATGTCGGCGGCTTCTGCTGGTGGCAAACACAGACCACCGACTATTCCGTCAAGAGCATCCCTTGGAAGGGCGGCCAGGGCGACTATGTGAAGGAGATGGCCGCCGCCTGCCGCAAGAACGGCCTCAAGATGGGCATCTACATCTATTCCGACGACACCCGCTACGCCAAGGGCATCGGCCGCGGCGGGCGGACCGACGACCCTAAAAAGCAGGAAGAATGGAATGGAAAATTGCGCCAGCAGTGGACCGAGGTGCTGGCCCTCTGCGGCGATGTGGTGCATGAAGTCTGGTTCGATGGCGGCTGCATCGTGCCACTCAAGGACATCCTCGACCGGCACGCGCCCAAGGCCCTGATCTTTGGCGGCCCGCACGGGACGCTCCGCTGGCCGGGCACCGAAAGCGGCAAGCTTCCCTACCCATGCTGGAGCACCATCGGCGCCAAAGTCATAGCGGACGGCGAGGGCGCGGGCGACCCCGACGGCCCGCGCTGGTGCCCGCCCGAATGCGACACCACCCTTTACGGCCACGGCGGTCACACCTGGTTCTGGTCCGCGAGAAAGGAATCGCTCCGGCACAGCGTGGATGAACTGATGGACATCTACCTCAAGTCGGTCGGGCGCGGCGGCGTGCTGCTGCTCAATTCGAACCCCAACACCGACGGCGCGATCCCCGAAGGCGACATGAAGGTCTACCGCGAGTTCGGCGACGAAATCCAGCGCCGCTTCGGCCATCCGCTGGCGCAAGCCCGGGGCATCGGCGACACCGTGGAACTGTCCTTGGGTGGACTCAAAAAGGTCAATGAAGCGTGGATCATGGAGGATCTGCGCGGCGGCCAGCGCATCCGCGCCTATGTGCTCGAGGGCCGCGACGCCGGCGGCAAGTGGCAGCCGCTGGCGGCGGGAACTTCCGTGGGACACAAGAAAATCGAGGTCTTTCCCGAAATAGCCGTGGACGCACTTCGCCTGCGGGTCACGCAGAAGGTCGGCACGCCGATCATCCGCGACCTGGCCGCGTTTTACGCCGACGGGGTGAAGCCGGAAACCGCGATGGAAGCCGCGCTCGACGCCCCCGCCGCCCCCTGCGGAAAATGGGGCAAAGGTGCCGCGTCGGCCACCTTCGACCTGACGCCGCACATCCCGATGCCGGCGACTTACAAAGTGGTGCTGCGACTTGCGGGCCAGGAGAAGATCCGCTCCGCCAAACTCCTGTTTAACGGCTTCGAATTGCCGCCGGGGGACTGCGTGGTCGCGAACGGGAATATCATCGTTCGCCAGACCCAGCAGGTGACGGCGGAAACCCGCACCCAACTGGTGGTGGAATTCGAGTCGGCGTCCGCCGGCGGCGTGGCGAATATCCGGATGATTTCGCCAAAATGATGCCGGTGATCGGATCGCTTGCATTCTCCATTTTCTCTCTTCCATCTCGTTCATGAAAAACATCCCAGTCGCCGCCATCCTGCCCGCCCTCTTCCTGGTTTGCGCCGGCGCCTTCGCCGACGAACCCGCCGCGCCACCGCCGGAGCTGGCCGCCGCAAAGGAGAAGTACGAAGCCGAGCTCGCCGCCGCCGACAAGAAGGGCGACGAAGCCCTCTTGGCCGAATTGGCCAAGTTGAAGAAAAAGGCAATGGCGGATGGCAAGTTGGAATTGGCGCTTTTCTACGAGAACGCGGCCAAGAACCTGGATGCCGAACCGGACCATCCCCCGCGCGAATGGACGGCGGCGAAGTCGGCTGCCGACGAAGCCCTCGGCAAGACGCTCGCCGACATCCACAAACGGCACATCGCCGACCTCGTGAAGATGCGGGACCGGAAAACCGCCTCCGGACTCCTGGAGCAGGCCGTGGCGGTGGACGCGGAGATCAAGGAAACACGGCAGGCCTTGGGCGAGGCGGCGCCCACCGCCGCCGGCATCCGGCAAAAACTCACCGGACAGACGTGGGCTTGGGACAAGGAAGCCACCCTGGTGTTCAAGGACAACGGCGTGGCGGACTACGCGTACACGCACAACAACTACGAATGGCGCAAGGGCGGCCGCAAGGTCCCCGCGCACCAGCAGCTGGTTTCCACCGACAAGGTGAACAGGAAATTTTCCTGGGCCGTGGACAATCCGAAAAAACGCCTCGTCAAATGCTCGGGCGACGGCCACGCCTACAGCCTGGTCCTGGCCCCATTGTTGACTACGGCGGATGTCTACGAAGGCGACCGGAAATTGCGGAGGATTTCCCTCGTCCGCGAAGCGAAAGCCGCCGCTCCTGCGCCGCCGGTTCCGGAACTTGCGGCGGCCGAGCGGATCGCCGCCGCCGCCTTGGCGAAGGTGTCCAAGAAACTGGCCGAGGAATGCCTGGCCGAATTGGCCGGCTTGAAGAAGAAGGCGATGGCGGCCGGAAACCTGGCATTGGCGCTGGCAGTGGACGGGGAAATCAAGTCCGCCAAGGATGCTCCGGCGTCCGTCCCGGCGGCGGACGGCACCCCGCCCGAACTGCTGGCGCTGCGGGAACGCCATCGACAGGCTGTGGCGGCGGCGATCCAGACGATCAGGGAAAGCCAGGCGGCCGAACTGGCCCGCGCCCGGAAAAAGGCGATGGCGGCCCTTGATCTGGATGCGGCGGTGGCCTTTGATCGGCGCCTCAAAGAAATCCAGACCGAGTTGGCAGGCGCCGTAAAAACCGAGGACAAACCCACAAATCCGACCCAATCGCAGGAAAAATGACCGGGCGGCATGCCGGATTCCATCACTCCCCGCATTCCAGCCCATTCCCACATCCAAGCCCCCATCATGGCCAGCGTCCCAAAAATCAAAGCGTTCTTTCCAGTCGCCTTGGCATTGATGTTGTCGTTGATGTCGTCATTGCCTGCTGCAGCGGATCCCCAGGGGCCCGCAGAACCAAAGAACGCCCTTTTGGACAAAGTCCCGAGCGCGTCCCTTGGTCCTGGGGAAAACGACCAGGCCGATCCCGATGGGGCCTCTAAGGGGGAATCCGCTCCGGAAAAGTTCGTGCCGGCGCCCCCGGCAAAACCCAGTGACGCCGCGGTTGCGCCGACCAATATCCGCGGCGTTTACGTCCGGATCATCACCTACGGATCCGCTTTCAAGAACGAGTGGGGGCCGGAAAAGCACACCGCGCAGGATGTCCTGAAGATCATCGGGGAAATCAAGCCGGATGTGCTCAACCGCTTCATCACCGGCAAGAAGGATCCGCAACTCAAGGTTCCCGTGGCGCCCGGCCAGCCGGAAATGACCTTGGCGCAATTCCTGACCGCGGCGATGCGCGCGGGCGCGCCCGGATGCACCATCGCCCCCAAGGTCCACCTGAACGAAATTTGGCCGGACGATTACCGCATGGATGCCGCCCGCAGCCTGCGCGCCATGCCGATCACGCCGGCCCTGACGATGCTCGACCTGGACTGCTGGTTCAAGAAAAAAAGCAACCGCGTGGACAACAAAAAATTGCTGCAGAGTTTCAGGGATATGGGCTGGCGCGACCTCACGTTCAACCCCGGACCGTACAAGAGCGCCCATGGTTACGCCACCTGCGTGATGACGTACATGAGCGAGAAAAGCTGGCGGGTGCCCAGCAGGAAAATAGAGGAGTTGAAGAAACACGGCATTCCCGTGCCCCTGCTTCACATCGACTATCCGTACCAAATCAAGTTGTTCAGGGCCCTGAAGCCCGACCGCCAGGCGGAGATCCTTCAGCAGGTTCAAGCCGCCCAGGCCAAGGAAGGCTTCCGTTTCATCTACCCGGTCCTCATGGGGGAGCATTACGACTCCACCCGGATTTTCACCTCGAAAAACGGCCCGTACCACGGCGCCAGCATTTACGAGGTCATCAAGCAGCTTATCGCCAAGGATCGGGAGGAAATCGCCAAAGCGGCGGCGCCGAAAAAATAAGGGACGCTGGCGGGCCTCGGAGCGGGCCAATGCGGTCAGTTGTTTTTTGACGGGCCTCTTACACGAACTGCAATGACAGATTTCGCGCCTCACCTGCCCAGCAGGCATCCCGGCTCCACGAACGGCCAGGGTTCCTTCTCGCCCCCACGCTCAGGCGCTGGTGTAATACCCGTGGGCTTGGCGCGTCCTATTATTCGCTAAATCGAAATTCATAAGGTAAAACATGCGCCATCCCCTTCCCACCGCCGTCCTGCTCTCCCTGTCCCTCGGCCTATTCGCCTGCCAAACCGCGGGTGTCGCCGCCATGGCGCCGGTTTCCGCCGCCCCGCCCGCCCTCGACGGCGCCGACGTGGTGTGGACCACCCCCAGCGACAACGCCAAGGGCTCGATGCCGCTGGGCAACGGCGAGGTGGTGGCCAACGCCTGGGTCGAGGCCAAGACCGGCGACCTGATGCTGCTGGTCGGGCGCACCGATGCCTTGTCGGAAACCTGCCGCTTCATGAAATTGGGCCGGGTGCGCATCCACTTCGAGGGCAACCCGCTGGCCACGGCCAAGGATTTCCGGCAGAAAGTGAAACTGCGCCAAGGCGTGGTAGAAGTTTCCGGCAACGGACTCTTGCTCACGGTGTTCGTGGACAGCAATGCCCATGTGCTGCATGTGGCGGGCACCAGCGGATCGCCGCTGGCGGCCACGGCCACGGTCGAGTGCTGGCGCGACGCCGAAAAGGACATCAACGACAAATCCAGCTGGACCACCCACGACGCCCCTTTCAAGCGCAGCGAAAGCGCCGATGTTTTTGTGGCGGTTCCCGATGCCGTGCAGTGGTACCACCGCAACGAACAGTCGGTGGTGCCCAAGTTGCTGGAAACCCAATCGCTCACCGGCGAAAAGGGCGCCTTCGATCCGCTGCTGCACCGCACCTTCGGCGGCCAATTGAGCGGCGCGGGCTTCGTTTCCGGTGGCGAGCGGGCGATCAAAACATCCGCGCCGCAAACCCGGTTTGATTTGCGCCTCTCCACCCACACGGCGCAGACGGCCACGGTGGGGGAGTGGCAGCAGGGGTTGGCCAAGGAAGCGCAAAAATCCGCCGATGCCGCCGCCGCCTTGGCCCGCACACAGGCTTGGTGGGCACAGTTTTGGGGCAGGTCGTGGGTGATTGCCAGCGAGCCGAAAGGCCTGCCCGCGAGCAACCATGCGCTGAGCGTGGGTGTGGATGCCGGCGGCGGCAGCCGTTTTCCCGGCGAGATCGCGCCGCAGCCGGTGCTGGGCCGCGCTGCCACGGCGGCCGAGGTCGCCGCGGCCTTCGCCGCCGGGCACGCCGAAGGGTCGCCCAAGGTCGAGCCCGCCATGCCGACGGGCGACGCGGGCTTCACCCTGTCGGCGTGGGTCAAGCCGTCCGCCGGCGGTTCCGGGCGCATCTTCGACAAGATCACCCCGGGCGGGGCTGACGGCTTCCTGCTTGACATGCAGGGCGGTGCGCTGCGCCTGATCGTGGGCAACCGCACGCTGCAATCTTCAACCGCCCTGAAGGCCGGCCAATGGCAGCACGCGGCCGCCACTTTCGACGCCAAGACCGGCGATCTGGCACTGTACCTGGACGGCCAGCCGGTCGCTTCCCAGACCGGCGAAGGCGGCAGCGCCGTCACCCGCGGTTACCTGCTGCAGCGCTACGCCCAGGGTTTCCAGGGCCGCGGCGCCTACCCCATCAAGTTCAACGGCGGCTTCTTTTTTGCCGACGACGCCAACCCCGACTGGCGCCAGTGGGGCGATTGCTACTGGTGGCAGAACACCCGCCACATGTACCACCCCATGCTGGCCTGCGGCGACTTCGACCTGATGGCACCCCTGTTCAAGATGTATGGTGACGCCGTGCCCTTGGCCCAGTCGCGTACCGCGAAATACCATGGATCGCAGGGATCGTATTTCCCCGAGACCATGACGCTGTTCGGCACCTACGGCGGCGACTACGTGTGGAACCGCAAGGGCAGGGAGCCCAAGGATGTCGGCTGCCCGTGGTGGCAATACGCCTGGAACCAGGGACCGGAATTGGTGGCGCTGATGCTGGACAAGTGGGACTACACCCACGACGAAGCCTTCCTCAAAAAAGATGCCCTGCCGATGGCCGAAACCGTGCTGCGCTACTTCGATACGCGTTTCAAGAAGGACGCCGCGGGAAAAATCGTGATCAACCCGGCGCAATCGGTGGAAACCTACTGGCACGGCGTGACGAACGACGCGCCGACGGTGGCGGGCATATCCAACATCACGCGCCGCCTGTGCGCGCTCAAGGGCGCGGGAATGACGCCGGCACAAACCGCCTTCTTCGAAAAGATGCGCGCGGCCTGTCCGGCCATCCCGCTGGAAACCGTCGGCGGCGTGCGCAAGTTGTCCGTCGCCGAAAAATACAACCCGGCGCGCAGCAACTGCGAAAATCCGGAAACCTACGCCATCTGGCCCTACCGCGAAGTCTCGCTCTCGCGCCCGCAACTGCTGGAGGAGGGCAAGGCCGCCTACGCCAAACGCGGCGCGCATCTGCCCAGCGGCTGGGGCTACGACGGCAACGACGCCGCGCTCCTGGGCCTGACCGGCGAGGCCGAGCGAATACTGCGATCCCATTGCGCCAACTCCAACGGCGGCTACCGTTGGCCGGCCACCTGGGGCCCCAACTACGACTGGCTGCCCGACCAGAACCACGGGGGCAACCTGCTGGAAACCGCCAACCTGATGCTCTTGCAGGGCGAATCCGGTGGCAAGATCCTGCTGCTGCCGGCCTGGCCCCAAACGTGGGATGTGGATTTCAAACTGCACGCGCCGGACCAAACCACGGTGGAATGCCAGGTGGCGGGAGGCAAGATCGTGAAGTTGAAAGTGGTTCCGGAAAGCCGGAAGAAGGATGTCGTGCTGCCGGCGTGGGCGATGTAGGGGCAAACAAAAAGTAGACGCGGCGGCCCGCCGCGTTGGCAAAAGACGAACTCAAAACAACGCGCGCCTCGTTTGGGGCGTGCGTTGTTTTCAAGAGGGTTGTTCTGGACGCGGCGAGCCGCCGCGTCTACTTTTTTGGGCGCAACAGCATCACTCCCGCAGGGTGGCCAGCCGTTGCCACTGCGCTTCAAAGGTCGCGGCGCTGAGGTTCAGTGCGACGAGGAGGGTTTCGATGGCGCCAGCCCAAGCCGGCGTTTGCGGCGCAGGCGCGCGGCCGGGTGCATTGGCCGGCAGGTGCGGCCAGGCTTTGGCTTGGGCGACCAAGGCGTCGAGCAGTTTGAGGTATTTTTTCAGCGAGAACCATGGCAGATTGGGCTCGCCGGTCCACAGCGCGCCAGTGAGCGCGGCGGAGCCGCCGCCGGTGAGATCGGCAGAGGTGGGTGTGGTATCGGGCATCATCGGCGGCGGTGACATCGGGTTGTTCATGTAGTCCGGCATATCCGGCACGCCGCTGGGCACCGGGACCGCGTCGGAGAGCGGGTCGGTGATCGTCATCGGATCGTTGTTTGGCGGCGGATTTCCCGGTATTTCTGCCGCTTCTTCGGTGCGCAGTTCCGCCGTGACTTCCGCCGGCAACACTTTCATGTCGCCATCGGGCGTGCCCAGTGGGCCGTAGGGTGGCAGGCCGTAAGCGCCTTTGAAAGTCGCCACCCGGGCATGTAAACCGGTGAAGGGTTGCTCCTCCGGCCGCTGCCCGTTGCTGTCCACCACCGCGCGCAAATCGACGAAGGCCATGGCGCCGGCGACGGCCCCCGCATCGGCCAACGGGGCCAAGTGAAAACGCCCTTGCCAGATGGATCCACGCCGCTTGAGTTGGCCGTTGATCTTGTGCGCCAACTGCTGTTTGAACTGTTTCATGAACATCGACAAACTGCCGAGTTTCAAGCGGATTTCGTGCGGAGCGGGAACCCTGGGAGCGCGGACGTCCACGCCCGCCGCCGGCGCGGACATCGGATCCATCGGGTCGATGATTTCTTTCGCCGGATGCACCAACTTCCAACGCTGCACCGCCTCGTCGTCGCTCCAAGTGCCCGCCTCTTGCGGCGTCCACTGCACCACCAAGTGAAAGCGGTCGTCCTCCAACGAAAAAGCCTGCACCTTGACCGCGTAGTTCTGCGCCAGTTTCTTCAAAAACTTCTGAGCCCAGATTTTCAAGTCGTCATTTTCAAGCAAAGCCAGACCTGGCGCCATGTTGCTCCACAGGTGGAAGCAGCGCAGGACGGGGGCCGAGGCGAGTTGGGTTTGGCGGGGGATGAGCATCGTGTAAGCGATTGTTTTATTGTTGGTTGAATTATAGGTACAGACTTTTTTTATGGCAAGTGGCACCCATGGCGGCTGGGGGGAAACGAGGTTGGCCGCCCGCCAAGGCAGGCGCACGGGAAATGCATGAAAAAGTGCACGCGAAACTGACAAAAATATCACTCGCATTAAGGTTGCTACTTATTTAAATATATGCTCTAATGAAAGGCCTTATTGGACGACTTCGCCGTCTCGTCAGCCATCGTATTTGTATTGGAAGTGTTCTGTTTCTTGCCCCGCTTGCCCTTCCCGCCCATGCCCCATTTGACCCCTGCCCGTTTTACATTCACCGCCGCTTCGCTGCTGGGGGCCGCTTTGCTGGTTGTTGCCCATGCGCCCAAGGCGCAGGCGGCGACGCTCACTTGGGACCCGCTCAACACCGCCAACGGCGCCACCATTGACGATGGTGCCGGCGATTGGAACACCGTCAATGTGTGGAACAATGCCGGCGTGAACCAGACTTGGATTGCCGGCGACACCGCCACCTTCACTGGCGCGGTGGGTGGCACGGTGACGGGCAATGCCTCCACCAGCGGGGTGACAGTCAACGGCACGCAGAATTACACCTTTTCAGGGGTGATTTCCGGGGCGGGGGGGGTGACGAATAACAATTCCGGGATGCTGACCCTCACCGGGGCCAACGACTACACCGGCGCCACCACCGTGAGCGGCGGCACCCTGCTGATGAACGGCACCCACAATGCCGGCGCCGGCACCTACGGCGTGGGTGCCAGCGGCAAACTGGGCGGCACCGGGACGATCACCACCACCGGGGCGATGGCGATCGACGGCCAGATCAATGGCGGGGACTTCGGCACGGTGGGGACGCTGAGCATCGCCGGGGCCGGCAGCCGGGTGCTGGCCGGCACTTACCTGTTCGATGTGGACTACGGCTCCGCGGCCGGCGGCGATGAAACCGGCGACCTGATCAAGATCACCGGCGCCACCTCGGTGGCCATCGCGGGTGGCAAATTCCAGCTGAACAAGGTCGGCGGCGCCACGCCGGCGGCCGGGTCGCACTACGCGATCAAAATCTTCCAATCCGACATCGCCGTCAACGGCGCGCCGGGCGGCCAGAGCAACTACGCCGGTGCCGCGCCGGGGCTGGCGTCCTACCAGTCCATCGTGACCTGGGACGGCGGCAAGAGTTATTACCTGGTGCCCGAACCGGCCTCGTTCGCCCTGCTGGCCCTTGGCAGCCTGCTGCTGCTGTGTAGGCCGTCGTCGCGGTCAAACCGCCGACGCAGGTAGCAGGCCTAAGATGTTCACTGACAAACAGAAACCGGCCCCATGGGGTCGGTTTCTGCTTGGAAATGTGGCGTGACGCATCGCCGACGCTTTGGGCATGAAAGGGGGAGGCATTTGCGGTTTTTCCGCCGCATTCAGTACCCAATGCAAAATCCTCACCAAAAAAATTTGCAAATTACGGAATCGACGATTCTAATAAGGACCTTGTGTATGAGAAGTTCCAAGGGTACAGAAGTGCCCGCATTGCCACCCACCCGCGCAGCCGATGCCCAAGTCCAAGCCCTCCACCCATCGTGTCGCATTGACCACGGCTTCATTGCTGGGGGCTGTGCTTTGGGCGGGGGGGGCGAAGGCAGCGAGTTTCACTTGGACCGGAGGCAGCCTCACGAGCAGCAATTGGTCGGATGCGGGCATCGTTGGGTTCGTCGTCGGCAACTGGGGCCTCCTCGCCGCCTCCGCTCCGGGCTCCACCGACAGCGTCACTTTTGCCGGCAGTACGCGCCTGACGCCCAACAACGACTTGGCGGCCAACACCCTGATCAACGGCGTCTCTTTTGCCTCTGGCGCCGGCGCCTTCACATTGGGGGGCAACGCCATTGATCTGGGCGGCAACGTCACCAACAGCAGCGCCAACCTGCAGACCATCAACATGGGGCTGCGGCTGACCGGCACGCGCACCTTTGACACGGCATCGGGAAGCATGACGGTCGGCGGCGTGATTTCTGAAACCGGGGGAGCCCAGGGCCTGACCAAAGTCAGCGGCAACACGCTGACGCTTTCGGGCGCCAACACCTACACCGGCGCCACGACGGTGAATGCGGGCATCCTCAAGGCGGGTGTGGTCTCGGTGGCCAATGTCAGCGGCGCTTTCGGCAACAACTCCGCCGTCACGCTGGCCAATACCGCAGGCGTCACTTTGGATATCACCGGTTTCAACACGCAGATCGGCTCCTTGGCCGGCGGCGGCGCCACCGGCGGCAATGTCACATTGGGGGCGGCGACCCTCACCACCGGGGGCGACAACACCAGCACTTCGTATGGGGGTGTGATCGGCGGCACCGGCGGTCTGACGAAAATCGGCACCGGCACCCAGACCCTCACCGGAGCCAATACCTACACCGGCATGACCACGGTCAGCCAAGGCCAGTTGACGCTGGGTACCGGCGGCAGCCTGAGGAGCAATGATGTGACGATTGCCTCCTCGGCTACGCTCAATCTCAGCGGCTCGGGCAGCAATCAGTTCCAAAACACGGTCCCGACCGGGGCATTGACCATCAACGGCACGCTGGCTGCAACCACCAATCAGGCCCACACGCTTTACTATTCCACCCTCGCGATGAACAACGGCACATTGGCCAACACCTTTGGTCCGAATACATCGGGCTTCGGTGCCTTTTTCGTGGGGGCAAATCGCACCCTCACCGCCACCGGGACCAACACGATCAGCGGCACGGGCGTGATCGGCATCGTTTCTGGCGCCGTCCTGACTCTCAGCCCCACCGGGGGTGGCGACGCGATCAATGTCACCGGCACGATCGGTCAGGGCGCCAGCGGAACCGCTGGCGGTCTGGCCAAATCCGGCGCCGGCACCGTCACCCTTTCCGGCGCCAACACCTACACCGGTGCCACCACCATCACCAACGGCACACTCACCGTGTCGGGCTCGGTCAGTGGCACGGCGATTGCGTTTACGGGCGCCACCGCCGCCGCCCAACTCAATGCCACTTCCACCAACAGCCTGACCGGCACCACCTCGCTCAACATCAACAACGCCAACGCCACGGCGGTGCTGTCGGCGGCCAACAATTACACAGGAGCCACGGCCCTCAACACCGGCATCCTGCAACTGCAGAATGCCGGCTCCATGGCCAGTTCGGCCCTCACGATGAGCGGCGGCGTCTCCACCCTGCAATTGCGCAGCGACGCCAACACGACTTTCGCCACCTCGGGCAACATCGCTGGCTTCGCCAACGGCGGCACCTACACCATTGACGCGAACCAACTCACCGGGGCGGGCAGCAACAAAACACTGACGCTGGGCAATTTTCAAATCAACAGCGGGCAATCCGCCACCCTCAACTTCACCGGCGGCAACGGCTACCGGCTGGCCTTGGGCAATTTCACCGGCGCAGGCGCCTACAACCTCACCCTGAATCCGAACAGCGTGAATGTGGATGTGGGCACCGTCACCCTGTCAACGGCAACGGGTCAAGGCCTGACCCTTGGCGGCACTTTGGCCACCGGCACCAACACCATCGGGGCCATCTCGGATAGCAGCACAGGCACCTGGAGCGTCACCAAGAACACCGCCAGCACCTGGGCCATGGGCGGGACCAACACCCAAATGAGCACCGGCGCCATCAGCGCCGGGACGCTCAACCTGACCGGTTCATGGAGCGGGAGTGGCGCCATCACCGTCAGCGGCACGGCCAATTTCAACGCGATCAACACCAACGCCATGACCGGTTCAACCGCCCTGACCGTCAACGGCGCCTCCGCCACCGCCGTGCTGTCGGCGGCCAATAATTACACTGGCGCCACCAACCTGGGCGCCGGCACGCTGCAACTGCAAAACGGGGGGGCAATGGCCGGGTCCGCCTTCGCGATGACCGGTGGCACCCTGCAGTTGCGCGCCGACGGCAACACCACCTTCGGCGCCAGCAGCGTCAGCATCGGGGCCTTCTCCGGCACCTATACCATCGATGTGAACCAACTCACCGGCGCCGGCAGCAACAACACGCTGGGCTTCGCCTCGTCCACCGTCGTCCAGAATGTCACCGCCCTCAATGTCACCGGCGGCAATGGCTACACCCTGAGCCTTGGCGATGTCACTTACGGTGTCTCCAATCCCAATTTCAATCCGACCACCGCGAACCTGGCCATCACCTCACTGACGCATACCGGGGGCACCGCGCAGTCCATCACCTTGGGCGGCACGGCCACCGGCAACACCTTGGGCGCCATCACCGAAAACGCCGGCACGCAAACCCTGACCAAGCAGGGTGCCAGCACCTGGACTTTGACCGGCGCCAACGATTACACCGGCGTCACCACCATCAGTGCCGGCATCCTGCAAATTGGCGCCGGCGGCGCCACCGGCACCTTGGGCAGCGGCGGTGTGACCGACAACGCCACTTTGATCTTCAACCGCAACAACGCCTACACCGTGTCCAATGTCATCGGCGGATCGGGCGTGATTAATCAAATCGGCACCGGCACCACCACCCTCACCGGCGCCAACGCTTATGCCGGCCTCACCACCATCAGCGCCGGCGTACTCAACATCCAGCATGCGACCGCCCTTGGCACCGTTGCCGCCGGCACCTCCGTCACTTCCGGAGCGGCTTTGCAGGTGCAGGGGACCATCGCCGTCGGCGCCGAGGCTTTGACCTTGAATGGCACCGGCATCAGCAATGACGGCGCTTTGCGCAACATCTCTGGCACCAACTCGATGGCCGGAGCCATCACCCTGGGCTCGGCCGTCCGCATCAACTCCGACGCCAACACCCTGACCTTGAGCGGCAACATCGGCGGAGCGGGACAGAACCTGACGGTGGGCGGCGCGGGCAACACCACCCTTTCCGGCATCATCGGCACCACCACCGGCACTTTGACCAAAGACGGCGCCGGCACCGCCATCCTCTCCGGCAACAACACCTACACCGGCCTGACCACCGTCACCACCGGCACCCTGCAGGTGAACGTCAACAACGCCCTGGGCACCAATGCCGTCGGCACCACCGTGGCCAGCGGCGCAACTTTGAAGTTGAACGCCGTCACCTATTCCACCGCCGAAGCTGTCACGATCAACGGCACCGGCGTGGGCGGCACCGCCGGCGCCCTGGCCAATACCGGCACCAGTTCCTTTGCCGGCCAGATCACCGCCGCCACCAACGCCACCATCAACGCCGGCGGCGGCAACCTGACCCTTTCCGGCGGTCTGGTCAAAAACGGCACCACCCTGACCCTGACCGGCGGCGGCTCCATCACGGTGCAGACCGTGGGCATCAGCGGCGCCTTGGCCAACTCCGACCTGATCGTGGATGGCACCACCGCCAACCTGAACGTGGCCAACACCTACAACGGCCCCACCTTCATCCGCAACGGCGGCATCATCAACGCCAATGTGGTGGATGCCCTGCCCACCAGCCCGGCCCGCACCGTGCTGACCATGGACAGCGTCGGCAGCGGTTCCTCCCAGCTGAACCTGGGCGCAGCGCAGTCCATCGCCAGTTTGACCGGCGCCACCACCTCCACCGTCAACCTCAACGCCAATACCCTGACCATCGGCACCGCCTCCGGCTCAACCACCTTCGCCGGCGTCATCAGCGGCGGCGGGCAGCTCACCAAGGACGGTGCCAGCACCCAAGTGTTGACCAAGGCCAACCTCTACACCGGCGCCACCAACATCAACGGCGGCACCCTGGCCCTTGACCTTTCTGCCAACAGCCAGGTCATCAAGAGCGGCAATACCGTCAATATGGGCGGCGGCACCTTGGACTTCAGCGCCAGCAGCGCCAACCTGCAGACCTTCGGCACCACCACCGTGGTCTCCGGCACCAACTTCATCACCAACTCCGGGGGCAGCGGCTTCGCCGGCACCTCGGTGGTGGACCTGGGCACCCTGAGCCTGACCAGCGGCACCCTGGACATCGCCGGCCTGCGGGTGGGCAGCAAGACCGTCAACAACGCCACCCCGCTCAACAACACCTGGATCAAAGCCAGCGGCCTGGCTGCCAGCCTCAACTACATCAACGCCGCCATCACCACCAACAATGGCCGCGACCTGGTCGCCACCGACTCGGCAAGCAACCTGATCATCGCCGACACCAGCGACTACCAGCGCGGTGCCACCGCCTATTCCAACCACGCCTCTTCCATCGTGAAGTTCGTGGCTCCGCCCGACGGCCAGTACGGAGCCGGCAACAACGGCGGCGCCACCATCACCTTGCACACCGGCACCCAGGTCACCCCCGGCACCACCGAGTGGGGCGCCATCCTCAACGCCTACGGCTCCGGCACCACCACGGTGGACATCGGCGCCAACATCCTGCGCCTTGGCGCAAATGGCGGCATCACCAGCGCGGCCGGCTCCGACACCACCCTTGGCGTCAGCGTAAATTCTGGCACCCTGACCGCCGGTGGGGCCGCCAACACGGCCGGCAGCATCACGGTGGCCGGTGCCAACAACACCCTGATCAATGCCAAAGTGCGCGACAACGGTTCTGGCAAGGTGAGCATGGTGCTGAGTGGCCCGGGCACCCTGACCATGGCCGGCGACAGCGACTACACCGGCAGCACGGCCATCAACGGCGGCACCCTGCTGATGAACGGCACCCACAATGCCACCAATGGCACCTATACGGTTGGCGCAAGCGGCAAGTTGGGCGGCACTGGGACGATCACCACCACCGGCGCCATGGCCGTTGACGGCCAGATCAACGGCGGGGACTTCGGCACGGTGGGCACGCTGAGCATCGCCGGGGCCGGCAGCCGGGTGCTCACCGGCACTTACCTGTTCGATGTGGACTACGGCGCCGCCGCCAGCGGCGACGAGACCGGCGACCTGATCAGCATCACCGGCGCCACCTCAGTGGCCATCGCTGGCGGCAAATTCCAACTCAATGCCGTCGGCGGCGCCACGCCGGCGGCCGGGGCGCATTACCGCATCAAACTCTTTGAATCCAACGTCGCCGTCAACGGCGCCCCCGCCGGCCAGAGCAATTACGCCGGCACCGTATTGGGCTTGGCGTCCTACCAGTCCATCGTGACCTGGGACGGCGGCAAAAGCTATTACCTCGTCCCCGAGCCAGCTTCCTTCGCCCTGCTTGGTTTGGGTTGCCTGCTGCTGCTTCGCCGCCCCTCGTCGCGGTCTTCGCGCCGGCGCGGGGTACGGGCGTAGGCGGTCTTGGCATGACAAAAAACCGATCACTGGAGGGGGCGGGTTGTTGATTGGCAAGCTGCGTGGCGGAGAGGGCGCTTCTTATTAAGCAAAACTTTGCATATTAGAAAAAAAGAGCATTCCGGTGCTAGAATACCGCCGGCCCGCCCGTCCTTGTGCGGCCAATTCCGTCCGGTATTCTTCCCCTTGGAGACCCCATGGCCACCGACCGAAAGCCCGAAAAAACCCCTTTTGATGCCCATGCCCCGATCCCGGTGTGGAATGCCGAAACCTGGCTGTACGAGGACTTGGTGGTCGGCCACAAAACCAAGTCCATCCGACGCACCATCAGCGAGGGCGAGGCCATGATGTTCAACTGCATGGTGATGGACCTGCACCCCTATGTGGCCGACGAAGAATTCGCCACCAAAGAGGGCGTGTTCGGCCGCCGCCTGGTGTCGGGGGCGCAAGTGTTCTCGTATGGGTTGGGTTTGTTCGCCCACAACAACACCCAGACCTTTTCCTACGGCTATGACAAGTTGCGCTTCATCGGCCCGACCTTCATCGGCGACACCATTTACGGCATCCGCACCATTTTGTACAAACACCCCAAGACCGCCGACATGGGCGTGATGTGCTGCTCGTATGAAATTTTCAAAGTGACACCCGATGGCGGGGCCTCGCAAGTGTTGTATTGCGAGCATCTGCAGACGGTGAAATACCGCAACCCGGCCGGCATGGCCGGGCAGATTCCACCCAAATAAGGAAAGCGGCCATGCCCCATGTCGCTCCTCCTTACTTGCGCGCCCGCGTCCGGCTTTCTTGGTTCCTGGCCACGCTGACACTGGCCGTTGTGCCGCATGTCTTCGCAACCGAAGATCCGCGCCCCATCCGCGTGGGCGCCGATCAGACCGGCGAGGCGGCGCTGGAGGCGGATGTCGCCGCCGTGCGCCTGTACGGTCGCGCGTTGTCGCGGGAGGAAATCGCCACGTTGGCCAAGGGAAAACCTGGCGATTCCCAAACCGCGCCCAAGCCCGCGCACGAGTGGCTGCCGGGAACCCTCGCGGGAGGCAAGGTGGCGGACACTTCCGGCTGCGCCAAGCCGGTCTCCATGACGGCCCAAGGGGGGGTAAAGGCCGCCGTCGTGGAGGGGGTTCCCTGCGCGCGCCTGCGCGGCGGCTTCCTCGACGCGGTGGGCACCGGATTCGATTCGGCCGGAGACTTCACCCAAGAGGCTTGGATCCACCTCGACCCCGACGCGCAATCCGGCGACGGGCGCATCTTCGACCGCATCACCCCGGGTGGCGGCGACGGTTTCCTGTTCGATGTGTATGCCGGCAATCTGCGCGCCATTGTGCCCGGCGCCGCCGGCCCGGGAGCGTCCGCGCGTCTGGGCGGGTGGACCCATGTGGTGCTGGTGCGATCGGGCACCAAACTTGCGATGTTCGCCAACGGCATGGACGCCGCCGCCTTTGCCGCCAAAGCTGCCGTCCGCCCTGTGCGTCCGCCGCTGAAATTCACCGGCGAGGCTCCCGCGCCCGCGGGCAAAACCACCCTCTGGTGGCGTTCCCCCGCACCCGAAGGCGCCTGGACGCAGGCCCTGCCGATGGGCAACGGCCGCCTGGGCGTGATGCTCGAAGGCGGGGTGGAAACCGACACGCTGTGGCTCAACGAAGACACGCTGTGGTCCGGCGAGCCCTTCGTACCCCAGAACACCAGCGCGCTCAAAGCCCTGCCCCAAGTCCGCCAATTGCTCATCGACCGCAAGGATGGCGCGGCCCATGGGCTGATCAACGGCACGATGCTGGGCATCAACAACGAGGCTTACATGCCGCTGGGGCGCCTCGCCCTGCGCTTCCCCAAGGCCGGTACGGTCGAGAATTACCTGCGCACGCTGGACCTCTCCACCGGCATCGCCAATATTTCCTATGCGCAGGACGGCGTGAAGTTCTCGCGCGAAGTCCTGGTGTCGCACCCCGACCAAGCCGTGATCGTGCGCCTGACTGCCGACAAACCGGGCCAAATCTCTTTCGAAGCGCGTCTTAGAAGCCTTCTCAAGGCGCAAGTGAGGCAGGATGCCAAGGTGCTGCGCCTTTGCGGTCGCGCGCCCATCCATGCCGATCCGCATTACGCCGGCACCCGCGTGGTGTTCGATTCCGGGGAAAACCCCAAGGGTATGCGCTTCGAAGCCGATGTGTTTGCCTTCGCCGACCAGGGCGAAGTGGCGGTGGAGGACGGCATCCTCTCGGCGAAGGACTGCGATGCGGTGACACTGGTGCTGGTGGCGGCGACCAGTTACAACGGATTCGACAAAAGCCCCAGCCGCGAAGGCAAGGACCAGGCCGCGCTATGCGCCGCCCTTCGCAAAAAACTTGAGTCCAACCACGATTACGCCGGCTTGCGGGCGCGCCATGTGAAGGATTTCTCCGCGCTGATGAACCGTGTGCAACTGGCGTTCGATCCCGTTCCCGCGGACAAGGCGCTTCCCGCGCGGCCGACTAACGCGCGCGTGGGCGGCGGATTCCAGCCGGCCGAATTGGCGGATCTGACGGCGCTCTATTACCAGTTTGGCCGCTACCTGCTGGTGAGTTGCTCACGCGAGGGATCGCAGGCCGCCAACCTTCAGGGCATGTGGAACCGTGCCATCAATCCGCCCTGGTCGTGCAACTACACCACCAACTGCAACGCCGAATTCAACTACCTGGGTGTCGAATCGGCCAACCTGCATGAACTGCACGAGCCGTTTTTGCGCCTGGTCAACGAGTGGAGCGTGGATGGCGCCCGCACCGCCAAGACCTGGTACGGCTGCGGCGGCTGGGTGGGCCATCACAATATCGACCTGTGGCGCAACGCCTGCCCTTCCGGCGGCGACTGCACTTGGGCGATGTTCCCCAGCGGCGCGGCCTGGGTCTGCCAGGATTTCTGGGAAAACTACGCGTTTTCGATGGACCTGAAAACCCTGAGCGCCAACTGGCCGACCCTGCGTGGCGCCTGCGTTTTTTACCTGGACTACCTCATCAAGGACCCCAAGACCGGCTATCTGGTGATGGCCCCGGACACCAATTTTGAAAACGGCCACAACCGCGGCGGTTCGATGACGATGGGGGCCACGCCCAGCAACATGATGGTGCGCCAACTGTTCCGGAACGGGGCCGCGGCATCCAGGATTCTCGGCGTGGACGCCGACTTGCGCGCCCGGATGGAGGCGGCGCTGCCGCAGTTGCCGCCGACGCGGGTGGACAAAACCAATGGGGAAATCCAAGAATACCTCGACGACGGCGTCGAAGTCACCGGCCGTCAATCCTGCGAATTGCTTTCGGCTTGGGGCGCCATCTGGTGCGACCAATTGACTCCGGCCAAAACGCCGGAACTGTGCGCCGCCCTGCGCAAGGCCTACGAAGCGCCTGACCGCCGGCCATGGGTGACCGGGCAGGTGGGTTCGTGGCAGGGTGCCTTCCCCGCCAACACCTTCGCGCGTTTGGGCGACGGTGACCGTGTGGCGGAAATCCTCACCAAGCATTTCCAAGGCATCGTGCAGCCCAACTTCACCTCCGGCTTCATCCAGTCGGAATGGGAAATCGACGGCAATCTGGGCAACATGGCGGCCATCGGCGAAATGCTGCTGCAAAGTCACGAACTGCGCGGCTATGCCAAGGACGGCACGCCGGAATACACCCTGGCGCTGCTGCCCGCCCTGCCCAAGGGCCCGGCATGGGCCAACGGCAGCGTCAAAGGCCTCAAGGCGCGTGGCAATGTCACCGTGGACATCACCTGGAAGGACGGCAAGGTGACGGACTATCGCCTGACGGCCCCCGCGCCCAAACGGGCTTGGCACCAACTGTTTTCCCCCAAGCTGCGGCCGGTGACAGTGCGGGTGAATGGCGAGGAGAAGACGGTGGTGCCGGACAAAGATTGATGTTCTTTTTCCCTTCATATCCTCTGCCCAATCATCCATGCAACTCGCCTACACGACTCAACTGCCCGCCCAGCCCCGCCCGATTTACATCATCGGTGCCGGCGGCATTGTCAAAGACGCCCACCTGCCGGCTTACCAAATCGCCGGCTTCAAGGTGGCCGGCATCACCAACCGCAGCGCCGTCAAGGCGCAAGCGTTGGCTGATCAATACGGCATCAGCGCGGTCTATCCCACGCTGGAAGCCATGGTCGCCGCCGCACCTGCCAACGCGGTGTATGACCTGACTTTGCCCGCCGATCAATTCGCCGCGTCTTTGCGCCTGTTGCCGGAAGGCGCGGCCGTTCTGATCCAAAAACCGATGGGTGAAAACCTCGCACAGGCCAAGGAGATCCTGGCGGTGTGCCGTGAGCGCAAGTTGGTGGCCGCCATCAATTTTCAATTGCGTTTCGCCCCGTTTGTCATCATGGCCCGCGAGGCGGTCAGCAAGGGTCTGATCGGCGACCTGCTGGATCTGGAAGTCCGCGTGACGGTGGAAACCCCTTGGCATTTGTGGGATTTCCTCAAAGGCGTGCCGAACATGGAGATCGTCTACCACTCGGTGCATTACATCGACATGATCCGCTCCTTCCTGGGTACGCCTCAAGCGGTGCGTTCGCTCACCTTGCCGTCGCCGACGGCTCCCGGCATGACCGCGGTGCGCAGCATTCACAGCATGGATTACGGCGCCAATCCGCGCGTCACGGTGGAAACCAACCACGGGCACAACTTCGGCCCCAAGCACCAGGAAAGTTACATCAAGTGGGAGGGCACCAAGGGCGCGATCAAGGCGCAATTGGGCGTGCTCATGGATTATCCGCGCGGGGTGGGGGACTGGTTTGAAATCTGCCAACTCAAAGAGGACGGCAAGCCCGGCGAATGGGAGCGCGTGCCCTTCACCGGTTCCTGGTTCCCGCACGCCTTCATCGGCGCCATGGGAGAGCTGATGAATCACTTGGACAACCCGGTATTGCCCTTGCCGCACTCGGTGGAGGATGTGATCGACACCATGCGGGTGGTGGACGCGGCGGCACGCTCCAGCCAAAGCGGTGGCACCACTTTGGCGCAGTAGCGGCGGGGTTGGTGGCTACAATTCCACCTTCCATGCCTTTATCCGCCGATGCGACCGTGGCCGCCCATCCCGACCCTGCCCAAGTGGCCGCCGTGGTGCATCGCACTTGGGGCTTTTCGCAGTTGCGCCCCCTGCAGGCCGAAGCCATCGCCTTGGCGGCGGCCGGCCGCGACGCGCTGGTGGTGCTGCCCACCGGCGGGGGCAAGAGTTTGTGCTACCAAGTGCCGCCGTTGCTCGATGGTGCGACCGATATCGTCATTTCGCCGCTGATTTCGCTGATGAACGACCAAGTGGCGGGATTGAAGGCTTACGGTTATCCGGCGGCGGCGCTGCAT
This sequence comes from uncultured Phycisphaeraceae bacterium, assembly GCA_964556215.1. Lineage (GTDB taxonomy): Bacteria > Planctomycetota > Phycisphaerae > Phycisphaerales > Phycisphaeraceae > CANIYR01. The sequence continues at coordinate 23,869 of CAZKVP010000007.1, forward strand.
TCCGGGCTGTCTGCGGACGAGGCGCGCGAGGTGACGCGGGCGCTGGTGGCCGGTGACTTGCGCCTGCTGTATGTTTCGCCCGAAAAACTGCTCACGCCCTGGATGCTGGCCACCTGCGAGCGCATTGGCGTCAAGCGCTTCGTGGTGGACGAAGCGCATTGCATCAGCCAGTGGGGCCATGATTTCCGCCCCGAATACCGCCGGTTGGCTGAAGTGCGCGAACGTTTCCCGCAAGCATCCTTTCATGCCTTCACCGCCACCGCCACCCCGCGCGTGCGCGAAGACATCGTGGCGCAGTTGCATTTGCACCAAGCCAAAACCCTGGTGGGCTCATTTGACCGGCCGAATCTGACCTTCCGCGTGGTGCCGATGATCGACCGGGCCAAGCAGGTGATCCAGGCGGTGGAGCGCCATGTGGCCGAGGGCGGGGTCATCGTGTATTGCATCAGCCGCAAAGACACCGAGGCGATGGCCGAACATTTGAAGGGGCGCGGCATCCAGACCGCCTGCTACCACGCCGGACTTTCACCCGAAGAGCGGTTGCGGGTGCAGGACGCCTTCAAGCGTGAGGATTTGCCGGTGGTGGTGGCAACGGTGGCCTTCGGCATGGGCATTGACCGCAGCAATGTGCGCTGCGTGGTGCATGCGGCCATGCCCAAATCGGTGGAGGCCTACACCCAGGAAGCCGGGCGCGCCGGGCGCGACGGCTTGCCGGCCGAATGTGTGCTGCTATACACGGCGGCGGACGCCTTCCGCTGGGAATCGCTGTTTGACCGCTCGGCACAGGAAGCCGCCGCCAAGGGCGAGGTGGAGGATCCGCAGAGACATGCGGAGACGCAAAAAGCCATGCTGCGCACGGTGCAGCGTTTCGCGGCCTCGCCGGTGTGCCGGCACCGGGCACTGTGCGAGTACTTCGGGCAGGAATACCAACCCGAGGCGGCACCGGACTTGGGTTGCGGCGCCTGCGACCATTGCCTGGGCGAGGTGGCACAGTTGCCGCAGCCCACGGTGGTGGCGCAAAAAATCCTTTCAGGCGTGGCGCGCACCGGCAACCGCTTCGGCATCGGTCATGTGGTGGATGTGCTGCTTGGCGCCGACACCGAAAACATCAAACGCTTCAGCCATCAGGAACTGACCGTGTTCGGTCTGCTCAAGGATTTCAACAAAAAGCAGCTCACGGCCATCGTCTATCAATTGCTCGACCTTGGCGTGTTGTCCAGGAGCGAGGGCGAATATCCCACCCTGCGTCTCAACGAGGCCTCGTGGGAGGTCATGCGGGGGCAAAAACAGGTGCGTCTGGTCGCCCCGCCGGCGACCAAGACCCGCGAAGAGCGCGCCGGGCGCAAGCGGGCCAGCAGCACGTTGGGGGCGTCCAAGCCTTCGGTGGCGCAATTGACGCCCGATCAGGACGCCATCTTCAACCGCTTGCGCCGTTGGCGCAAGGAAGAAGCCGACAAGCGTGGCGTGCCGCCTTATGTGTTGTTGCATGACGCGACGCTGGTGGAATTGTGCCTGGTGCGCCCCGCCAACATGCCCCGATTGCTGGAAGTGCGCGGCATGGGGGAGAAAAAAGCCATGGATTTTGGCCAGGCATTGATTGGAGTGATTGAGGGGGCATGAGGTGAATCCTGTTCAAATAATCACAAAGCACTTAAATAAAATAGGTTAAGCATCAAAAATTGACTTACAGGGGGAGTGCTGGTATCCTTACGGGTCTATGCCAGCCAAGCCCGCCAAAACCGTCAAATCCACTGCCAAGTCCGTGTCTGGTGCCAAAAAACCGGCCGCCCGGCCAGTCAAAGAGGCTCCGGCCAAAAAGGAAGCGGCCAAGGTTCCAGCCAAACCCGTGATCAAAGCCATCACCAAAGTGACGACCCAGATGCCTTCGGGCCGGCCGCCCAGGCCGGCGGCGCCCGAAGTGCTGATGACCGCCAAAGACATCACCAATTACGGTTCCGCCCTCAAGTGGTTGCACGAGCACCCCAACCACGAGACGCTGCGCACGGTCAAGCCGGATCCCAAGTCTTTCTCTTTGGACCGTATCCGTGAACTGCTCAAACTGATGGGCAACCCGCAGCACAACGTGAAGTGCGTGCATGTGGCCGGCACCAAGGGCAAGGGCAGCACCTGCGCCATGCTGGCCGCCATGCTCGAGGGCTGCGGCTATTCGGTGGGCCTGTACACCTCGCCGCACCTGATGGACCTGCGCGAGCGCATCAGCATCAACACCGCCGAAGTGGCGATGAACGACCTGACCGAGATTTTCCGCGACATCGCCAAGCTTGAGCCCAAGCTCAAGGGTCACCTCACCTTCTTCGAGATCATGACGGCTTCGGCCCTGCAGTATTTCTCGGATCAGGCGGTGGATGTGGTGGTGCTCGAGGCCGGCTTGGGCGGCCGCTTGGATGCCACCAACATCGTCACCCCGCTGGTGTCGCTCATCACGCAGATTTCCTACGATCACATGAACGTGCTGGGCAAGACCCTGCCGGAAATCGCCCGTGAAAAAGCCGGCATCTTCAAAAAGGGCGTGCCCGCCATCACCGTGGACCAGACGCCCGAGGTGGAGGCGGTCCTGCGCGAAGCGGCCGAAGCGGCCGGCACCAAGGTCGAAGTCTGCGGCAAGGAATTGGATTTCTCCTGCCGCTTCGAGGCCAGCAAGGAGTTGGGCCCCCACATGCGGGTGTCGCTCTTGACCGAAAAAACCAAGTTTGAGCATCTGGCCGTGCCCCTCAAGGGCGAGCATCAGGCCCTCAATTGCGGCCTGGCCCTGTGCGCGCTCGACAAACTGCGCGACCACGGCTTCAATTTCGAGGAGGGCAAGGTGGTTGAAGGCCTGGCCACCACCAAGCTGATGGGCCGCATGGAGGAGGTGTGGAACCACCCCAAGGTCATCATTGACGGCGCGCACAACGCGGCCTCGATCGCGGCCCTGGTCAAGTCCATCGGCGCGCATGTGCCGTACGACTCGATGGTCATGATCTTCGCCTGCGCCGCCGACAAGGACATCAAGGGCATGCTGGAGCAGATCGCCGTGGGCGCCGACAAGGTGATCTTCACCCAGGCCAAGAGCAGCCCGCGCGCGGTGAGTGAAGTGCAGCTGCACAAGGATTTCGCCGAAATCTCCGGCAAGATGGCCCAGGATGCCCCGTCCCTGCAGGGTGCGCTCAAGCTGGCCGCCCGCGCGGTGGCCCGCGAGGACCTGATCCTGATCACCGGCTCCTTTTACCTGGCCGGTGAAGCGCGCAAGCATTTTTTGCAGCTCAACGAACTCAAGGCGCAGAAGGTCAAAGACGACCGCAAGGAGCGCAACGCCGAGATCGCCGCCCGCGACGCCAAGGACGCCCGCAGGAAATAAGCCATGCTGCGCATCGGCTCCGTCGAACTTGCAACCAACCTGTTTCTGGCGCCCGTCGCCGGCTATTTTGACCTGGCCAACCGGTTGGTCATCAAATCGGTCCGGGGGGTGCCATGCGAAGCGCAGGATGTCGGCGGCGCGCTGGACGCCGGCGACGGCACCTATGGCGCGGTGGGCCTGACCTGCACCGAGTTGCTTTGCCCGCAATCCATACTCAAGGAGTCGGACAAGGCCCTGTGGATGAGCGCCACCCACCCGGATGAAAAACCGGTGTCGATGCAGCTCTACGGCGCCGAGCCGCATATTTTGGCCGAGGCCGCGCGCTGGGCGCAGGCGCATGGCGCGGCGACCATTGACATCAACATGGGCTGCCCGGTGGACAAGGTCACCAAGAAGAACGGCGGTTCAAAATTGCTGTGCGACCCGATGGCGGCGGTGGCGGTGGCCAAAGTGGTGGTGGATGCGGTGAACATTCCCGTCACCTGCAAAATCCGCCTGGGCTGGGACGATTCGCAATTGATTGTCGACACCTTGCCGCCGGCCCTGTGCGATGCGGGTGTGGCCGGCATCACCGTGCATGGCCGCACCACCGAGATGCGTTTCATGCCCAGTGTGCGCCTGGAGGGCATCCGCCGCGCGGTGGCGTCGGTGAAAAAGCACCACCCGCAAATTCCGGTGATTGGCAACGGCGATGTGGTCAGCCCGATGTTCGCCAAAAAAATGTTCGATGAAACCGGCTGCGACGGCGTGATGGTGGCCCGCGCGGCCATGGGCCGGCCGTGGATCTTCCGCGACATCGCCTATTACATGAAAAAGGGCAAATTGCCGCCGCCCTTGCCAAGGGCCGAGCGGGCGCGGCTGGTGCTCAAGCATTTCGACCTGCTGCTTGCCTACCGCGACGAGCGCACGGCGATCAACATGATCCGTTTCCGCACCGCCAAGTATTCGGCGCATTTGCAGCCGTGGTCGTTGCTTCGCCGTTCGGTGCAGCCGATGAAAACGGCGGAGGAATTCCGGTCGTATTGGCTGGAGGGCGTCGCGCGTTTGGAGCGGGAGGACGCGGCGGGGGTGGAGGTGCCGGGGTATGAGACGCAAGAAGCGGAATGAAGCGGTTGGCTTGTCGGGGGCGGGGAATGGCAAAGCCATTCCCCGCCCCCGACAAGCCAAAGGGTCATTTCGCCAATAGCGCAGACAATCGCGTAAACGTCTCCGCCCCAAATCCCATCGCCTTTTTCCAAACCACATCCCGTTTGATCGGGTTGGGTTCGCGCAGGCCCATCAGCCATTCCGCCGAGGTGATCAAATCAAAAACCCATGGTCCGATGCCGCTGACCGGGATCGGCCAGTCGCTGCCATGGATCACGCGCGGCAGGACTTCGGGCGTGAGCAGGTGCTTGACGGTGCGGCAGCGCAGCGGACTGCACAGGGCCGAGTTGTCGCAGTACAGATGCGGATATTGCTTGAACATCGTCAAGAGCAGCGCGGTGTAATCCGGGTCAAAGAACATCGAGCGGCCGGCACCATGGGCGGCGATGCAGGTGACACCGCATTCCAGGGGCAGGCGCATGGTTTCCGGCGAGGCGTCTTTTGCTGACAACACCGGCACCGAGGTTTCGCCGCCGGTGTGGCAGAGGAAGACGATTTTCGCCTCGGCCATCCGCTGCCAGAACGGGCGCAACTTCTCATCCGAGCAATGCACATTCAAACAGTTGGGCAGCAGTTTGAGCACCTTCATCCCGCGTTCAATGCAGCGGTCCAATTCCTGAAGGGCGTCTTTGCGCGCCGGGTGGATGGAACAGGCCGGAATCAGTTGGCCCGGCCGCTCGGCGCACACGCGGAACAAATAATCGTTGGGCACATAAAAACTGCCGCCGGCCATCGGCTCGCCGTGGTCGTCGTGGGGCAGGTCCTGGGCCAGCAGCACCAGGCCGTCGAGCCCGCTGCCATCGAGGTGTTTGAGCAGCGTTTCGCGGTAGAGCCGGTCCATTTGTTTGCCATGCAACGCTTGGCGGGGAATTTTGCCGGTGTGGAGCATGGCCTGCGCCATGGCTTTTTTCCACAGGGTGGGGGTGCTGACCCAGCATCCGGAATTTTCGGAGCCGTCGCCGATGAGGTGGACATGGCAGTCAAGGGTTTGCATGGCGGTAGGGTAGCGCCGCGCCCCGCACGGGGGAGGAGCCGCTACCATTCGCCCCATGAACGACAACGCAACCCTGGGTTTGGTGATCGTGGACCACGGCTCGACCCGTGGCGAATCCAACCGCGTGCTGGAGGATTTTGCAGCGCTGTTCGCCGCCACCAAGCCGTATGCCATCGTCGAGCCGGCCCACATGGAAATCTGCGAGCCGCTGATCGCCACCGCCTTTGCCAAATGCGTGGCCCGCGGCGCGGGCAAAGTGGTGGTGGTGCCCTACTTCCTGGCGCCGGGCAAGCACTGGCACAAAGACATCCCCGCGTTGGCGGCGGCCGCGTCAAAAGCCTGCGGCGGCGTGCCTTTTTTGGTGTCGGCGCCCATCGGCCTGCACCCGTTGATGGCGGATTTGATCGAAAGCCGGGTCGAGCATTGCCTGAAGCAAACCGGCGGGCAGGAAGAAGAATGCGAATACTGCGCCGGCACCGGCCGTTGCCAGTTCAAAGCGGGGTGAATTCGTCGTTTTTTTCCGGGTCAGGCGCATTTTCATCCGCCATGTCTTCATCGGTCATGTCTTTGCTTGGCACCTGCATGCGCCGGCCGGCTTCTTCCCATGGATCCACTTCGGGGGTGGCTGCTTGCTTGCGGTGTTCCTCTTTCAAGCGGGCCCAGTGCCGGCGGCGGGTAACGCCCAACCCCACCACCATGCCAATGCCAAGCAGCCCCAAGGTGATGATGCTCATGAGCAACAGGGCGCCGTGAAGTTGGTTTTTTGGGTCAATGGCGGCGAGGGGGGACATCAGCGAAAGCATAAAGCCGAATGCCCGTTTGGCCAAGAAATTAATGCAAAAAGAACCGCACGCCGTGCTGAATCAGCACCATCTGGTGCTGGTCCGCCGCTTCAATCACCACTTCGTCGCGGGCGCTGCCGCCGGCATGGGCCACGAACTTGACCCCGCTGGCCGCCGCACGGTCCAGATTGTCGCGGAAGGGGATGAAGGCGTCGCTCGACAGCACCACCCCTTGGCGCCCGGCCAAGAACGCCTTGCGTTCGGCCGGCGTGATGGGGGTGAAGGAGCCGTCAATGCCGGCCGCCACTTGCGCCATTTCGGCGTCGCTCAATTCCTGCCAGCGCACGAACAAATCCAGGGTGTTGACCTGGTCTGGCTTGGGCAGATCGGCCTTGAGTTTGAGGGCCAGGGTTTTGGGGTGCTGCTTGAGCAGCCACAGGTCCGCTTTGGCGCAGGCCAACCGGGTGCAGGCGATGCGGCTTTGCTGGCCGGCGCCGATGCCGATGGCATGGCCGTTTTGCGCCACGCAAATGGTGTTGCTCTGGGTGTGCTTGAGGGTGATGGTGGCCACCAGCAAGGTTTCCATGACATTGCCGGGCAGGTCCTTGTTGGCGCTGGAGATCTGCGTGAACAGTTCCGGCTTGACCTGGTAATCGTTGAAGGATTGCTCCAACTTGATGCCGAATTCCACCCGGTGCTCGATGGCCGGTGGGGTGTAATCGGGGTTCATCTGCAAAATCACATAGGCGCCTTTTTTCTTGGACTTCAAGATCTCCAACGCTTCGGGCGAGTAGCCGGGGGCGATGATGCCGTCGGAGACTTCGGTCTTAAGCAGCAGCGCGGTGGCTTTGTCCACCGTGTCGGACAGGCACACGAAATCGCCGAAACTGGCCGAGCGGTCGGAGGAGCGTGCGCGGGCGTAGGCGCTGGCCAACGGCGAGAAGCCGCCTTCGGGCGTGGCATACAAGTGGGCTTTGAGGAATTCAGGGGTGATGTCCCCGGCCACCGCCGCCCCGGCTGGCGACACATGTTTGTAGGAGGCCGCCGCCGGCTTGCCGGTGGCCAGGCGCAACTCGCGCACCAACTGCCAGCCGCGGATGCCGTCGAGCAGGTTGATCATGCTCGGGTTGCCGTTGACGATTTTGATCGGGCAGTCGCCGGCGCCTTCAAAGATGATTTGGGCGTGTTTTTGGTTGGGGTTGCAGCCGTATTTGAGGGGGAGGGTTTGCATGGGTGGGGAGGGTCGGCCAAATCAAATGAAAGGAAAACGACAACGTGAGGGGGCGAATTAGAGCAGTTTTACCTCCCGTTTGCACAAGAAAAACGATGGGATGAACTATAGTTCCGCACCCATGAAAATCACCACCTGGAACGTCAACGGCCTGCGCGCCGCCATCCGCAAGGGCTTCGCCCGCCACTTGGATGAAATCAAGCCTGATGTGCTCCTGCTCCAGGAAGTGCGCGCCACTGTCGACCAACTGCCCAAAGAATGGCAGGCCCCGGAAGGCTGGCATGTGGCGTGGAATCCGGCGCAAAAGCCGGGGTATGCGGGCACCGCCATCTGGAGCCGCGAGCCGATGGAGATTCTGGGCACGGGTTTGTCTGATTCACATGCCGATGAAGAAGGCCGGGTCTTGCGCGCCCGCATCGGCGGCAAAGGCGGGGTGGAGGTGGCGAGCATCTACCTGCCCAGCGGTTCTTCCGGCGAGGCGCGCCAGGTGGAGAAGGAAAAATGGATGGCGCAATTTCGCCCGTGGGGCGAGGCGCAATTGAAGTGCAAACATGCGGTGGTGCTGGGCGGCGACCTCAACATTGCCATGACGGCCCGCGACATCTTTCATGCCAAGAGCAACGAGGAAACCAGCGGCTTTTTGCCGCATGAGCGCAAGTGGATGGAGGAACTGGTCGCCCTTGGCTGGCGCGATTTCGTGCGTGAGGATTTTGATTCAGCTTTGGCGAAACAAGATATGGTCGCCGTCACCGGCCGTTTTGGCGTTGCGGGCGAGGGCATCGACCCGGCCAAGCACGGCCCGTATTCGTGGTGGAGCAACCGTGGCGGCGCGCGGGCCAGCAACCGCGGGTGGCGGATTGATTATCTGCTGGGTAACGCCAAGGCGGGCGCTTCATTCACTTGCGCTTCGATCGGGCGGCAGGCGGCGCTGGAGATTTCGGACCATGCGCCGGTGAGCGTGGTGGTGTGAGTGGTGGCCTGCTGGGCGGACCGCGAGCTTTAGCTCGCAAGGCTGTGGATGCTGGACGGATTGCGAGCTAAAGCTCGCGGTCCGCCCAGCAGGGCCGCTGCGTCTACTTTTTTTCCGGCAACATCGAAAACTTGTCCGTCGTCCGGCAATAGCCGCCCGGGCTTTCCATCCGCCCGATCGGCGCCCACACGCCGGGGTTCAGGCGCAAGTTCTCGGGGTTGAGCAGGCCGTCCCGCACATGCCCGCACAGGATCTGCGCGATGACCAGCCGGTTGTGGCCGTAATGGCGGGTGTCCAGCACTCGGCACTCCAGCGCCACTTGCGCCTCGGTGATGCGCGGTGGCTTGACCACGTGGCTGGGCATGGTGGTGAAGCCGGCGTGCGGCAATTCGCTTTCGCCCGGCGGGTACGGCCAGGCGCAATTGGCCATGGCTTGGCCGATGGCTTCGTCCACCAGATGCACCACGCATTCGCCGTTTACCGCGAGGTTGGCGGGCGTGTCCTTGGGCGAACCATCGTCGCGGTTGCCCGGGGCGAAGCCGATGATCGGTGGCGAGGCGCCCAGCACATTGAAGAAAGAGAACGGCGCCGCATTCACGCGGCCCTGCGCGTCCAGCGTGGTCATCAGCGCGATCGGGCGTGGCACCACCAGGGCGCACAGGATTTTGTAGGACTGGGCGTGACTGAGGGTGTTGAAGTCGAGTTGCATGGGCGTATCGTACGATTCACCCATGCGCTATGCCCTGATCATCCCGGCCTGGAACGAAGAAGCCGTGCTGGCCGAAACCCTGCCCAAGATCAAGGCCGCCATGGCGCAAGTGACGCCTGCGGGCTTTGCCGGCGAACTGATCGTGGTGGACAACAATTCCAGCGACCGGACCGGGGCGGTCGCGGCGGCCCTGGGGGCGCAAGTGGTGTTCGAACCGGTCAACCAGATTGCCAAAGCCCGCAACGCCGGCGCGCGTTTGGCGGCGGCGTTGAAAGTGGAGGCGTTGGTGTTCGTGGACGCCGACTCGCATCCTTCGCCGGAATTGCTCGGCGCGGCGCTGGCGCTGCTTGCCGATGGCGTTGCCGTCGGCGGCGGCGCGCGCATCAAGATGGAGCCGCCGCCGCCGCCGACCTTCCGCCTGGTGCAATGGCTGTGGAACGGCTTTTCGCGCTGGCGCGGCCTGCCGGCCGGTTGCTTTTTGTTCTGCCGCCGCGACGCCTTTGAAGCGGCGGAAGGCTTCCCCGAAACCGTCTACGCCTCGGAGGAGATCTGGCTGGGCCAGAAACTGCGGGCCTGGGGCCGGGTGGAAGGCAGAAACTTGCGCATGGCGATCATCCAGGAGCCGCCGATGGCGACCTCCAGCCGCAAGTTGGACCGGCCGTGGAAGACCGGCGGCCGCATGCTGGTGTTGGCGGTGTTCCCGTGGGGCATCCGCTGGAAGAAATTTTGCGGGCATTGGTATGAAAGATGACGAGCCCTGAGCGCAAGCTCAGGGAAATGGCCCTTGGGCATCCCCTTGTGTGGGTAGGCCACGCCAATGTTCCACAGTGCTTGCGTTCCCCCTGAGCTTGCGCTCAGGGCTCGTTAAGATGCCGCCATGATCGCCCGCATCCATGGAACGCTGCTTGATTTGGAAGGCACCACCGCCCTGGTCGAACTCTCGACCGGGGTGGCGCATGAAGTCATGCTGCCGACCTTTGCCGCCCACCGCCTCGCGGCGGGCATCGGCAAGCCGATCACGCTGTACACCATCGAGTTTTTGGAAAGCCCCAACCAGGGCTCCACCTTCATTCCGCGCATGGCCGGTTTTTTGACCCGCTCCGACCGGGCGTTTTTTGAATTGATGACCACGGTGCAGGGCATCGGCCCCAAAAAGGCGCTCAAGGTTTTGGCGATGGCCCCGGCCAACATCGCCGCCGCCATCGCGGAGAAGGATGCCAAAATGCTGCAAGCCCTGCCGGAAATCGGCAAGAAAATGGCGGAGACCATCGTGCTGGAATTGGCCGACAAGGTCGAGCGCTTTTTGGGAGGGGCCGAGGCGCAAGTGCCGGGCCAGATTGTCACGCTGACGCCGGCCAAAGGCAAGAAAACGGCGGCGGCTTCTGCCGGCGCGCCCACCGCCGGGGCGCAAACCCGCGCCCTGTCGCGCGACGCGGTGGCGGCTTTGGTGGCGCTGGGTGAAAACCCGGTCGGCGCGGTGGACTGGGTCGAGCGGGTGATGCATCAGGAAAATGCGCCCGCCACGGTAGATGCCATGGTGGCGGCGGTTTACCGGATCAAAGAAAAATAAAAACAGGGGTTGCCAGGTGCGGGGGTAAAATGGAGGCACGGATGGATCGTTTGATCCGTTCTGTTTCCCACTCATTTTCAAGGAGTCAGCCATGACGGAAGTCCTCCTCTTTTTGGCGGCGATCGCAGTGGCGGTGGTGTTTGTCATCCTTGGCATTGCCATTCCCGCACTCACCCAATCCCAAGCGGGCGACCCGCAGAAAAATCCGCACTTCACGCGGCGGGTGTTTGGCATGCATAAGTAACGGCATCCGGTGGTAGAGTGCGTGGATGATGAAAACGCTGCTGTCGGTCGTGATGGCCCTTGGGCTTGCCGCATGTGCGGGCAAGCCGGGGGCTTTGTTGTTGGAGGACGGTCAAGCAGCCCCCGTGTGGCGCTATACCGTGCGCACGGCGGCCGATGGCTCGCGCCAAGCGTTGGCGGTGGATATGAACAGCGAGCAGGAAGTTGCGCTGCCCGTGGCACCCGTTAAATCGGGCGGTGGGGGTTGACTTGCTTCGCCCAAGGCTGGATGATGCGGGCGTATTCGGCTGCGGTGGCTGGAGATACCAATATCAAACAGGGTGAACATGCAACCAATCCTCCCCTTGACCGTGCTCTTTTTCATCTTGCTTGGCAGTTGCGCCACCAGCCATCACATGCAATTCAAAGCGGGCAGCGGCGATGCCGGCTTATTCATTTTGCAGCGGGCCACGGCGTGTGGCGGCAAGCCGATCATCGCCGAAGATATGCCTGTCATTGCCGGCCCGTGGCGTTTTTCCGAAGATCAATACGGGGTGGTCATCCGGTTGCCGCGTGAAGACTATGAGGCGGTCGAACAGTTGTTGTTTCAGGCATTCGGGGAGCCCACACTGCCGACCAGCGAAACCACGGACGGCAAGTTTGGCTGCTATGAGCTCACGCCACAGGGCGGCGGCATTCAGTTTGGTTATGACGCCCAAGGAACGGAAGTCGTCGTGTTGCGGGAGGTGACGGAGCGGGAGATGGAGGAGTCTGTCGGGCGGGTGGGGGAGTAAAAGTGACTAACGGATAATCTTCCTCCCCATGCCCCACTACGCCACCACCGCCGAATTCACCGCTTTCTTCGCTTCCCACGCCATCGAAGTGAAAGATGTCCGCCGCGACCGCGCCGCCCATGTGCGGCGCTTCACGGTCGGCGGCAAGCCGATGGAATTGCCGATGGATGCCACGCCTGAGATGTGTTTGCACTTGGTGAAGGCGCAAATGGCAAAGGAGGGTCGGCTTTAGCCGGCCTAAGATGGCGGACAAAAAAAAGCCAAGGGGCAGGCAGAAAATTTCCGCCTGCCCCTTGGCTTTTTTCTTGATGATGTTTATGGCCGGCTAAAGCCGACCCTCCTTAGTGCACGCCATGCTCCGCCAAAAACCGCTCCGCATCCAGCGCGGCCTTGCAGCCCATGCCGGCGGCGGTCACCGCCTGGCGGTACACATGGTCGGCCACATCGCCGGCGACGAAGCAGCCTTCGATGTCGGTGGTGGAGCGGTAGGGGTCTTTGAGCAGCAGGTAGCCCTTGTCGTCGGTGGGCAACTGGCCGTTCAAGAATTGGGTGATCGGGGTGTGGCCGATGGCCAGGAAGAAGCCCTTGACCGGCAGCACCGACTCGGCCTTGGTCTGGTTGTTGACGACCTTCAAACCGGTGATGGTCTTGTCGCCCTGCACATCCAGCACCTCGGTGTGCCAGTGGAACTGGATTTTGGGGTTGTTCTTGGCGCGGTCCTGCATGATCTTGCTGGCGCGCATTTCGCCGCGGCGCACGAGCAGGTGGACCTTGCTGGCAAACTTGGTGAGGTAGGTGGCTTCTTCCACCGCGCTGTCGCCGGCGCCAACCACGGCCAACTCCTGGTTGCGGAACATCGGCATGGCGCCGTCACACACGGCGCAGGCGGAGACGCCGCCGCCGGACTGGGCCAGGCGGATTTCGTTGTCCAGCCCCAGCCAGTTGGCTTTGGCGCCGGTGGCGATGATGACGGTTTCAGCCAGGCATTCAAAGCCGTTGTCGCCCTTGACATGGAAGGGGCGCTTGGAGAGGTCCACCGAGGCCACATTCTGGAACATCGAGAACAGGCCGCCGGTCACCTCCGCCTCGCTCTGCACGCCATCGTCGGTGACGACGCGGGTGCCCACGCGCATGGCTTGGCCGAACATGGCCTGCATCAGGTCGGGGCCGGAAATGCCGTGCGGGAAGCCGGGGAAATTCTCCACCTCGCCGGTGAACATCAACTGGCCGCCGGGCAGCAGATCCTTGCCGGCGGCGCGGCCGGGGAACATCAGGGGTTGCAGGTTGGCGCGGGCGGCGTAGATGGCGGCGGTCCAGCCGGCGGGGCCGGAACCGATGATGACGACTTTTTCGGTGGGGAGGTTGTTCATGGGGCGGCCATTGTAGGCAGGTGCCCTTTGAAATCCAGCCCGTGGGCGGGGTTTTTGCCAGAGAAAAGGCCGACTTGCAAGACTTTTTCGGGTTGCTACAATCCGCGCCCCTCGATTGACCGCCGGGGCGTCCGCTCCAACTTTACAAGCAAGTCGGACCCATCGTCTAGCCTGGTCAGGACATTAGGTTTTCATCCTAGTAACACGGGTTCAAATCCCGTTGGGTTCACTGGAAACTCCCGCCGCAAGGTGGGAGTTTTTCATTGATGCAGCTGCGGGTGTGATAAAATTCCAGCGGGAGATACACTTCGGCGGATGGGTAATTGATTCGCATGCTATCATTCCGGCCGATTCGGCACCCGACATACATCCATTTTCATTTTTCGAGACGCAAATGCAAACAAGGTCTATTCAATCCGTGGCAGCATTGCTGGCAGGCATGGCACTGGCGGGCGGGGCTTTTGCCGCCGACATCACCGGTGAGGCCATTTTCAGCAAGGAAAATCCGCGCGTGGCCAAGGTGGAACAGGCTTTGGCCGCCGCCAATGCCGCGGCCGATGCGGAATTCAAACAGGCCCAAATCAGGCACCTGCGCGCGAAATTGAGGGCGTGTGCGCGGGCTGTGGATATTTTGGCGGCGGAAGAAGCGGCGGCCAGGCGCGAAAATGACACCGCGGGTTTGGCGGCGTTGGCGGGTAAAAAAAACACCCTGGCGGGCCAATTGGCCGCCTGCCGCCAAGCCTTGGATGCCGAGGTGGGCGCAAGTGAAGAGGAGGCTCCGGGCGGGAACAAGCCTGTGCCTGCCGCCGGGAATGGCGCACTGCCGCAGAAGGAGCCGGCCATCGCTCCGGCGGCCGGGGTGTCGGCGGGGGCATCCGTCCTTGCGCCGGCGGCCGTGCCGGAAGAAGCGCCGGCGGCCGCCATTGTGCCCGAAGATGTGCCCAAATTGATGCTGGGAAAATGGGTGCGCAAGGAAAACGGCAAGGTCTGCGGCTATTACCTGCTGGCCAATACCGGTCAGATGAAAACGTACAAGGGGTTCAGGGCCAATGGCAGCCCCGATCCATTGGGGGGGGGCACGTGGCGGGTGACCAACACCGGCGAAGTCGTGCTCAGCCCCGACATCGACAACAGTCGCGACACCCTGCACATCATGCTTGCGGATCCGCGCCAAGGGGCCGGCGCCCACTGGGTGCGCACCAATGAAAGCGCGCCTTACCGCGAGGGTGGCAAGGTCGAATGGCTGCGCGAGGGCAAGTGATCCCCCGGCCCGGCCTGCCGCGCCAAGGCGTAGATGCGGGCCCGCCCGTTGTTGCCGGATGCTGCCTACAATCCCCGCTTCATGCCACGTACCCCCTTGTTTAACATTCGTCGCGCCCTGCCCCTTGCGCTTTGCCTTGCGGCGGTTGCCGGCTGCGAGGGGCCGGCCATTATTGACGGCATGCTGGAGATGGAGGACACGCCGTCGGCCAAGGAGGCCGTCGCATCGCTCATCACCTCCAACAATCCGGACACCCGGCGCAAGGCGGTGGGCTTTTTGAGCGACAGGGATTTCGGCGGCGAGCCGCTGTACCGCCGGGTTTACATCCAATACGGTCTGACGGATGCCGACGCCGGCGTGCGCCAGGCGGCGGTGCGTGCCCTGGGCGACCACGGCGGCGCGGACGATGCACTGGCCTTGTTGCCGTTGTTGGCGGATCAAGATGTCGGCGTGCGGTTGGCGGTGGCCGACGCGTTGCGCAAGTTGCGCCTGCCTGCCGGGGGCGAGGCGTGGACCAAGGCGCAAAGCGGCCTGATCAAACTACTCGGCGACGAACAGGTGGATGTGCGTTCGATGGCGGCTGACGCCCTGGGCCAATATTCAAGCGAGCTCTCCATGCGGGCGCTGATGGATGCGTTGGAGGATCCCTCTTTTTCAGTGGCTTGGTACGCCCGCCGCTCGCTGGCGGCCATCGCCGGGCCGGACGCCAAGATCGGGGATCCCTATGACGCGCGCCAATGGGGCGCATGGCTGGCGTCGGCCAAACTGGATCCGGCCTCGGTTCATTACCTGTGGGAACCCTATTACCGCCGGCCCTGGAAGGTGCAGTGGGGCTGGCAGCCCCAGACTTATTTCTATGAGCCGCCCGCGCTGGAGGCGCCGCGGGTCAGGGCCATCCGCGAAGAATCCTCACTGGTCTCCAAAGACGCTTCCAAAGACGCACCGCAGGGCCAAAAACCCCGGGAAAAATTCAAACTGGAAAGCGACTGAGCCGCAGCAACGCAACCGGCAAAAAACAAAGCGGGGGAGGCATTCGCTTCCCCCGCTTTGTTTTTGTCCGCGCAGCCAGTTTTACCGGCCGGACCATTCTTCATTCAGACCGGCCAATTCATCCGCCACTTTTTCCTGTTCGGCGAGCAGGGCGGTGAATTTGGTTTGGTTCTTGTAGGTTTCGGGGTTGGCCATTTGCGCCTCGATCGCGGATTTTTGGGCTTCCAACTCCGTGATGCGCGCCTCCAGCCGTTCCAGTGGCATGCCGCCCATGGCTTTGTTCTTCTTGCCGGGAGATTGGCCGGTGGGGCGGTTGGGCGAGAGGCTGGGTTTGTGCACCATCGGGCTCGGCGGCGGTGGGGGCAGGCTGGGGCCGGGCGCCGTTTTTTTGGCCGGTGGCGGCAGTTTTTTCTTCTTGTCCTTGGCGGCCTCATCACCGTCGAGCACCAGTTTGTTGCCGGTGGCGGCCATGTAGTCGCTGTAGTTGCCAAGGAACAATTTGACGCCACCCTCGCCGTCGAACACGATCAGCTGGTTGACCAGGTTGTCCAGCAGCATGCGGTCGTGGGTGATGAGGATGAGGGTGCCTTCGCCGCCGGTTTTGCCGGCGTCGGAGTAGGCGACCTTGGATTGGGTGTAGCCGCGCAGGGCTTCTTCCAGCCGCTCGGCGCTGGGGATGTCCAGGTGGTTGGTCGGCTCGTCGAGCACCATCAGGTTGTGCCCCTCGGTCATCAGCGTGGCCATCATCACGCGGGCGCGCTCGCCGCCGGAGAGCAACTTGATCATCTTCTTCTGGTCGTCGCCGCTGAAGAGGAAGGCGCCGGCGATGTCGCGGGCTTCCTGGTCGGTCTGGCTGACGGTGTGCTGGCGGATGTACTCGACCAGGTTGGTTTCCGGCGGCAGGTGGTCGTGGCTCTGGCGGAACCAGCCCACATCCACCTGCGAGCCTAGGCGGGTGGTGCCCGTGGAGGGGTGCTGTTCGCCGATGAGCACGCGCACGATGGTGGATTTGCCGGCGCCGTTGGGGCCCAGGATGCCGATGCGGTCGCCGCGTTTGACGGAGATGGAGAAATCCTGGAACAGGGTGCGGCCCTCATAGGCGACGCTGATGTTTTCGGCCTGGATCACCTGGTCGCCGCTGCGCTTTTTGGGCAGCAGTTGCAACTTCATGGTGTTGAGTTCGGGCGGCAGTTCGAAGGTTTCTTCGTCCTTGAAACGCACCAAACGCTTTTCGCGGCCGGCGGCCTGCGAGGCGCGCTGGCCGGCGCGGAATTTGTCGATGAAGGCCTGCTCGCTCTTGATCTTCTCCTGCTGCTTGTCGTAGATGCGCTTGAGGTCGTTGAGGCGCATCACGCGCAGCTCGCGGAACTTGGTGTAGTTGCCGGGGTATTCCACCAACTTGCCGCGTTCCATCTCGTAGATTTTCGACACGCAGCGGTCCAGCAGCCAGCGGTCGTGGCTGATCAAAATGACCGCGCCCTTGTAATTGACCAGGAAGTCCTCCAGCCATTGGCGGCCGGCGATGTCCAGGTGGTTGGTCGGTTCGTCAAGCAGCAGGATGTCGGGCGAGGTGATGAGCAGTTGCGCCAAAGCCACGCGGGCGCGCTGGCCGCCGGAGAGGTCCTTGCACTTGACGTCGTGGGCGGATATGGGGATGCCAAGGCCGGCCAGCACCTGGTGGGCCTTGTGCTCGTAGGAGCCGCCGTCGTTGGCGGCGATGATCGACTCGACCTGCTCGTATTCCGCCAGCAGTTTGGCCATTTCCTCGTCGTTGGCGGTGGCCAGCAGTTCGGCGATTTCGCCCAGGCGGTCATAGGATTCCTCGATGTGCGCAAAGGCGCCCAGGGTTTCCTCGAACAGGGTTTTTTCGGGGTCGAATTTGTGGTCCTGGTGCAGGTAACCGACCGTGCAGCCCTTGGTGACCTGGATCTGGCCTTCCAGCGGCTTGCCCAAATCGCCCACGCCCGCCACCATCTTGAGCAGGGTCGATTTGCCGCAGCCGTTGACCCCGACCAGCCCGATGTGCTCGCCCTCGTTCAAAGTGAGGTTGACGCCGTCGAAAATCGGGCGGTCTTCAAAGGAGTGGGCGACATTGGCGATGGAAAGCAGGGCCATGGGGGCAATTCGGAAGCAGTGATGAGGCGAAAATGTGGAAAAGAGCGAAATCGTAAGGGAAAACGCCATGCCCGGCAGCGGCGGCGCCGGCACGTCTACGGCTTTTCATCCCCTGCGAACGCGTGCGTCACTTCTTTTTGGCCGGCTTCTTTGCCGGCTTCTTGGCCGATTTGCGGGTGTTCTTGCTGGCGCCCTTGCCAGCATTGACTTTTTTCACCTTGGGCACGCCTTTTTTGGCACCCACTTTTTCGGGTTTCTTCATGGCCTTGTTGATGGCGCGCAGGGCGCGCTGCTGGGCGCGGGCCGGATCGGCTGCCTGGGTGGGGGTGTTGGACCAGCCCAAGCCCTCTTCACCGGCCGCCTCCGCGGCTTCCTGACGTTTGTGGGATTCGCAGACCTTCCAACATTCTTCCAGCACCTGGCGCACGCCTTCACCGGTGGCCGCGGACATGGAGAGGATTTTCTTGGCTTTGGTCGCTTTGAGCAGTTTCTGGACCAGTTTGGATTCTTGGTCCGGGGTCAGCAGGTCGTTTTTGGAAAGGACGATGATCTCCGGCTTTTGGGCCAAGGCGGCATCGTGGCCCTTGAGGGCGGTGCGGATGGCCTTGTAGTTTTTGAGGATGTCCGAGCCGTCGCTTGGCGCATGCTCGAGCACGTGCAGCAGCACGCGGGTGCGCTCGACATGGCGCAAAAAGCGGTGCCCCAAGCCGGCGCCCAGATGCGCGTTTTCAATCAGGCCCGGCATGTCGGCCACCACCAGGCGGCGCGCGCCGGAGCCGTCCTGCCCGGCGCCCACTTCGGCGATGCCAAGATGCGGACGCAGCGTGGTGAAGGGGTAGTCCGCGATCTTGGGCGTGGCCTTGGACACGCGGCACAGAAAGGTGCTTTTGCCGGCGTTGGGTTTGCCAAGCAGACCCACGTCGGCCACCAGTTTGAGCTCCAGGCGCAGGCGTTTTTCCTCGTACACGCCGCCCGGCTCGGCTTCACGCGGGGTTTGGTGGGTGGAGGTTTTGAAGGCTTTGTTGCCAAGGCCGCCCTTGCCGCCCTTGGCGATGACAAAGCGCATGCCCGGGGTGTTCATGTCGATGATCAGGTTGCCGGTGGGTTTGGAATCCGGCGTCGGCGCATGGATGGCGGCCCGTTCGGAGCCGCTGAGGAAGATTTCATCCAAAAAGGCGTCGATGTCGGTGTCGGGCGAAACTTCTTTGGGCAATTCGCCGCGGGCGGATTCCTCGTACACCTGGGTGCCCACCGGCACGCGCACGACAAGGTCGGCGCCGGCCGCCCCGTGCATGCCTTTGCGTCCGCCTTTTTCGCCGTTTTGCGCTTTCCAGTGGTGGCGTCCGGAGAAGTCGAGCAGGGTTTCCACCTCCGGGTCGGCCAGCAGGACCACGTCGCCGCCGCGACCGCCGTCGCCACCGTAGGGGCCGCCCTTGGAGATGCCTTTTTCACGGCGGAAGGACACGGCGCCATCTCCACCGGGGCCGGAGCGGACTTCGATAATGGCGGAATCAATGATCATGGGCGGCGGGAAAATGGCGGGGGAAGGCCGGGCGGAACGTGCCCGGCCGAAGGGTTTTTACACGAAAAAACCGGACGCCGTGGCGTCCGGTCGTTTCATGCGGGAGTCGGATATTCAGGCGGGCTGGCGCACATGCACCTTGCGGCCCTGGAACTCCACGGTGCCGGGGGTGAGTGCAAACAGGGTGTAATCCTTGCCCATGCCGACATTGAAGCCGGGCTTGAACGAGGAGCCCACCTGGCGGATGATGATTGAGCCGGTTTTGGCCTGCTCGCCGCCGTAGAGCTTCACGCCACGGTACTGGGGGTTGGAGTCGCGGCCGTTTTGGGTTGAGCCTTGTCCTTTTTTATGGGCCATGGGGGGCGCCTTTATGTTTGAGGTTGAATGGAATTCAGTGGGGAAAGCCCGCAAGCCGGGCAGGGAAGGGGGGGGATTGTAGCAACTGCTCCCGGATTTTCAAATGCACGGGAAATGAAAACAAAAAAAAATACTTGCAGTCGGCTTTGCCCCCCCCTATGCTTCCAGCCCATAGCCTTATGGACGGGCGCGCAGGCGTCCGCCGCAAGGCCCCGTTCTTCCAGAAAAGCCTTGTTTTTTTGGGAATTAAAGAGCGGTACCTCGTCCGTGTTTTCACACAACCCACAGTTCCCCTCTCCGGAGACTCAGCGTTGATCACCCGCACCCATGCCGCCGCCACCCTTCTTTCCGCCGGCCTTGTCGCCGGAGCCACCTCCTTGGTGATTGCGCAGGACGCTGCTGCGCCCTCTTCTGCCGACCTTTTCAAGAAGGGCATGACCCTTTTGGATTCCGGCTCCGAGAAGGAAGCACGCGAGACGCTTTTGCGCGTGGATGCCCTGCAGTTGCCCGAAGCCGACCGCGCCGCTTACTTCGCCGCGCTCAAGCGCGTTGAGCCCAAACCTGCGGTGGCGGCAGTCGCGGGCGAGGTGGAAAAGCCCGCCAAGGCGGAGGCGGTCGCCCCCGCCAAGGAAGAACCGTCGGTGGGGGAAGCCCCGGCAGTCAAGCCCCCGGTCAAATCGCCAGCCGGCGGGGATGCCTTGGCCGATGCCCGTTCGCAGGACCAGGCCGCGTTGGTCGCGGCCGGCGATGATGCCATGGCCAAACACTTGTATACCAAAGCCGCACAGAGCTATGCCAAGGCCCATGACTTGGCTCCCGATGATGTTGTGATTGCGGGCAAACTGGCCTCGGCGCAGTCCGCGCAGTCCAAGCATTCCGGCTCCGCCTTGGCGGTCGACCTGATGCGCTACGACGTCGAACACCAGCGCACGCTCGCCCAATTCAAGTCCGATATGGAAGACGGCAAGACGCGCTTGGCGGCCCGCGACTACGCAGGGGCCAACAACATGGCCAGTGCGGCCCGCGCCCATGCCAACCAAGGCCGTGAATGGCTTGCCGTGAGCGAGTTTGACGCCATGCAGGCCGAAGTGAACGCGTTTGTCGCATCCATTGATGCGGATTCCCTGCAGCGCACGCTTGAAGGCCAGCGCGACAAGGATTTTGGAGCCAAGCGCGATGCCGCCGCCCAAGCCAGCGCCGACAAAGCCGCCCGGGTCAACCAATTGCTGGTGACCGCCCGCGCCCTGCAGCGCAACGGCCAAAACGCCCAAGCATTGAATGCCGCGCAACAGGCGTTGGCTGCGGACCCCGGCAACATGGCCGCTGATCTTTTGACGGAGATCCTGCGCGATGAGCTTTACCTGCGCGAGTCGGACCGCTTGCTCAAAGACAAGGCCAATCACACCGCTACCTTGGGCTTGGAGAACCGCGAAGCAGTCATTCCCTACACGGATCTGATCAATTACCCGACCGACTGGCCGCAGATGTCGCAGCGCCGCATTGCGGCGGCCACCGGCGTTTCGATCGAGTCCGATGTGGACCGCAATACCCGCCACTTGCTCGATGAGCATATCGTCGACGCTTCATTCACCGGTGACAGCCTGGAGGCTGCGCTCAATTATGTGCGCGACACCACGGGGGTCAACATGGTGGTGCTTTGGGGCGCCATTGAAACGGCCGGGGTGCGCCGCGACCGTGCGATCACCCAGCCGCTCAAGCGCGTGTCCGCCGCCCAGTTGCTCAAAATCGTGCTGGAGAACGTGTCGTCCGACCTTGAGGGGGAATCACGCCTTGGGTATGCCGTTGAAAATGGCATCGTCAAAGTGGCCACCCGCAAGGAACTGAAGAACAACACGGTTGAAAACATCTATGACATCCATGACTTGCTGGTGCAAATCCCGCAATTCACGGATGCTCCGAATTTCAGCCTGACTTCCGCGCTTTCCTCCAGCGGCGGCGGCGGTGGTGGTGGTGGCGCCAGCATTTTTGGCGACACCGCGGCCGCTCCGGATGCGATAGATGACAACAAAGTGGTGGAAGATCTGATCAACCGGATCAAAGACCATGTGGGCACCCGTTCGGAATGGGACGACAATTTGTCGGTCATCAGTTCTTACCGCAGCCAGTTGATGGTCAAAACCACGCCGGAAAATCACCGCGCACTGGCCAAATTGCTTGAAGCTTTCCGCCAGACCCGCTCGGTGCAGATCTCGGTTGAAAGCCGCTTTCTCTTTGTGGACAACAACTTCCTTGAGGAATTCGGGGTCGATCTCGACCTGACGCTTCCCGGCAACAACGGGTTGTCGCCCATCTCCGTGCAGCAGGGGCATGCCCCCACCCAAAACGGCGGTGGTTCCGGCATGACTGCCCGTCCGTCGGGGTCGCTGACCCCAGCAGCGTTCAAGAGTTCGAGTGGCGCGCAGCCCCAAGCCCTGACATTGGGCGCTTCTTACCTCAACGATCTGCAAGTGGACCTGTTGGTGACCGCCACCCAGGCTCACCGCACCGGCATCACTCTGACCGCCCCGCGCATCACCTTCTTTAACGGGCAGCGCGCCTATGTGCTGGTGGGCCGTCAAGTATCTTTCGTGTCTTCCCTGACCCCGGTTCAAAACACCGGTTCGGCCACCCCGACCATTTCCACGGTGCAGGCCGGCGTGGTGCTGGATGTGGAAGGCACGGCCTCTGCGGACCGCCGCTATGTGACCCTGACCCTGCGTCCCAGCTTGGCAAACCTGAAAGACCCCATCCGCCAGTTGGAAATCCGTTCCGCCCGTCCTCAAAATAACAATGTCAACAACAACGGCGGCGTCGGCGGCTTGCTTGGAGGCAGCAGCGACACCCTTGATACCGGCATCGTATTGGGTGTGATTGAGACTCCGGAATTGGAATTGACGCAAATCCGCACTTCGGTCTCGATTCCCGACCGCGGCACATTGATGACCGGCGGCCAGCGCCTGATTTCTGAAACCCAGGTGGAAGCCGGGGTGCCGGTCCTCTCCAAAATTCCGTTGATTGACCGCTTGTTCGCCAACTCTTCCCAAGTCAAGGATGAACGCACCCTGCTCATCCTGATCAAGCCGACCATCATTCTTCAGAACGAAGAGGAAGAAAGCCGTTGGCCCGGTGGTCCGCAGGACTGGAGCGCCTTCAACGTGGTGGCCCAGCCGGTCGAGGCGCGTTAATTCCCGCATGTGAACCGAAATCCGCCGGCCCCCTACGGGTGGCCGGCGGATTTTTCTTTGGCCAGGGATTGGGCGCGGGATGGGGGCGTATAATCGCCGCGCCCGTTTCTTCTTTTAACTTGGAAATTCCCCATGAATGCCCCTTTGCTTGCCATCAGCCTTGGCAATACCCGCATCCGTCTTGGCGCGGTGGTCTCCGGTGAGTTTGAAGCGTTGGCCGCCATTCCCAACGGGGATGGCGCCGGCTTGGATGCCGCCTTGGAGCGGGCGCTTGCCGCGTTGGAAGCCCATCCTGAGGCGCCGGTGGTGATCGGTTCGGTCTGTCCCGACCGGGTGCTGGCGGTCATGGGGAAAATTCGCGCGTTGGCTCCGGATCGTGAAGTGCTGCGGGTGGAAGAGGATGTCCCGGTTCCCGTGGGCCGCCAATTGGATCCGGAGTCCATCATCGGCGAGGACCGTCTGCTCAACGCGGCGGCGGCTTTCGGGTTGTTCAACCAGACCTGCGTGGTGGTGGATGCCGGCACGGCGTTGACCGTGGATTTGGTGGATGGTGCCGGCACCTTTCATGGCGGCGCTATTTTGCCCGGCGCCGCCACTTGGCTGGCGGCACTGGCCGCCCAAACCGCCCAATTGCCCGAAGTGGAATTGCAGAAGCCCAAGGAGCCCGTGGGGCACAACACGCAGGAGGCCATCAGGAGCGGCGTGTACTACGGGTTGCGCGGCGCGGTGCGGGAATTGGTGGAGCAATACGCCACCCAACTCGGCCAATTCCCCTTGGTGGTGGCCACCGGCGGCGATGCCGACCTGCTGTTCGGGGATTTCGATTTGATCGAGCGCCGGGTGCCCGACCTGACCTTGCGCGGCGTGGCGCTGGCTTGGCAGCAGGCGGCGGCGGCCGAAGCCGAGGCGGATGAAGACGGGATGGAAGGGGGCGAGGAATGAAGGAGGAAACAAAGAAATTCGTCGGTGTGCAGGCCTCCGTTTTGAAGCGATTGCGGGTGATTGCCGCTTGCGCCATTGCCGTTTGCGCCTTGATGCCAGTGGCGGCCGTGCTGGTCTTGGGCAAGGAATCACTGCAAAAAGCCGGCGACAATCAGGCATCGGCCAACCGTGCCGCGATCGCGGTTTTCATCGCCGCCGCCGTGTTTGGCATCGGCGGGCGCATGCAGGCTTACAAAGCCAATTGGCAGGGGGATGTGGTGACGCCCGCCGGCTATCAAAAAGGCATCCTGCGGTATGTGGGCGCAGTGGTCGCCGGCATGGGGATCGCCACCGTGATCGGCCTGTGGGTGCGGCATCCGTCGGCTTCGATTGACCTTGCCATTTTCGCCCTTGGCCTGCTTGTTTTCGGCTTCCCCAACGGCAAACCCATGCTGCCGCAACTGCCGGAATTGGGCCGGAAATGAGCGATTTTCGGGTTCAATTCGAGGTGCTTTCCGCCCCCGCACCTGGCGCGGTGGCGATGGTTCAACTGGCCGGCGAGGCGGCACGGGAAGTGTTGACCGCCTTGACCGGCCGTCCGGCTTGGAGGGTGGGCGAGGCCGTCTTTTGCGCCTTGGGCGATCTGGACGAAGGGATGGTCGTGCTGCTTGGGGAGGGGGGCAAAGGCATTTTCCCCGTGGCGCAAATCATGCCGCATGGCGGCTTGCAGGTGATGGGCATGCTAAAAGCCAGGTTGGCTGAACTGGGGTGCCATGAGGCCGTTTTGGCGCCGCAGGCGCGTTATCCCGAGGCGGCGGATCTCGCGGAGGCGCAACTGCTCGATACCGTGGCTTATGCCGCCAGTCCGTTGGCACTGGCCTTTGTTTGCGCGGGCAAGCCGGTGCCGCCGGTCTTGGTGCATCCGCCCATGGTGGCCGTGGTTGGCCATCCCAATGCGGGCAAAAGCACCTTGCTCAACCACCTGAGCGGGCATACCCGCGCCATCGTGTCCGCAGAGCCCGGCACCACCCGCGATTTTCTGGCCGGCGTGGTGGAATTGACGCCCGACGGCAACCCGCAGCATGCCGTGGCGGTGCGCTGGTTCGACACGCCGGGCCTGCGCCGGACGGAAGATGTGGTGGAGCGCGAAGCCATCGCGCTGGCCAGGCAAGCCGTGCGGGCTGCAGCGGTGTTGATCGCCATGCGCGAGCCGGCGGGGGCCTGGCCGCACGACTTGCCGCGCCTCCCCGATCTGTGGGTCGTCAACAAATGCGATGGTTCCAGCGGGGCGCAGGGGGAGGGCAAAACGCAGGAAACCCCCGTTTGCATCTCCGCGTTGACGGGTTGGGGCGTCGCGGATCTGGAGCGGGCCGTGCTGGGGGCGCTGGGGTTGTGGCCGTTGCCCTGCCAGGAACCGTGTTTTTAGCGCTTGAGTTTTTTCGGTCCGATGCCCGCCACTTTTTCGTAGGTGCCATTGTCGTCCACCTTCACATATTTGGCAAAACCTTTGCTTGCGATGCGATCATCCGACAGGTTGGATTTTTCACGCGACTCGGCCCAAGCGCCGCCCAGACTGGCGGCGGTGATGATGCGGCGCACCGGCATTTTCAACACGGGGTGCTCGGTCAACGGCTCATCGGTGATCTTCTGCATGATCTCAAAGACCATGCCTTCTTCGCCGTCGGGCAGGATGACTTCGTAGGTGTACAGGGGCATGGGTGGATTTTAAGGCCGCTGGCCAGTGGTATGCGCTTTTTTTCGCGGTTACCACGCCCCTTCCAGCATTTTTTCGATCGCATAGCCCACCCCGCCTTCGGTGTTGGCCAGTGTTTCGTATCGGGCCGCTTCCTTGGCCGCTGGCACGCCGTTGGCCATTACCACCGAGCAGGCGGCATGCCTGAGCATGGGCAGGTCGTTGATCTCGTCGCCGATGACGGCGATTTCTTCTTGGGCGATGCCGTGGCGTTTGGCCAGGCGGACCAATCCATCCCACTTGCTCACTTCCTTGGCGAACAGTTCGAACAGGTAAACCGGTTCTTCCGGTGCGCTGCGGCGCATGGCTTCAAAGGCATGGACTTCCACATGTTCGGCGTGTTCCGCCTCGAAAAAAGCGCCCCAACGGAAGGCGTTTTTCTCATCGGTCACCATGCTGATGCGCAGAATGGGACCCAACTCGTGGTCGGCCAGGGTTTCGCGTTCGACATGGCGGATGTTTGTCTGCCGGAACCAGGCGCGGGTGTTGTCGGTGAGTTTGCCCTTGCCGGTGACGAAATATTCATGGCCGGTGGCGTCGGCATCGGTGAAAGCCAAAACGGCGTCGGTCTCTTGGTGCAGCGCGGTCAAAATATGGCGTGAAACGGCCGGCGGCAGGTTGCGGCGTTCCAGCGTTTTGCCCGAGGCCATGTCGGCCAGCACCGCGCCGGTGCAAAACACGCCGGCATGCAGGTTGGCAAGCGGGGAAAGGGCGCCGACCGATTCGCGCCAGGAGCGGCCGGTGCAGGGCACGATGAGCACGCCCTGCGCTTGCGCTTTGGCAATGGCCGCCAGCGCGCGTGGGTGGATGTTTTGATCGGGCTGAAGGAGGGTGCCGTCGAGGTCCAGGGCGATGAGTCGGTAGTTCACGGTGGAATTGTAGCCCAATGAAAAACGCCGCCCTGCCGGGCGGCGTTGGAAGTTGCGTTTGCCTGTTTCAGAACGACTGCCCCGGCTTGGCATCCTTGAGCTCTTCGGGTTCCTTGGCCTTGGCCGGGTCCGCACCTTTTTTCAATGGGATGACCCCGCCATCGCCGCACATGGCCTTGGCTTTGGCGCGCACATCCTGGGGCACTTTTTCCCATTCCTTGTCATTGGCCGGAACATCGCCGTCATACACCCCGACGCCGTCCTTGTCGGTGATGGACAGATGCCCGTGCTGGTTGCCCTGGCTATGTTGGACGGTGATGGTGTGGGAGCCGTCGCTGGAGACGATGCGCGACGAGAAATTCAGTCCGCCGGGGACTTCGCCGGGGGCGCCATCCACCAGGGCTTCGGCGATGGCGTCATTGAGGGCCTTTGCACCCTCTTTGCCCGCGCCCAGCGCCTTGGCTTGGGCCCGCAACTGGCCCTGCATGCGTTCGCGGAATTCCTTGGGCAACTGGTTGAGCATTTCCGGCGGAATTTTCCCGTCGCCAAGGGGCATGATTTGGAGATTGCCCGGAATGTTGAACTGCCCCGCGCCCCCCGGGGGGAGCAGCATCCGGCGTTCTTCGCCACCAGGCGTCAGTTCGGGCATCTTTCTGGTGCCCAAGGTGGCTTTGACGGTTTGGGCTTTGCCTTGGCGCACGATTTGGAAGGTGACGGGCTCGCCCTCCTTGTGCAGGCGCACCAAGACGCGCAGTTGGGACGGGTTGATCAGCAGTTGGTCGTCCAATTTGGTCAGCACATCGCCGGCCTGCAGGCCTGCTTTGGACGCGGGGCTGTCGGGGGCGATCATCAGCACCGAAAGTCCGGTACCCGGCGGCAGTTGCAGGTCGCCGGCGCGTTCAAGGGAGATGGGTTCGCTGGCCACACCAAGAAAGGCGGCGTCCACCATGCCGGCTTGGGCCGCTTCGTGTCCGGGGGCGCAAGCGGGGCATTTGGCGCTGTTTTCAGCCCAAGCCAAGGGTGCTCCGGCAAGGGCGCCCAGCAGGGCAAGGGAAAGGAAACGCATAGGATTCTCCTTGGATAAAGGTGGAAATGGAGGAACTAAAACAAGGGTGCGGACAAGGGTGCGGATGCGCTGCGGGGCGGCCGTCAATAACTTGGGAGGTCTTCCAACACCACCGTTTCGCGCGGCACATCCACTTCAAAGGTGGCATGGGTGGCCGGGTTGGCATAGGTGTGGCGTAGCATGCTCTTGCGCTGCCAGGCACGCATCGGGGTGCCGTCAGGTTGGCGCACGGTGCCGACCGGGGTTTCTTCGGCGTATAGCGCGCGGCTGCCTTGGTATTGGTAGCCCACGGGAATGGCGCAGTCCAGCACGGGGGCTTCCATGTGCCTGACCGGCGGTGGCGTGATTTCCGGCGGGTTGCCAGGGGTGGCGGCGGCAATGGATTTTGCGGGCGCGGAAGCGGGTTGGGGCGCCATCCGAACCACCAGCACGGCACAGGCGGCCAAGCCGGACACGGCCACGATCCATGGCAATTCTTTGTTCAAAAATCCGCGCTTGGGGATGCCGGCGGCCACCGGCGGCTTAGCAAGCAATTCTTGCATGCGCGCATCCAGTGAGCCAGGGACTTCGGGCAAGTCGAGCAGGCGCAATTCCGCTTCAAATGCTTCGGCGGCTTTTGGGGAGGGAACAGTGTCAGGAAACATGGCGGGTCTCCTTGGAGGAGGGGGCGAAATCGGCAAGGCGCAATTTGAGCTGGGCCAGTGCGCGGTAGTAACGGCTGGCGATGGTGCCCAAGGGTTCGCGGCAGGCATCGCCTATTTGCTGGAAGGAAAGGTTGGACCACAGGCGCAGCAAAATCACCTCGCGGTCTTCCGGGGACAGGGTGCCAAGGGCGGCTTGCACGCGCGCCTTGTCTTCGGACAGTTGCGCCCGCTGCCCCGGTTCGCTGCTTGGTTTGGCGGCCACCAGATCAATGGGTTGGACCTCGTCGGCATCCGCCCCGCGTCCGCCGCGGCCCAACTGCGATTGCCGGACCCTGATGTCCAGCGCCGCATTGCGTACGGCGGCAAAAGCGTAGGAGGCGCCGTCGCCGTCGGGGGTGGCCCTGAGGCGGGCCATTTTGGCGAAGGCGTCGTGCACCGCGTCTTCAGCCAACTCAGGCCGCTTGAGCACGGACAACGCCAAGGCGTACAGGCCCCGTTGGTGGGTGGCGTAGATTTCCGCAAGCCAAGGCAGCATGGGAAAAGGGAAAAGAAGGAAGGAGGGTTTGTTTGCTCGCCCATGTATACCGGGCAGCCCGGCATTTTTTTTCAAACGACGGTTGTTCCGGAGTGTCTCACAGCCCAAATCCGGCATGGATCGCCGAGGCCAACCCGTCACAAACCATCGGTAAATTGGCATTTTGCGACAGACGGGACTCGGCCTCGCGTACCGCTTCAATTTGGCGCAAGAAGGGCGCGCAGCGGGCTTCCTGCGCGGCCAGGCCCATGCCGTTCTCCGGCGCGGTATGGATGGCGGCCGCTTCCTGCAGGCGCCTTGCCGCCCATTGCGCCAGCATGGAGAGCATCAAATCCGAGCCCAAGCGGTTGGCTGCTTCTTTGCTGGCATTTTTATGACGTTCGACCCAAGTGCCGGCAAAGGCCTCGATCCGGGCGGCGATGGCGGTGCCCAATTCGGGTTGCGCCCGTCCGGCGGTCAGTGCGTTGAGGTGGGGGATGATCGAGCGGCCCCATTCATCCAAGCCGTAGTCCAATCCCAGCAGGGCGCGTCCCGGGCTGCCCTGGGCAAAAATGGCGAGCCACTTGGCTTTTTTCACATCCAGCGTCAGATGGCGTTCCAGCAGCACATTTTCAACCTGCGCGTCGGTGAGCGCGCCAAAAGCCACCCGTTGGCAACGGCTGCGCAGGGTGGGCAGCAACTTGTCTTCCCTGGACGTCACCAGAATGATGGTGGTTTCCGGCGGCGGTTCTTCCAGTGTTTTGAGGAGGGCATTCTGGCCGGCGGCATTGAGCAGTTCGGCTTCGTCCACGATCAGCACCTTGCCATGGTCCATGGCCGGACTGCGGTGGGCCGGCTCAAGCAGATGCTCGCGCACGATTTCCACCGGGATTTGCGTCAGCTTGCGCTTGCGCACATTGGCGTCGTCGCTGAAAGCCGCCAACTCCTTGACCACGATGTGCAGGTCGGGGTGGGAGAAAGACAGCGGATGGGCGCCGGGGTCGCCGTCGTCGGCGGGATCAAGGCCGTCGGCATCTTCCCCGTCAAAATCGTCCTCTTGGGTGGCGCGGGTTTTTCCGGCGGGTTTGCGGGCCTCTGCCGTGATGGATCGGGGCGCGGCAAACAACCGGCACGAAACGCAAGCGCCGCAGGCTTGGGGGATGCCCTGGCCGTCCAAGACGGGGTCTTGGCACAGCAGTATTTTGGCAAAGTCCAAGGCCAGGGTGAATTTGCCCACCCCGGAGGGTCCGTGAAACAGTTGCGCGTGGTGGACACGACGGGTCGCCAACTGGTTTTGCAGGGTGGCAAGGGCGCGGGGTTGGCCGAGGATGGGCATGGGGAAATTCTAGGGGCAAGGCAGGGGCTCTTTGTTTATAGTCCGGCCCTCTTTTTCCTTCCCTTTTCCTTTTGGAGTCACCCATGCGGCGCTACGGATCCGTCATCGGCCTCAAAGAAGAGCAAATCGCCGAGTACAAGCGCCTGCATGCCGCCGTCTGGCCGGAGGTGCTGCGCATGATCGCTGGCAGCCACTTTCATAACTATTCGATTTTTTTGCGCCGCATGCCCGATGGCAAGCCGTACCTGTTCAGTTATTTCGAGTACACCGGCCATGATTTCGCCGCCGATTGCGCCAAAATGGCCGCCGATCCGGCGACGCAAAAGTGGTGGGCCGTGTGCGAGCCGTGCCAAGAGCCGCTGGCGGACCGGGCACCCGGGGCTTGGTGGGCCGATATGGAGGAAGTGTTCCACTGCGATTGAGCGGCATCGGGAAGGAAACGGCCCGAGGCCTCTTATGCAGGCAAGGCCTTGTGGAATTGGCCACCGCAAACCTTCCGCCTGCCTTGGGTTCACCTTTCTTTTTCCGGTTTCCCTTATGCCCACCCCAACCGCCACCTCATCCGCAGTTTTTGCCCCCGCCCGCACCGGCAACGGCGCTTGGACTTGCCAATCTGTGCCGGGCTGGGGCGCGTTGCCGGCCGGTGAAACCTGGCAGCCCACCCACGGCGCCATTGTCACCGACAAGGCGGGCCATGTCTACGCGTCGACCGACGGCCCCAGCGGCCTTGTGGTGCTTGGCGCCGATGGCTCCTTCCTCAAATCATTCAAGGATGTCCCCACCCTTCACGACATGCAGCTGCGCGAAGAAACGGAAAGCGGTGCGCCGGTGGAGTGCATCTACGCCATCCACCTGGCCGGCCGGCAGATGCTGAAGATGAATGCCCAAACGGGGGAGGTGATGATGACCTTGCGGGCTCCCAAGGCCGAATATCCGGGTGAAGCGGACTGGCGTTGCACCGGCGTGGCGGTCGCCCCCGACGGCGCCATTTTTGTCAGCGATGGCTACGGCAATTCGCGCATCCACAAGTTTGATGCGCAGGGCAGGCACTTGCTGAGTTTCGCGGGCAAAGGCGAAGCTGACGGCCTGTGCAACAACTGTCATACCTGCGCCGTCGACCTGCGCTCTGGCCAGCCCCTGCTGCTGGTGGTGGACCGCGAAAATCGCCGCTTGAGCCACTTTGATCTGGAAGGCAACTTCATCCGCCATCTGGTGGGTCATTTGCGCCGCCCATGCGCGGTGGCGTTTGCATCGGACAACCGGCATGTGGCGGTGGCCGAATTGGAGGGTCGCGTGACCATTCTGGACGAACACAACGCCCCGGTGGCGTTTCTTGGCGACAACCCGGACCGCAGTCAGTGGGCCAATTTCAATGTGCCGCCGCAAGCGTGGCGGGAAGCCCTCTTCACCGCCCCGCATGGGGTGTGTTTTGACGCCAAGGGCGACTTGCTGGTGATGGATTGGAATGCCAACGGTCGGTTGAGCCGGTTGGTGCGGGTTTAACGGTTTATGGCGTGCCGAAACTCATACTTGCACGATTACGCAATTATGCAATAATAGAGACATGTCTGACCGACTTGCTACCCTTGTTTTCGCCTTGGCCGATCCCTCGCGCATCCGTTTACTCGGCGTTTTGCGTGAAAAAGAATGGTGCGGCTGCCATTTGGCCACCTTGCTTGGTCTGACCCCGGCCACCGTCTCGCGCCACATCACCTTGCTGCGCAAGGCCGGCTTGGTCGAATCCCGCAAACAAGGCCGCTGGCTGCACTGCCGGCTGGCCAACCCCGCCAAAGACTCGCCAGAGGCTGGCTTGCTCAAATGGCTGAAAAAAGCGCAAAAGAACGACCCCCAGGTCGCCGCCGACCTGCTGCTGTTGGAAAAGACCGCCTGTTGCCCCACTGGAGAAACCCCATGTTGACCGCCCACCAACTGCTGCCCTTCTTGGCCGATGCCACCGCACTGCACTTGCGCCTGCCGCACACCGAAATTCCGGTGTGCTTCCATGTGACTGAAATCGGCACTGCGACCAAAGACTTCTTCGACTGCGGCGGCACGCGGCGCCAGGAAAGTTGGCAGCAATGGCAGATTTGGGTCGGCCCAGATGTGGACCACCGCTTGGCCGCCGGCAAGTTAGCGGGGATTTTGAAAAAGGCCGAGAGCGCGGGCTTTGGTCCTAATCTGCCCATCCGTTTGGAATGCGAAGACCCCGCCGCCACTTCTCCGGTAGCCGGTATTTATCAGTTGGCCGATGCCGCTCGCACAGCCGATGGCGCGGTGTTGCTGACCGCCATCCCCATCCGCACCACTTGTTTGGCGATGGATAAATGTATGCCCCCCAACTTACGTCCCGGCGCCAGCGCCGCACCCTGCTGCGGGCCATCCGGCTGCTGCTGATTTTTTCTCCCCCTTCATTGAATTCCCCATGTCTTACCGCATCCTCGTCCTTTGCACCGGCAACCGCTGCCGCTCCCAAATGGCCCACGGCTGGCTCAAACTTTTGGGTGGCGCCAAGGTGGAGGTGCGCTCGGCCGGCACCATCCCCAAGGGCGTGCACCCCAAAGCCATCGCCATGATGAAGGAAGTTGGCGCCGATATTTCGACCCACACCTCCAATCATGTGAATGAATATGCCAATGAAAAATTCGACCTGGTGTTGACCGTCTGCGACAAAGCCAAGGAAAGTTGCCCGGTGTATTTCGGCGAAGCCGAAGTGCGGCACTTCAGCTTCGAGGATCCGGATCATCCGAATGATCCGACGGAGGAATTGGATGTCGTCTTCCGCCGGGTGCGGGATCAGATTGGGGAGTGGTGCAAGGACATCCTGCAGGAAAAGTTGGCGGAAAAGAAACTTGGCTGAGCGCAGGCCCGCTGCGTCTTACTTCTCCAACCCCTGCGCATTGTTCAGCGCGATCAGGGAATAGGCCGTCACCAAGCGTGCGTCGCCCTCCATCCAGCGGTCGGCGGTGTTGGTCCACGAGCCGTCGGCCTTCTGCAGGGCTGAGAGTTTGTCCACCAAGTCGTTCTGCCAGTCCACGGTCTTGGTCACCAGCTTGCCGTCCACCTTGGTTTCAATGTCCAAGGTGGACGAATCGGTGGCACCAAGGGCGCGGGCGAAGGTCAGGTAGTAGTAGAACAGGCCGTGCAGGTGGCTGAGGGTTTTGGCGTTGAAGGGCAGGCCGGGGTTGACCTCCAGCGTGTAATTTCTTTTGATCCAGCCGTAGGCGGCTTTTACCCGCGGGTCATCTTTGTCGAGTTTGGCGAACAGGTAGGACTTGAAGCCGGCATAGGTCATGCTGCCATAGGTGCGCAGGCCCGAGACATCGCGGTTGCCGGCCTTGGCTTCGTCGATCAGTTCGGGCGAGGCCTCCGACAGCGGCACACCGATCAGGTTGAGGCCGGGGTCGCCTTCGGCGCTGGTGGTGTAGATGAAGCCGCCGTCATTGACGATTTTGTCCTTGAGCAGGTCGTTGGACGGGGCGCCTTGGTTGCGCTGCAAAAACACCAGCGCGCGCTGCATGGCGGGGTCTTTGGCGTCCATCCCGGTGTCGTGCATGGCCTGCAGCATGAACTGGGTGTTGCTCATGTCGGGTCGGCTGTGGTGCCCGCCGTAGCCAGCCCCGCCAAAGAAAGGGTGGTTCTTGTCCACCGATTTGCCGGCCGGGTCTTGCATGCCCTCTTTCCATTGTTTGCTGACCAGGAATTGCTGCCCCTGCTTGATCAGTACCAGGACCTTGGGGTTGTCCTTGAGGCGCGAGAGCGCCGACAGGGCGATGGAGGTGTTGTAGATTTGCAAGGCGCCGTCGCCGATTTCGCCGGTGGGCTTGGCTTTGGAGAGTAAAAAAGCCACCGCCTTGGTGATGGCCGGATCATCGTGGGCCACGCCGGCATCCAGCAGGCCATTCAAGGCCAGGGCGGTGACGCCCACCACGCCGGGGTTGTGCAGGGTGGGTGCGTCCTCCGCGCCGATTTCGCCCCATGAGCCGGCCTTGTCCTGGTTCGCCTTGAGAAAGGCCACCGCCTTGGTGGAAGTCTCCTTGGCTTTGGCGGTGTGGGCCGCGTCGATGGCCAAGGCCTGGAAAGAGAAGGCGGCTTGGGCCAGGCCAAGGGCGACGGAGAGGGCGGGGATGCGCAGGCGCATGGGGGTCCTTGGGAAAGAGGCGGCAGGAGTCTAAGGGAAAGCCGCGGGCGGATGAAGGGGGTGCAGAATCTGCAGTTTTGGCTCCTTGTGCTATGGATTTGCCAAGTGAAAACCCCATGCCTGGGGCATGGGGTTGCGTTTGAATGGCGCATATTTGGCTTATTTTGCCGTTTCTTTTTCATCCAGTTCAAGCGCGGCGCCGATGCCGCGCACATAGCCGATGCACTGGGCGATTTCCGGCACACTATGATCCCAGTGGTTTTCGAACTCGATCGAGATGTTGCCGTGGAAGCCCTGGCGCTTCAATTCTTTGAAAATCGCGGGGAACTCCTGGATGCCAAGGCCGCCGGCCACATCGCCGCTGTACTTGCCGAATTGGGGGCGTTCCTTGAAGTGCATGCTCATGATGCGCCCGTCCAGGATTTTGATGGCATCCAGCGGGCGGACGCCGGAGGTGGCCCAGTGGCCGACATCGGCGCAGGCACCGATGCGCCGATCGCGGCCTTTGACCACGCTGAGAATGTAGTTGGGGTCCCACATTTTGTAGTTGGGGTCGTTGGCGCGGCGCGGGTGGTCGTGGAAGCCGACGTGGATGTCGAATTCTTTGACCATTTTTTCGATGGTGTCGATGGCGCCGGTGGATTCGGTGGTGATTCCGTACATGCCCATGGTCTTGGCGAAAGCGAACAATTTGCGGGCCTGCGCCTCATCCTTGGGGATGTCGACCACCCCGAAGTTGGCGGCCTGGATGTGGAATTTGTCCAATTGCGCCTTAAGCCCGGCAATTTGTGCGGCGGAGAGATTTTCACCGACGCCGGCATGGTCGTCCTTGGAGAGGCGCTGGCCGGGGAAAAATTCGATGACCGAACCGCCGGCCTGCGCCGTTTTTTCAATGGCCTCGTAGGCGGTGAACTGATTGAACGACCATGCCTGGCAGCCAATGGCAAAGCCGTGTTGTTTGACGGAGTCGGGCAGGTCGCTGGCGGATGGGGTCATGGCGGTGGATTGGGCTGCAACCGGGGCATCGGCGGCACAGGCGCTGAAGGCGGCGCAGGAGGCGAGGAGAAGGGCGGTGAAAACGGGGTGGCGCATGGGGGTGGACGGGGGAGGGGAGGGATGGTACGAATGCAGGACAACGGATGCTTCGCCATAGGCAAGCATTACATGGCCTGCGTCATTTTGTCGGGTCGGCCCGCCAGATGCGGGTTTCCAGAGCCCACACTTTTTCGGTGAATTCACCGGCCACCCCGGGCTTGGGGTGCTCGCGGTCGGCGGCCGCGAGCACCATATTCATCTTGGCGTCCATGTTGTCCAGATGGGCGACCAAGACCGCTTCCGGGGTGGCCGGAATTTTGGCGGCGCCGAATTCCGGTTTTTCATGGTGCGACAGCACGATGTGGGTGAGGGCCAGCAGGATTTTTTCCGGTATTTTGAGTTGGCCGGCCCCCAGCTCCGGGTCTTCGCAGGCCTTGGCTTTTTCCGCCAGCAAAATCGCCCCCCTGGCGATGTGCCCCACCAGTTGGCCGTCGGTGGTGTAGGCAAAGCCGTTTTCCCACGACAATTCATGGCATTTGCCCACATCATGGAGGAACAGGCCAAACAGCACGATGTCGCGGCTGACCAAGGGGTAGAAGGGCAGGATTTTTTCTGCCATTTCCATCAGCCCCAAGGTGTGCTCCAAGAGGCCGCCCAGAAAGGCATGGTGCAGCGAGGTGGCGGCGGGGGCCATGCAGAATTTATCCATTAGTTCGCCGTCCTCCAAGTAGCGGTCAGCCAGGCTGTGGATGGCCGGGTGCTGCAGGGAGCCCAGCAGAGCCATCAGGTGACGGAACATCTCATCCACATTTTTGGCCGTGCAAGGCAGCAATTCCGCCATATCCTCGCGGGTGGGGGTGTGGGGCGCGATGCGATCCACCACGATTTGCATTTCACCCTGATAGGCCTGGCTTTGGCCTTCAATGTAGACAAAGCCATCTTGGGGCAGCGAAGCGGCCTCATCGCCCGAAGACGACCATTTGCGCCCCGGGGTGCGGCCGGTTTTGTCGGCCAGCACCATTTTGAGGTAGTCCCCGCCGTTTTTGGTCTTCCCCAGTTGCAGGTTTTGCACGGCATATACGCCGGCCAGACGCTGGGCGGGCTTAAGGTCTTTGATGTAGAGATGATCGGAAGGGGCGGGCGGGGCCATGGGTGGAATGCGAAATGAGGTGGGAAGGCTGGCGCCCAAGGCGCGTGCGTGGGGGCACAATGGTAGCAGTGCTTGCGGATAAAACAAGCGGAAAACACCGAATAAAAAGCAGTTTTCAGGGTATTTGCCAATTTTTTGGCCAGCCAGTTTGACAGGGCAAATTGGGAGCGCTATCATTCCCCTCCCCAAACGGCGAGCCGGAAGGTCAGCCAAGCGGGGAAAA
>CAZKVP010000008.1:0-59543 GCA_964556215.1 uncultured Phycisphaeraceae bacterium
CATTGCCGACTTGATGAACCCTCTCTGAGAAATCAGAGAGGGTTTTTCGTTGGCGCAATGCTGCAGCGTCCCGTGACGGCGCATTTTCGAAAGGACGAATCAGCGGCGGATGTTTTCCTCATATCCCATCCGGTCCTTCCCCCTGCGAAACGGGCGGTGTCCAAGAGAAAAATCCCTTGCTATTTTCCCCCCTTACCGGATACCATACGGTGAATTGGATGAATCTGATTCACTCTGGATCCCGGTGATTCATTCCGACTTCTTTCCACTTTTGAGAGTTTTTCATGGCCCTTCGCGTCAGTCGTCTGCGCCGCTTTCACTGCCTTGCCTGCCATCACCCGATGGAAGCTGGGGATGTAGGTGCGCTGTCCTCGATGGAATGCCCTTCGTGCAAAAAAAACCAGACCGTGCCGGCCCGCATGCAGGATTTGGTGCTGCAAGGCCGCCGCGGCGCCATCGTGGCCGGCGAATCATTTGCCGGAGTGGAAGAATCTTCGGGCCGCGATGTGGATATCCTGGTGATGGAAAGCGATACCGGTCCGCGCGCCACCATGGTGAATGCCACCGTCCGCCTGTACAAGACCTTGGCCAAACTTGACCATCCCTATTTGCAGCATATTTACCGCCTTACATCTTCGGATGAACATCCGGTGATCGTAACCGAACCGCGCGGGGCTTCCATCACGTCCTTGATGGGGGACAAGGGCGTGCATCCCGTTCAATTGCTGCATTTGGCCATTCAGGCGGCGCGTGCTTTCCGGGCGGCCGAGGCGGTGGGGCTTTGCCACATGAGCCTGCAGCCGGCCCATTTCCAGTTGCGCGCCGAATACACGGTGCGGGTGATGGGCTTCAGTTTCTGGAATCATATTTTTTCTTCGCAACCGGAAAAGGGCTGGGTTTCCATTGCCCCCGCTGCGTACTTGGCGCCGGAAGTCGCCGCAGACAACCGCCCCAACGCCCAGAGTGACATGTATGCGTTCGGCGTTTGCCTGTTGTATTTCCTCACGAAAATGGAACCCAGCACCAAGCAATCGGCCCGTGACATCCTGCGCATCGAGCAGGACATCATCCCGCGTGACTTCGCCGAAGTGCTGTCCCAGTTGCTCAAAACCAAACCCAGTGAGCGTCCGGTGAGTTGGAGCGAGGTGGTGGCCATGCTCAAGGGCGAAGGCACCGTCGCCAGCAAGGCGATTTCCCTCGCCGATGCGGCGCTGGAAGAGGATCCCCGCGAGCGCTCGGCGCTGGCCCGCCCGCGCTTGGATGAAATGCAATCAGGTTTCCTTGGCGGCATGATGACTTCGGAAGCGGAATTTGACGCGGATGATGTGCTTGGGCAAATCCACAGCATGGCCGATTCCAGCCATGCCGTGGCGGACATGATGGTGGAACACATGGCCAATGCCAAGGGCGACGGCCCGGTGGACATCATGGCGCGGGCCATTATGGACGGCGAAATGGACGACCTCTCACCCGAAGACATCGGCAGCGGATTGACCGACATGGGCAGCGGGCTGAACGAAATCGGCGAGGACGGATTTGAGTTCAGCGCCGATGAAGCCACCGGATCCCGGGAGGACGGCACCGACACCAAGGCGGTGGAGCATGAAGCGCAGCATCAGGCCAAGACGTCGGATGACGATGCGGCCTAAGAAGTAGAATGCCCCCATGTTCGCCTGGCAACCCCAACTCCCCGAAAAGTACCGCACGCTTGAAGATGGGGCCCTGAAAGCCGCCATATCCGCCCGCAAGGCGGAGTTGGGGTCGGATCTGATCATCCTGGGGCACCATTACCAATGCGATGATGTGGTGCAATTCGCCGACTTCACCGGCGATTCCTTCAAGCTTTCACAATTGGCCGCCGAACAGGTGGCCAAGGTGAAAGCCAAATGGGTGGTGTTTTGCGGCGTGCATTTCATGGCCGAGACGGCCGATAGTTTGGCCAACCCCACCGGCTCCGAAGGGGTGAAGGTGATCCTGCCCGACGCCTCCGCCGGCTGCTCGATGGCCGACATGGCCAACTATGAGCAGGTGCTGGAATGCTGGGAATCTTTGGCTGAAACCTTCGCAGGCCAGCAGGTGCGGGTGGTGCCGATTTGCTACATGAATTCCACCGCCGCCATCAAATCGTTCTGCGGTGAGCACGGCGGGGCGGTCTGCACCAGCAGCAACGCCGACAAGGTGATTGCCTGGGCTTTGAAAGGCGGCGACCAGCCGCTGGCGCCCGGCGAAAACGTGAAGATCGTGTTCATCCCCGACCAGCATTTGGGCCGCAACACCGGCGCCAAGGCCGGCTTCGACCCCGAGACGCAAATGTGCGTATGGGACCCCAAGTTGGACCTGGGTGGCAACCGTCCCGAAAAGTTGCGCCAAAGCGTCTTCATCTTGTGGAAGGGCCATTGTTCCGTCCACAAAATGTTCCGCCCCGAGCATGTGGACCAAGTGCGTGCCGCCTGGTCCGATGTGCACGTGATCGCCCACCCCGAATGCGCCTACGAAGTTTGCCAAAAGGCCGACTCCACCGGCTCGACCGAAGGCATCATCCAAGCGTTGGAAAACGCCACGCCCGGCTCGTACTGGGCCATCGCCACCGAAGTGCACCTGGTCAACCGCCTGGTGAATGCCGCCAAAGCCCGCGGCGTCCACGCCCGCATTTTGTCGGAGTGCCAATGCCTGTGCACCACCATGGTGCGCATCGACCTGCCGCACCTGCTCTGGACGTTGGACAACCTTGCCGAAGGCAAGGCGGTGAATGTGATCAGCGTGCATCCGAATGCGAAGAAGTGGGCGCTGGTGGCGCTGCAAAGGATGCTTGAGATCACCAAGGCCTGATTCGGGGGCGCCCTTTGGTTTTCCCCCTCAATCAATTTCCCCGATCCGCATGGCCCGGCGGATGGACGTTTCCGAAACATCGCAATCATCATCCATCACCGCTTTGGCCAGGATGTCGACCGGACTTTCATTTTTGGAACAGGCCAATTGGTCGCCGGTCATGAAAATGGCGTCTTCCGGGCTGGCGCTGGACAGGATCTGATCCATCACTTCCTCCGCATTGAACTCCACATCCACCGCCATCATGCCGTCAAGGAAGCCCGACGGCCCCTTGCCATCGTTGGCGTGCAAACTGCGGTGCGCCATGGTGGAGCGCTCGCGCAGGTCTTCCAGCGTTTCCTCCATGGCTTCAAGGCTGCCCGTTTTGCTCCGTCCCTTGAGCAGGGCCAGAACCTGCGCCCATTCCTTGGGGCGGTCCCCCGGCCTGGGTGCCAGCAGCACGCCCAGCACCCGCGCCCACCCTTTGGGGATCGCCTGTTCGTGCCGCAGGATGTCAGCTGCATCGCGCGCGGCATTGGGCGTCTGCCGGGTCAAAAATGCCAGCAGGCAGACGGCCAAGGCATACATGTCGGATTGCGCATCCGGGCGCTTGCCCTCCATCACTTCCGGGGCCAGATAGGCGGCGGGCGCAAGCGTCGCCCAGCCCGCGGCGGGGGGTGCCAAAAAAAGGTGGTTCCA
Source organism: uncultured Phycisphaeraceae bacterium (assembly GCA_964556215.1). Classification (GTDB taxonomy): domain Bacteria; phylum Planctomycetota; class Phycisphaerae; order Phycisphaerales; family Phycisphaeraceae; genus CANIYR01. The sequence goes on from CAZKVP010000008.1 coordinate 3,508, forward strand.
CGGGCTGAAGCCCATGACATGCACCGTGAGATTGGAGCACAATTGGAAGCAGCTGGGGCGCAGGGCCATGTGGCACATGCTCGCCGAGGCCGCCGCCTCCAACCCGTGGGCTGCCTGGATCGCCAGATTGAGGAGTTGGGCCGGGGCAATGTTTTTGCTGCCCACCACGGAGCCCAGCGATTGCATGCGGGGTTCGGTCACGACGACCCAGTGCCCGTCGCATTGCAGCAGGCGGTGGATGTGCTGCAAATAGGGGTGGTCCAGCCTGGCCAGGGCCCGGTACACGCGCAAAGTGGCGTCGATCAGGGCGGCATGGGGACCCGCCGCGTCTTTCATGACCAGCACATCCACTTTGCGCCCCAAAGGCTCATCCCTGCCGCGGAACACGTCGCCCGCCGCAAGGGTCCTTAGCCTTTCCTGAAGAAGCAGATCGGCCACCCGCGCCGGCACGGTTTGCCCCTTTTGGCAGGTTGGGCAGGTCACTTTGGACAGGGCCGGCATTTTTCCGGCCGCCACGGGCTGGCCGCAGGCCAGACAGTTGAATTGGCGTTGACGGGTGACATGCAGTGCCATGAAAACTCCTTGCATCAACAGAGCGTGGCTTGCGGTTGGCCGGTAATCCGCGCCAGATTGAACGGTGTTCACTTGCCGCTGGGCCCATCATAGGCCCATGGCTTGGCAGGCCGCAATTATTTTTCAGGCGGCGGTTGGGGCGGGGTGCGCCGGTTTCAGCCGGAACGGCCAAAAAACGCTATTCTTGTGCCCCCTTTCATACCCCCTCATTTCCCACTGGAGCTTAGCCCGTGCAAAAGATCAAAGTAGCCAATCCCATCGTTGAACTTGACGGCGACGAAATGACCCGGATCATCTGGAAGATGATCCGCGAACGCCTGATCCTGCCCTACCTCGATGTGGATTTGAAATACTTCGATCTGTCGGTCGAAAACCGCGACGCCACCAACGACCAAGTGACGGTGGATTCGGCCAACGCCATCAAGAAATACCGCGTCGGCGTCAAGTGCGCCACCATCACGCCCGATGAAGAGCGTGTGAAGGAATTCAATCTGAAGCAGATGTGGAAGAGCCCCAACGGCACCATCCGCAACATCTTGGACGGCACCATCTTCCGCGAGCCGATCATTTGCAGCAATGTGCCGCGCCTGGTGCCGGGCTGGACCCAGCCCATTGTGGTCGGCCGCCACGCCTTCGGCGACCAGTACCGTGCCACCGACTTCAAGGTCGCCTCGGCCGGCAAACTGACCGTCACCTTCACCCCGGCCGACGGCTCGGCCCCGGTCACCCGCGAGGTCTACGACTTCAAAGGACCGGGCGTGGCCATGGCGATGTACAACATCGACGAGTCCATCCGCGGCTTCGCCCGCGCCTGCATGAACTACGGGCTCAACCGCAAATACCCGGTCTACCTCTCGACCAAGAACACCATCCTCAAAGCTTACGACGGCCGCTTCAAGGACATCTTCCAGGAAGTGTTCGACGCCGAGTTCGCCGGCAAGTTCAAGGAAGCCGGCCTCACCTACGAGCACCGCCTGATCGACGACATGGTCGCCTGCGCCATGAAGTGGCCCGGCGGCTTCGTGTGGGCCTGCAAGAACTACGACGGCGACGTGCAGAGCGACACCGTGGCCCAGGGCTACGGATCCTTGGGTCTCATGACCTCGGTCCTGATGACGCCCGACGGATCCTGCGTCGAAGCCGAAGCCGCCCACGGCACCGTCACCCGCCACTACCGCCAGCACCAGCAGGGCAAGGAAACCTCGACCAACCCGATCGCCAGCATCTTCGCCTGGACCCGCGGCCTGCAATACCGCGCCAAATTCGACAACACGCCGGAAGTGGCGAAGTTCGCCGAAACCCTCGAGCGCGTGTGCATCGAGACGGTGGAGTCGGGCTTCATGACCAAGGATCTGGCGCTGCTGGTTTCCGACAAGCAGCCCTACCTTTCCACCGAGAAGTTCTTTGACAAGGTGGACGAGAATCTCAAGAAAGCCACCGGCGCCGGCGCTTGCAAGACCGGCTGCGGTTGCAAGGGCTAAGGTCGGACCGGCCGGATTCCCATGGCATCAAACGCCAAGCGCCGCTTCCCGACGGGGGGCGGCGTTTGGTGTTATCGTGCGGCCCGTGCAGCGGGTGTTCTTGCCGTTTTGGAGTTTCCCCATGTCGCAATCCGCCCCGTCATCCCCTTCGGCCAAGCCCGCGCCACGCCGGGCGCTGGATGGCAAATTTCAGCATGTTTACCGCCGGGCGGCGGAGGAGTCCCTGATCCACCTTGAGACGCGCGGCGTGCGCCTGCTGCAGGTTCTGCGCGAAACGATGGCCCAGGCGCGCGCGGAGGGCGAGGGTGAGGCGCAAATGCTGGTGGGTTCCCATGTGCTGGACCGCCGCACCTCCATCGGGGAACTCAACCGGCATTTGGCGCAGGGGCGCGCCACCGGCGAACACCTTGAATTTTCCCTGCGCCGCCGGCTGGAGGAAATCTGCGTGACCATGGTCGAGGCGGCGGAAGAATGGAACGCCTTCCTTGAAAGCAGCGTGGCTGTGGCGGCCATCGGCCAGCATCAGGCGGTGTCCCTGGATGCGCTTGGCAAGCAGGTGTGGCACACGGGGCAAACCCTGGAAAATTTGTGCCGCAGCGACCCGGCCTGGGGGATCCGCTCGCAGGTGATGCGCGATGAGACCGTGCGCCTGTGCGAGCATTTGCGCCGCGTGGTGGGTCCTTTCGCCGCCACGCCGGAGGATTTGTCCAGGGTAGGCAACATCATGCGCGCCGCCTTGGCCATGATGGGCGACACGGCTTTTTTGTCGCAAGTGCGCGGGCGCATGTACATCAAGGAGGGGGATATCGCGCGGGTTCGCCGCTACGCCCCGATTTTGGAGGTGCCCGGGGTGGTGTGCCGTTTCAAGGGCCTGTGGTGGAAGGCGTGGGCCTGGGTGAGCGAGCCGCGCCAGTTGCCGTGGCTGTCGGAGGATTTCGTGGCCGTGGCCCGCCACGCTGCGGCCCGGCTCGATCCTGATGCGTTGGCGCGCGGGGAACTGGCCCTGTCGGCGGAGTTCGTGGATTCGGTGGCCGGCTTGGTGGAATCGCTTGCCATCCGCGATGCGCGCGCCGAACTCAAGCGCGCGCAATTGGCGCTGGAGGCCGCGCGGGCGGAAGCCCCCGGTGTCGCCTTGAAGATTACGGTGTGATCATGGCCTGTTTTCTTTTTGCCTTTGGTTTGGGGCTTGGCGCCTGCGGTGCCCAAGTGTGGCCGTGGGGTGCGCCATTGCTTTGGCCGGCCTGGAGCGCGTTGCTGCTGTCGTTGCTTTATTTTTTCAACCAGCCCCGGGGCCTTGGCAAGCGCTCGCGCGGGACGCTGACGGTTTTTTCATGGCTGCTGTTCGGGCCGTATATTGTTTTTGGACGGGTGGTGATGCGTGTGCAAGCGGCCATTTCAGCGGAGCCGGCTTGCCAGGAGGTGGCGCCCGGCATGTGGATTGCCCGCCGCATCGGGGCCAATGAAATTCCGCGTGAATTGCCCCACAGCATGCGCCGGGTGGTGGATTTGACGGCGGAGTTTCCCGAGCCCCGCGACATGCGCACGCAGCCGGATTGGCGTTGGATCCCGATTCTGGATGCGGGCATCCCCAATGCGTCCGCGCGGGCCAGGCTCAAAGCCCTGGCGGAGGAGCTTGCCGGCGCGCCCGGCCCGGTGTTCATTCATTGCGCGCAAGGCCACGGGCGCAGCGCGATGGTGGCGGCCTGGCTGATGCTGCGCCTCAAACGGGCGGACTCGGTGGCGGCGGCTTTGGCGCAGATCCAAAGCGTGCGGCCGGGGGCCAAGGTCAAACGGTGCCAGCGCAAGTGGTTGGAGGGGCAATTCCCCCAATGAGTTTGACGCGTTCACCCCCGCGCCCCGGCGCGGATCCATTGCACTTCAAAGGCGGGGTTCCCTTTGGATGCGGCCTGTTGCCGCAACGGTTCTATTCCACCACGCCGACTTCCGCCACCACCGCATGCTTGCCATGGATCACATGGGTGGCGACGAATTTGAAGTAGCGGGCTTTGACCGCGCCGAAGGACACGGTCTGCTCGATGGGGTTGGTTTCCAGGTTGCCGAATTCGCCTTCGGCCGCTTTCTTCCAGGTCTTGCCGTCGGTGGAGACCAGGAATTGGTAGCCGTCCACCATGCCGTTGGTGGTCTTGTCCTGGCGTGGCAGGTAGGTGAAGCCTTTGAGGGTTTTTTCCTTGCCCATGTCCACTGCGAAGTCCTGCGGCAGGCCGCTTTCGCCTTCTTTGAGGTAAGTGTGCCAGATGGAGTTGGGGTTGCCGTCAATGGCCTGCACCGCCGGGGCATTGGCGGATTCCTTGGAGACTGAGAGGATCTTCCAGCCGATTTTTTGGGCGGCTTTGGGGTCGGATCCCACCGGCGGGATCCACGGGCCGAATGTGGGCTCCAGGAACAGGCCGAAGTCCGACAGCGCCGGGCAGGCGGCGGCGGCCGTCACGCGCAGGCGCACTTTGGCGGTGGTGGTCTGCGGCACCCGCCACAGGCGGCAGGAGCCTATGGATTGCGCCTTGGTGATTTCCTTCCACGCACCTTTGCCGCCGTCGGCTTTGGCGTCCCAGGCGTCCACCGCCGCGCCGTCCACCCGCTGGCCCAGACGGATGTCTTCGCGCAGGCGGATCAGGTTGAAGGTTTGCTCACCCTTCAGGTCCAGCACCACCTCGGGCGTTTTCACCGCGTCGTCGGTGATCCAGGCGCTCCACAGGTCGGCGTCGAGCAGTTTTTGCGGGCCGTACAAGGGATCGTTGCCGCGAATGTTTGAAGCGGTTGTTTGGGCGCCATGCGCCAGGTTTTTGGCGAAGGTTCCGCGCAGGTGTTCGCCCAGTTGCTTCAGGCTTTCCACATCGTTTTCGTGCAACCGGCCGCGCCGATCCGGCGGGCAATTGAGGTTGAAGGTGGCGCCCCTGCCCACCGAGCCGACATAGATGTCCATCAGGTTCTGCGGCGGGCGCACGCCCATGTTCTCATGCTCGTGCCAGAACCAGCCGCCGCGGATGGACACATCCACCTCGGAAGGCATCCAGCGCGTGCTGTCGCGGTGGCCGGGGCCGCCCTCCTGGTAATGGGTGAAGCCGGGCATGGGGTCGCCCTGCCCGTTGCGCGAATGCGGGGTGTAGGTCTGCCAGCAGGGGTCGGGGCTGTGCCCGCTTTCATTGCCGCACCAGCGCGAATCGGGTCCGGCGTCCGAGAACAAAATGGCCCCGGGTTGGTATTGGCGCATCAAAGCCCAAGTGGTGGGCCAGTCGTAATATTTGGTGCGGTCGATGCCGCGGTTTTCCAGCGGCCCCTTGAATTCCACAGGGCCGACTTTGCCCTTGTAGTAGCCGGTGCCGCCGTTGGCGCCATCCATCCACACTTCGAACACCGGGCCGTACCGGGTCAGCAGTTCCTTCATTTGCGCACGGTAGACCGCGACATATTCCGGCTTGCCGTAGGCCGGGTTGTTGCGGTCCCACGGTGAGAGGTAGACGCCGAACTCGATCCCGGCTTTTTTGCAGGCATCCGACATGGCGCGCACCACATCGCCCTTGCCGTCCTTCCACTTGCTGTGGGCCACGCTGTGCCCGGTGGTTTGGGTGGGCCACAGACAAAAGCCATCATGGTGCTTGCAGGTGAGGATCAGGCCTGTCATGCCGGCGGCTTTGACGGAGTTGACGATTTGATCGGCATCAAAGGCGGTGGGATTGAACACATCTTCCGATTCGGTGCCAAGGCCCCATTCGCGGTTGGTGAAGGTATCCACCGTGAAATGGCAAAAACCATAAAAAGGGTGCTCGGCATGTTTGATTTGTGCCGGTGAGGGCAATGCGCCGTAGGGCGCGGGGGGCGGGGTGGCGGGCTTTTCGGCAGTGCCATTGGCGCCCGGGCAGGCGGCGCAGGCAGCCAACGGCAGGAGCAGGGAAAGGGCCATGGCGGTGGAGAAAGTGCGTGTCATGGAATGGGGTGGTGGGCGGTCGGAATCAGGGGATATTCGAATAAGGGATGCTTGATAAGGGAAAACATTACAGAAAAAGAACGAGTTGCCCGCCGGTGGCATCGGGGCGCGTGATGGGTCGGAAATGCGCCGGACTTGCGCTTCAGGGCGCATCCGGCCACGGCGTATTTGGATTAAGGGGGGATCCCCCTCAATGGCCAAAGCAGGTTTCTTCAAGCTCCCGCGTGGTGGTGCGGAATTCCTTTTGCAGTGCATCCTGGGTGTTCACGCCTTCGGTTTGCGCCTCGATGAAGCGGACAAAGGCTTTGGCGTCCCTGCCGATGAGGTGTCCGGCCAAAGCGGCGGCGGCGGGGCATTGCTCGGCGGCGATGGCGTCGCTGGCGAAAAAACCGCTTAGCCCGCCGTCTTTGCGGATGGCGTTGCGCAGGGCTTCGGGCAGTTCCGGCGTGGCGCCTTCGGCTGCGGAAAAATGAGACGCCACCCCTTCATCCATCCACGACGGCAGGCTGCACCGCCCGTGCATTTGCGCCACGAAGGCCTGCGTTGCCGCGTGGCGCAGGGCGTCCTGGCAGGATCCGGGTTGGTCCGGCAGGGCAAAAGCCTGGAGGACCTGGCTGCCGACAAACACGCTGTCGGGCATGTCGCAGCCGTTGCCGTCGGTCGGGCTTGCCTCCGCTTGCGCCGCATCGGATTCCGCGCCGGTATGTTGGCCGGCGTTTGGGGCGGCGGTCGGCGCGGGCTCGGGATAGGCCGCCGCGATCCATTTTGTGCAAGCGGCTTCGTCCGCCAGCACCACGGCGGCGCACTTGCCTTGGAACACATTGCCTTGGCAGCCGAAAAACAGGCCCAGCCGGGCGTAATGGGCCTCCAGCAATTGTGCGGCTTGTTGTGCGGCTTCGTCACCCCCGTCGCAGCAGACCAGGAAATGCGCGCTTTCTTGGACGGCCAGTCTGAGGCCCGCCTTTTGGGCCGCCACGCCCACCGCGGCCCGCAATTCCGCCACCGCCTCGGTTTCCTGCGCCGCCGTCAGCCGGGGCCACGCCCACGACGGGCGGTTGGCATTCCATTTCGCCGCCGCCACGTCTTCCGGCTTGGTCGGCGGGGCCGTTTCCAGGCTGTGTTGTCCGTACCTGATTTCCAACCCGCGCTCCGTCACATGGCAAAACCGTTCCAGCGCCGCGCCGGCCGCCTGCCCGCGCGTCAGCGCCTTGATGAAGCCGAGGTAGCCCTTGGGGTTCTCGCGCATCAAAAAGGCGGCCAGCGACAGCGCCGCACCGTAGTGGTCGGCATCGATTGTTTCGGCGTTGAAAAAATTCCGCAGGCCGCCGTCGGCGTGGAGCCGCCGGTCGGAGTCCAGCAGGCGCGGCAGTTCGCGCGCGCCGCCGGTGGCGAAGTACTCCGCAAACCCCTCGTTCACCCAAGAGGGCAGGTCGCAATCCCCGTCCATCTGCGCGAGGAAGGCGTGCGCCAATTCATGCTGCACGGTGGTGCGGGCCTCGTCCGGGTCGTCGGGGGTGGCATGAAATTGGATGATTTGGCTGCCGGGGAACACGGTGCCTGGGACATCGCAGCCTTCGTCCGGTTCCTGGTCGGCCTGCGCCTGCCGCGTGGCGGGGTTGTCGGCATCCGGCGGACACAGGGCGGCCATCCATTTTTGGTAGCTGCCCGCATCGGCGAGCGACACAGCCAGGCATTTGCCCTGCCACAGGTTGGCGTCTTTGTCGTAGCCGAAAAGCCCGCACAGTTTGGCGTAGCCCTCTTCCAGTTGGGCCGCATTCGCCTTGGCGTCTTCGGCACCCATCTGGGAAGCGGCCAGAAAGTGCGCGCTCTCATGCCATGCCAATTCGATTTTGGCGCCCTGCGCCGCCTTGTCGGCGGCGGCATGCAGGGCGGCGGCCAGCGCGGCTTGTTGCGCCGGCGTTTGCTTGGGCCATTTTCGGCCGGTGCCGGCGGCCGGAACACCGGCGGGAGCGGTGGTGGATTGGGCCTGTGTGATGACGGGGCACAGCCCCGCGCCGGCGAGGGTGGACGACAACGCGAGCGCAAGCATCCAGGCGGAAGCACGGTGGAAAGGCATTTGTCCCATAAGGGGCGCAATGTAGCAAAGGAAGGAAAGAACCTGCCAACCCCGAATTTGTCGGGAAAACCTTTGTCGCCGGGATGAGGCGGCGCTAGGATGACCGCGCGGCCGGCCGTGGAAGTTTCCGTGTTTTTTGGGTTTCCATCATGCCCCATTCCCCCTCTCCATGCTTGAGCCGTTGTTTGACGGTGCGCCAAAGGGCGCCCGGTCGCCGGTCCTTCCCCGCGGGGTGGCGTGTTGTGGCATGGGGTCTGCTCGGGGTCTTGTGCGGGCTGCTTCTGGCCTGCTCCAAGCCCGAGCCCCCGATCAAGGTCGGCGTGCTGCATTCGTTGACCGGCACCATGAGCACCAGCGAAACGGCGGTGCGCGATGCGACCCTGGCGGCCATCAGGGATGTCAACGCCCATGGCGGGGTGCTGGGGCGTCAGGTGGTGGCGGTGGCGGCCGATGGCAGTTCCGATCCTTTGACCTTCAACCGCGAAATGGAGCGGTTGATCACCCGGGAAAAAGTCAGCGCCGTATTCGGCTGCTGGACTTCCGCCAGTCGCCGCACCGTGCGCCCGACGGTGGAGCGCCACAACCACCTGTTGTTTTACCCGGTGCAGTACGAGGGGATGGAGCAGTCGCCCAACATCATTTACTTGGGCGCCGCGCCCAACCAGCAGATCATTCCGGCGGTGCAATGGTGCGCGGACCATGTGGGCAAGCGCTTTTTTCTGGTCGGTTCCGATTATGTGTTTCCCCGCAGCGCCAATGCGATCATCAAAACCCAGGTCAGGGCGTTGGGTGGCCAGGTGGTGGGGGAGGAATACCTGCTTCTGGGCAGCCGCGAGGCAGCCGGCGTGGTGGCAAAAATCCAGGCGGCCAAACCCGATGTGATTCTCAACACCATCAACGGTGATGGCAATCTGGCTTTTTTCACCGCGTTGCGGGCCGCCGGCATCACCTCCAAGGACATCCCCACGCTGTCCTTCAGTTTGGCCGAGAATGAAATCGCCCACTTCGATGCGGGCATGCTGGCGGGCGATTATTGCGCCTGGAATTATTTCCAAAGCGTGGACACCAAGGCCAACCACGCGTTCATTGAAAAATTCCGCGCCGACTACGGTGCCGAGCGCACGCTGGATGATCCGATGGAAGCGGCCTGGATCGGCGTCCATCTGTGGGCCAAGGCGGCGGAGGAAACCGGTTCCGCCGATCCGGCGCAAGTGCGCCGGGCGCTGCCGGGCATGAGCATGGTGGCGCCGGAGGGCTATGTGTCGGTGGACAGCACCAACAACCATCTGTGGAAGACGGTGCGCATCGGCCGCATCCGGGCCGATGGTCAGTTTGATGTGGTGTGGACTTCCGACCGGCCGATTCCACCCTCGCCTTATCCCTTCTTCAAGCCGCGTGCGCAGTGGGACCGGGAACTTGACGACCTGTACCAAGGGTGGGGACATCGTTGGGCCAATCCGGGAGGCAAGCCATGAGCATCCGTCTGCCCATCGCGGCCAAATTTTTTGCCACCTTCTTTTTGACGGCGGTGCTGCCCTTGGGCGCGGTGTCCTATTGGGCCCTGGCCCGCAGCCAGGCGCAACTTCATCAGCGTACCGCCCAGCGTTTGATGGCGGTGGCCGACGGCAAGGCCCGCCAGATTGAAGTCATGCTGCAGGAGCGCCAGCGCAGTGCGGCCATGTTGGCCTTGGCGCCGGGTTTGGCGGCGCAAACGGCGCAACTGGCCGCCGCATGTGAGGAGGGCGCCGCATCCTCTGCTTATGCCAAAGCCCGTCAACGGGCGCAGCCGCTGCTAAGTCATTTGCGGGACATCGGGGGTTACGACGAGGTGTTGTTGATCGCGCCGGATGGGCGGGTGATTTTTTGCGACCCGTCCGATGCGCGGCTGGGCCTTTCATTATCGGCGCCTGCGCACCAAGACTCACCTTTGGCCCGCTCCTTTGATCGCGCCCGCACTTTGTTGGCGCCCGATCTGTCTGATTTTGAATCCCCTGCGAAGGGCCGGTTGCCCGCAGCCTTCATCGTGGTGCCCATTCCCTCGGCCGCCGGCTTGGCGGGGTGCGCGGCATTTCGGATGGACAACCGGCAACTGCACGCCTTGCTGACCGACACTTCGGATCTGGGGGAAACCGGCGAAGTGCTGCTGGGCACCCGCAAGGGCAACGCGGTATTGTTTGTGACCCCCACCCGCCACGATCCTGGGGCGGCGTTTCACCGGATGATTCCCATGGGCGATGATGCGGGCAGGCCGCTGCAGGCGGCCATCTTGGGGGAGCGCGGACGCGGGTTGGCGCTTGATTACCGCAATCATGAAGTGCTGGCCGCTTGGCGCTACCTGCCCACGCCGCGTTTTGCCATGGTGGTCAAGATGGACAGCGCGGAAGCCTTCGCCCCGGTGGCGCAATTGCGCAACCTGGCCTTGGTGTTCGCCCTGCTGATTGCGGCGGGTTTCGCCATTGCCGCCGCGCTGGTGGCGCGCGGGTTGTCGCGCCCCCTAAACCACCTGATCCATGCCACCCACCGTCTGGCCGATGGCGATCTGTCCGAACGGGCCACCCATGCCTTGCCGCTGACCCGCCGCGACGAGATCGGCGCGCTGGCCGCCGGTTTTGCGCGCATGACATTGCGTCTGCGCAAGGCGCAAGCGACGCTGGAGGACAAGGTGCGCGGGCGCACGGCGGAATTGGAACAAGCCAACCAAGCATTGGAAGTCTCCAAACAGCAGGCCGAAACCGCCAATCAGGCCAAGAGCGCCTTTTTGGCGGCGATGAGCCATGAGATCCGCACGCCGATGAATGCCGTCATCAACATGGTGAACACGGTGCTGGAAATGGATCTGCCGCCCCAGCAGCGCGAGTATCTGCAGGTGGCCGACACCTCCTCGCGCCATTTGCTGTCGGTCATCAACGACATCCTGGATTTCTCCAAAATCGAATCCGGCAAGTTGGAAATCGACGACATCGCCTTCAGTCTGCACGCCTTGTTGGAAGAAATCGCCACCTTGTTCCGCGCGCAAGTGACCGAGGCCAAGGTGGAGTTGGTGCTCAGTGTGGACCAAGATGTGCCCGACGGGTTGCGCGCCGACCCCACGCGTCTGCGCCAAATTTTGTTCAACCTGCTGGGCAACGCCTTCAAATTCACCACGCACGGCCAGGTGGAATTGCGGGCCACCCGCCATTTCTCCGCCATCGGCGAGGCGCAATTGCGCCTGGCAGTGGCGGATTCGGGCATCGGCATCGCGCCCGAGCAACAAGTTCGCTTGTTCCAACCCTTCACCCAGGCCGACAGCAGCACCGCCCGCAAATACGGCGGCACCGGCTTGGGGTTGGCCATCAGCCTTCGTTTGGCCCAACTCATGGGCGGCGACATCTCGCTCCTGAGCGCGCCGGAGCGGGGCGCCACTTTCTTTGTGGATTTGCCGCTTCGCCCCGATCCGTCCGGTGTCCGTGCGCCCTTGCCGCTGCCGGTTTCCTTGCAGGGCCAGACCGTGCTGCTCATCGAGGACAACGCCATCAGCCGCTTGGCGATGCGGCGCATGTTTGAGCACCATGGTTTGCGCTGCGTGGATTTCGGCGCCATCGAACAGGCATTGGATTGGTTGAAGACCCCGGAGTCGCAAGTGCTGGGCATGGCGATGGTGGATTGGCAGTTGGGGCAGGGGCAGATGGACGGAGTGGCCGGCATCCCCGCCCTGCGCGCCGCCCGCCCCGGCCTGCCCTGCGTGTTGGTCAGCGCCTTTGCCGACCACCAGGTGCAGGCGCAAGCGTTGGCGGCCGGGGCCTCGGCCTTCATCCCCAAGCCCATCACCTGGGCGGCGGTGCAGGCGGCCTTGCAAAACGCCCTGGCCCCCGCAGAAGTTGCGCCTGCGGTGTCGGCGCCGAGCGTGTCGTTCGATGGCGTGTTGGCCTTGGTGGCCGAAGACAACCCGCAGAACCAACTGGTGGCCAAAGTGTTGCTCAAGAAAATGGGCGTCACGGTGGAGGTCGCCGACAACGGGCAAATCGCCCTCGACAAAGTCCAAGCCGAGCCGGCCAAATACCAAGTGATTCTGATGGACATGCAAATGCCCGAGATGGACGGTTTGGAGGCCACCCGCAAAATCCGGGAACTTCCGGAGGGAAAAAACATCCCCATTTTGGCGATGACCGCCAACGCGATGAGGTCGGATTTGGAAGCGTGCTTGGAAGCCGGCATGAATGGCTTTGTCACCAAGCCGATCGACAAGAAAATGTTGTTGGAAGCGTTGGTGAAGGTGCTGCGGCAGGCGTAATCGGGGGCGGTTTGGGGGCGTCAGGGTGCCGTCGGCCATGGGGCCGCTCCCCGGCGGGTTGGGGCCGCCCTTATTTTTTCTTCTTCGGGGCTTGCGCTTTTCCCCCGAGTTCCGCGCGCGCTTTTTCAATCTGGGCCAAGGCCACTTCGGCGCCGGCCGCATTTTTGGCGTCCACGGCGAGTTTGCATTGTCTGGCGCCGGCGGCGATCTGCGTGAGCGCCGTGCTGATTTTTTGGAACCTTGCCGCCTGGGTCGCGGCCGCGAAACTTTTTGCCTCTTCGGCATCGGCCACCAGCAGGTCGAAATGGCGGTCGTTGCCGTTGTTGTTGACGGTGATCAAGGGGAGGTTCCCGGCGTCGGCTTTGGGCAGCTTGCCGACTTCGGACTTGATGGCGCCGATTTCTTTGTCCATTTTGGCCACGGTGGAGGCATAAGTCTCCTTCTTTTTGTGCTCGGCTCGTTCGGTTGCCAAGGCCGGGATGGCAACGCTGGCGGCAAGCATCAGGGCGATGGTGGTAATGCGATTCATGGTTTTTCCGTGGAAAGAAGGGGGTTGGCGTGGGCGGCTGATTGTATATCCGTGTGGCGCGCAATCAAAAGGGTTGGAGTCAGGCTTGGTACGGGTGGCGGCGCAGCCATTCCTGCGCCGAGGGCGATGCGTTGTCCTCCGCCGCGTTTTTCGCCAGTTTTTCCAAAGCCCGTTTGACGGTGTTGGCGACCATCGGATGGTCAATGGCATCGCCTTCTTGCATGCCCAGTTTCAGCAGGATGGCGCGGGTCCTTTCGCCGGCAAAGGTGGAGAGGAATGGCTCATCCAGCGAGGTGAGGCGTTCGGCCTTGACCACCGCCTGCCCCAAGGCCGTTCGCAGCGCGAATAGCCGCTGTGCCCGCAGGGGTGAGGGGTGCACTTCCACCTCCAGCCACAGCAGCGGTCCGACCGGGGCGCAATGGTTGGGCAGTGCGCCGCCCAACAGCAGCACCGGCAGCAGCGGCGCATCGGTGGCGGCCGGCCAGCGTTCCAAAAAGGCGATGCCCTCGGCCTGCAGCCGGTTGCGCCAATGGGCCAGGGTGTCCGGAAAGTGGGCGATCAGGAGTGGCCGGGCAGTGGGGGACTTCAAACGCGCCAGCACGCCGGCATCGCGGCCGGCCAGGGTCATCCACACCGACAGGGGCGGGGCGGGATCGGGTTTTCTTTTGAGGAAGTCGAACATGGGGCGAGTGTAGGGGGATTCCAAACCTTGGACCTTGATTTTAAGTAGTTTTTTGGAATTGGCCGTGGCGGGGGGATTTGCATGGGGCAATGTCCAAGCGCCCTGAGCAGCGCCGTTGCGCAGCAACCCCCGGACAGGGGGAAGGACAGCGTGCGTTTGAAACGGATGGCCTTGCCCGTCCTCACCGCTGCAAATCGCCGCGCATCAGCCCCAGCAGGCGGTCCATCACGCGTTCGCCGTCCACGCCGGAGCCGTCGTGCTCGTATTCGCTGGTGATCCAGGTCTTGAGGCTGCGGATGCGCCGGCCGCCATCCAGGGAATAGGCGCGCGCCACGCACATGTCGTTCTCGTATGCGACCGCCGCGCAGGGCACGCTGTTTTGCGCCAGCCGGGCGGTGTCGTACAGCGGCGCCCAGTCGGTTTTTCCCGCCAGGATTTGCGCCGTCTCGCGCCACGGGGCCAGCCCGGCGAATTCCTCGAACATCCAGGGGTAGATCATTTCGCCGGTCAATGCCAGTTCCTGCGCGCCCAAGTCGTCGAAGGCCGGGGTTTCGGCGCGCACGCGGGCGGCCGCCCAGTCGGTGGCCGCACCCGGGCCGTCGGCATAGATGGCCTCGTGCAGCACCGCGAACAGCGGATTGGCGTGGAAGGGCAGGAAATTCTCGAAGGCCAATTGGAATGGCACGCTGATCGAGCCGTCGGCCTCCAGCGCGCGCTCCAGCAGGTAGTGCAGAGCCAGGTCGCCGTCGCCGCGGTAGAAGTGCATGCCAAGGTACTGCAGTCCGCGCGCCGACAACACGCCGCCGCGCGGCAAGCGCAGGGGGCCGTCGGAGAGCAGGCGGTCGCAGATTTGGCGCAAGATCCGGCGGCTCTCGGGAAAGCGCTGGTAGAAGTCCGCGGTCTTGGCACGCACCAACGGCGCGGTGGCGCGGTAGACATCCTCGATCTTCCAACCGACCGGCGGCAGACCGCCGGTGTAGAGGACGCCGCCCAAGGCTTCGGGGAAAAGCGAGAGGTAGGTGGTGTTGCACCAGCCGCCGAAGCTCTGTCCGTAGGCCAGCCACGGCCGGCCGCCCGCCACTTGCGCCCGGAAGAGCTCCGCGTCGCGCACGATGCTGTCCTGGCGGAAGTGGGCGAGATAGGCTGCCTGCTGCGGCGGCGTCAAGTGCGCCAAGGCGGCGACGCTGACCGGCGTCGAGCGGCCGGTGCCGCGCTGGTCCAGCAGCAGCACCCGGTGTTCGCGCAAGAGCGACTTGAGCCAGCCGCCGTGCGCGAAGGCGCGCGGCGACTCAAAGCCGGGGCCGCCCTGGAGGAAGACCGCCCACGGCAGTTTGTCGTCCTGTGCCGCGGCGCGGCGCACCAGTTCGCGGGCGTACACGCGGATGGACGGGCCTGATGGGTCGGTATGGTCGAGCGGGGCGTCCACCCAATGGTCGCGGGCGACGAGGTCTTGGATGCGCAAATCGGCGGAAGTGGGGATGGCGGTGGTCATGGACGCGGGATTGTATTCCTGTGCGGGCCACCGCCCCGCCGCCAACACCCGCGGGCGGCGCGAAGACGGCGGGCGGCCGCTGCAAAGGATCACCGCGCCGCAGGAGGCGCCCCCAGCCCGGTCATTGGGCGGGCGGTGCGCCGTCCACCGCTTTCATCCGGAACTCCTTGATCGGCAAGGTGCGCTCCCTGGCGAACCGGGCGGCCAGTTGCGCCGCCAAATCGGGGTGCTGAGCGGCCACATCGGTGGTTTCGCCGATGTCGGCTTGCAGATCGTAGAGTTGCCAAGGCGTCATCTTCTTCTGAAGGTTCACGCGGATCAACTTCCACTTGCCCATGATGATCGCCTGCTGGCCGCCATACTCCGGATAGTCGTAGACCACCGGCGGATGTTCGTTGGCGAGTTGCTTGCCCTCAAAGACCGCGCGGAGCGAAACGCCGTCGCACTTGACCGGCGTCGCGCCGGTCAGATCGCACAGGGTCGGCAGCATGTCGGGGAAGGCGACGATTTCATCGCTCACCGCCCCGGCCGGCGCATGGCCGGGCCAGCGCACGATGAACGGCATGCGCACGCCGCCTTCGTAGCAACTGCCCTTGCGCCCGCGCAGGCCGCCTTCACTGTTGAAGAAGGCGGTGTCCACGCCGCCGACATCGTGCGTGGCGCCGTTGTCGCTGGTGAACACGACGACGGTGTTCTTGTCCATGCCGTTCTCCTTGAGCCAACCCATCACCTGCCCGACATGCTCGTCAAGCGAAGTGATCATGGCCGCATAGCCGGCATGCGGGCGCGGATAGGGGCAATAGGCCTTTTCACCCAGATAGGGCTTGGTATCCCACGCCTGCGGATAAGTATCCACCAGCCGTTGCGGCGGCTGCATGGCCACATGCGGCTCGGTGAAGGGCAGATAAAGCGCAAAGGGTTTGCCGTCCTTGGCGCGGGCGTTGAGCCATGCTTTGGCTTCGGCCATGAAATGGTCCGGAGCGTAATCCTTGCCTTGGAATTTGGCGAAATCAGCCGGTGTCGGCGCGCCTTTGATTTGGCCATAGGGCGAAACACCCTTGGGTCCATTGTCAAGCATGATCTTGGTGTTGTCGCTCCACAGGTGCGAGGGATAGTAAGAATGCGCCTGGCGCTGGCACATGAAACCATAGAAATGGAAGAAGCCATGCTTCATCGGGCTGCCTTCGTTGTCGGGCATGCCAAGGCCCCATTTGCCGATGCCGCAGCTCATGTAGCCCGCCTGTTTGAGTGCGCTGGCCCAGGTTGCATAACCGGCCGGCAAGGGAATTTCGCCTTCCTCCCCATGTTCCAGGTTGCCGCGGATGGGCGCATGGCCCAAGTGCAGGCCGGTCATTAGCACGCAGCGCGAGGGCGCGCACACCGGCGCGCCGGAATAGGAGCGGGTGAAGCGCAGGCCTTCCTTCGCCAGTTGGTCGATGTGGGGCGTGCGGATTTTCTTCTGGCCGTAGCAGCCGACTTCGCCCCAGCCCAGGTCGTCGGCCATGATGAAGACGATGTTGGGGCGGTCGCCGGCGGGGGCCGGGGTGGCGGCCGGGGCGGGGGCGTTGGCGTGGGCGCAGCCGGCGGCGAAGGAGAGGCACAGGATCGGCAGGGCGGCGCGCATGGGGGCTCCGGAAAAGGGGATGGTGGATTATGGACGGAGCGCCATCTGGAGCCTGCCATCAGTGATTCGCCGCTTCGGAGCAAAACCCGCTGCTGTTCCAGGTCGAACAGGACCTGGGCGAGCGTTTCAACCGCGCCGACGAGCGCCCACCCGCCAAAGCGCAAAGGAGTCCGGCCCGCTTCCGTCCCCCGAGGTCAAGGAACGCGGTTTTCATCGAATTTTCGGGGCACAACAGGGAAAGGGGCGGGTCGCCGTCATTCCAACACCACACGTTCGCCGGTTGATGTTGAGGTGGTAATCCGCATACCACGCCGGGCTGTTGGTGTTGTTCCAGATCCCCTGCAGGTTGGCCGGTAGGCCGCCCGGGCGCGAGGAGGCGATCAGCAGGTAGCGGCCATACTGGAAAAGCAGGGCCTCCAGCCCGCGGTCATCCTTGGTCTTGCGGTAGCGGGCCAGGCGCGCGTCGGTGGGCAGGGCGCGCGCGGCGGCGTCGGTCGGCCCCAAGTCCAAGGTCACGCGGTCGAACAGGGCGCGGTGGTCGGCGCTGTGGCGGGCCAGCAGCACATCGAAGGTTGCGCCGGTCAGCGCGGCGTCGGCGCCGGGGCGGTCGTTGTCCTTGGCCGGCCATCCGCTCCACAGGGAGGATTCGTTGAGCATCAGGCGGTCCTGCCGGACGCCGCCGAACACCATGCCGCCCAAGCGGCCGTTGCCCAAGGGCAGGGCCTGCATCCAATCCTGCGAGGCGGGCTTGTCGTACCAAAGGCGCGGGATTTCGGCATGGTCGGCCGCGTGGATCGGCGCGGTGACGGAATCAACCGCGCAAGCGGGCAGGGCCGGGGCGAACAGACAGAGCGTGGCGACCAAAGGCCGGAAGGCGCTTTTCATGGGGAGATCAAAAGGAAGGGGAGATGCGCGCGCGGGCCTCGGCGGCGTCGTGGTCGGCCTTGGGTCCGGTGAGGCGCATGGAGCCGGGGATGAACACATTGCATCCGCCGATGGGCAGAGGCAGGGCGCGCAGTTGCGCCAGCCGGGCGGCGAAGGCCGCGTCGGATTGCGTGGGAATGAGGCAACTGTCCAAGGTGCCCACGATGCAATCGAAGCCGGCTTCCTTGGCCATGCAGGTGTCGCCGGTGAAGGCGACCGGGAAGAACAGCGGCCCGAGTGGATGGGGCTCCGGCAGCGCAGCGGCAGAGGGTATCCCCGCGCAACCCAAACTCCACCAAGCGCCGATCACCGCGGAGCCACCCAGAAAGGCGCGGCGGGTCAAAGCAGGGGTGGAGATCATCGGTATCCTGAAAATTTCGGGAGTTGCAAGGGGGAAGTCATGGACGCGGCCGCCGCACAAGATGTCAGCCGCGCGACGCGTGTTACACATGGGGGGCGGAAATCCAGAAAATCGATGAGGGTCGTCCGTTTGTGGTTGGGGCAACTCTTGGGGCGTTCCCAGCCCGCCTACCCTCTCAACCGCGCCAACCGCCCCCACTGCGCCTCAAACGCCGCCGGCACCAACCCCAGCACGGTCAACGCCTGCTCCACCGCGCTTTCCCACGCTGGCGGTGACGCTGGCAAGGCCCGACCCGGCGCGCCGGCCGGCAAATGCGGCCAGGCTTGGGCCTTTTGCACCAGTTGATCGAGCAACGCCAAATACTTGCGCAAGGTGAAGCTGAAGCCCACACCGTTGCGGGTGCTGTGCGCATCGCCCTGCAAGCCCACCACCCACGCCGCGCCGCCTTCGGGCGGCGGCTCCATGCTTTCGTAGTCCTGGGCCCGCGTGTCATCGCGCAGTTCGGCGGTTACCTCCGCCGGCAAAGGTTGCCACGCGCCATCCGGCGGGCCCAGCGGGCCGTAAGGGGGCATACCGAATTTGGCCTTGTATAGCGCCACCCGCGCATGCAGACTGGTGAAAGCAGCTTCTTCGGGTTGCTGTCCTTCGCCTTGACCCACCGGCAGCAAATCAATAAAGGTCATCGCGCCGGCCACTGCGCTCGCATCGGGTAGCGGCGCCAAGTGAAAACGGCCTTGCCAAAGGCTGCCTTTGCGGCCCAGTGATTGGTTGGCTTTGAACGTCAGCAACTGCTTGAAACGCTGGAGAAAAGACGACACATTGCCCAGCAAGCGGCGGGCGTGCAAGGGCACTGGCGCCGGCATCCCGCTCATCGCATCCACCGGCTTGCCGCGCAGGCGGGCGGGCATCACCTCCAGCATGAAATCACCGTTGACCTGATTGGCGAAATCGCCGCCGGGCATCGGTGGATTCATCATCGGGTCATCAGCCTGTGGTCGTGGAAAAGCCAACTGCCAGCGCATGCCCAGTTCTTCATCGTTCCACGCCTCTGCCGCCTGCGGTTGCCACTCCAGCACCAAGTGAATTTGATTGGCGGTGAAAGCGAAACCCTCCAGCCGAATCGCATACGCCTTGCTCAAACACCGCAGCAACTTGCCGGCAAAGGTGCGCACCTCGGCCGAGGCCAGGGCATTGGCCGCCAATTCCGGCGCCACCGAACTCCACAGGTGGAAGTGGTTAGCGCCTTGTGCTTGCTGAAGTTGAGTGACGCGGGAAGAACGCATGGCAGGCGGGATGGATGGTTGGCTTGGCCGGGGTGGCGGGCTGCTGGCATTATAGGGACATAGTATGGTTTGGGGGTGGGTGGCATGGGCGGGGGGCCATGCCACGCCCACTGGACCGGCCCATGCGCAAAGGGTTGCATCAACGCAGGATGTCATCCCGCTTCTGTAATTTCGCCGCACTGCCACCGTCTCTTGCGCATGAAATGTTCCTTGATGACGGCCGCCCTTGTGCTGCTCCTGCCCGGCCTGGCCCGCGCCCAGGCGCCGGCGCCGCCGCGCGAGGCGTTGGACAGGCCCAATGTGGTGGTGATCCTGCTTGACGATGCCGGCTACGGTGACTTTGAGCACAACGGCAATCCGGTGGTCCGCACGCCGTCCATCACCAAGATGGCGCAGCAGGGCGCCTGCTTCACCCAGTTTTACGATGCCTCGCCGGCGTGCAGCGCCTCGCGCTACGGCCTGCTCACCGGCCGGGTGCCGGGGCGCTCGGGCCTTGGCGCGTATGTGATCGGGCCGGAATCCGCCCGCTATCTGCATCCGCGCGAAATCACTTTGGCGGACGGCCTGAAGCAACAGGGCTACGCCACCGCCATGTTCGGCAAGTGGCACCTGGGCACGCCCAACGCCAAGAATGGCTTCGCGCCTGAAAGCCTGCCGCTGGCGCATGGTTTTAACCAGTGGATCGGCACCAATGTCAGTCACGATTACCAAGATGCACTGCTGCTGCAAAGCGACCCGGCCGGCCGCGAACCGGTCGCCGGTTACCGCGTGCTGGCGAAAAACCTGCCCTCCGACCACGCTGCCACCGACTCGCTCACCCGGCGTTACACCGAAGCGGCCACCGCCTTCATCCATGCCAACCGCGCCAAGCCCTTCTTCGCTTATGTGGCGCTCAACCAGCCGCACCTGGCCTTGTTCTGCGGGCCCGAATTCAAGGGTCGCTCCCGGCGCGGGTTGCTCGGCGATGTGATGGAAGAGGCCGACGATTGCGCCGGCAAGATCCTGGCCGCGCTGGAGGCCGAGGGCATCGCCGGCAACACGCTGGTGATCCTTTCTTCCGACAACGGCCCGTGGCTGCGCTTCATGAACACCGCCAAGCACCCCATGTACGGCGAGGCGCAGCTCAATGTCGGTTATGCCCAGCCGTTTCGCAACGGCAAAGGCTCGGATTGGGAGGGCGGCTCGCGCGTGCCGGGCCTGTTCTATTGGCCGGGCGTGGTGGCGCCGGCGCGCATCCAGGAGCCTGCCAGTTTGCTCGATGTGCTGCCCACCGTGTTCGGCATCGCCGGCGCCAAAGTCCCCGCCGACCGCAGCGTGGACGGCCGCGACTTGCGCTCTCTGCTTTCGGACCAACTCGGCGGCAAGGCGGTCAAGGATTTCATCTTCACCTACCCGGATCCGGCCAACCACCCCGTCGCTTTGCGCCGCGGCCCGTGGAAGTTGATGACCGGCGTGTTCGAGCAGTACAAGGATGCTGACGGCGGCTTCACGGCCTCGCCGGCCAAGCCGCTGCTGTTCCAAGTCGAGCAGGATTTGGGCGAACGCATCGACCGCGCCGCCGAGCACCCCGACCTGGTCGCCAAAATGAAGCAGGAACTCGAAGCGCGCACCCAGCAGATCAAGGACGAAGGTTCGTTCTGGGACCAGGAAGCGAAAGCCCCGGGCGCCGGCGCACCGGTCGCAGCCGTGCCGGGACCCATCAAAGATCAGAACTACCGCTTGGTGTTCCAGGATGAGTTCGGGGGTGCGGCGGGTGCCAAACCCGATCCCAAGAAATGGCAAGTGCGCATGCCCGGCAAATGGCGCGACGGTTGGAACATGGAGGACGCCGCCCGCCTTGACGGCCAGGGCCACCTGGTCATCACCACCCGCCGCGTCGGCGACCGCGTCGAAACCGGCTACATCGGCACCCAAGGGAAATTTTCCGCGACCCACGGTTACTTCGAGTGCCGCTGCGCCATGCAGAAGGAAGAAGGCTTCTGGAGCGCCTTCTGGATCCAAACCCCCACGATGGGCAAGCCCGTGGGCGACGCGGCCAAGGCCGGCGTCGAGATCGATGTGATGGAGTATTTGGCCGACCAGAAACACAAGGACAAGGCCATGCACACCGCGCACTGGGACGGCTACGACAAGGCGAACCACAAGACCGAGCATGTGGCGAAGAAGGTGCCGGGGCTGTCGGAAGGCTTCCACACCTTCGCCGTGAAGTGGGACGAAGCGGGGTATGTCTTCTTCACCGATGGGGTCGAGACCGGCCGCTGGAAGCGGGCTCCGATTTCCAACCGGCCCGAATACCTGATCCTCTCCTGCGAAATCGGCCCGTGGGCCGGCGACATCGGCAAGGCGAAATTGCCCGACGCCTTCACCGTGGATTATGTGCGCGTCTGGCAGACGCCGGCGCAGATCAAAGCCGACCGTGCGCGGGCCGCGGAAGCCGATCAGGCGCGGGCCGCAGCGGCCAAAAAAGGCAAGCCATGAATGGGAGGTGAGCCGGGGGGGGGGCAGGCATGTTCGCCTTGGCTTGGAATGGGCACGCAATTTATTCTTGCCAACGCAATCCATTCCGTTAGCATCCGGCGGCCTTTCACTCCGGCAGTCGTTGATCCCGGCACCCCTTCCCAGGCGCATTCCATGTCCGCACGCCAGCAAATCCTGGATTGGGCCGATCAAGGGCATCTGCCCGCGACCCATCTCGAACCCGCGCTCGCACGGGCCGGCGTGCTGCCGGATTCGGCGCAATGGCGCCGCGCGGTGGACCGGCTGCTGCTGGGCCTGGGGGTGCTGTTGATGGCGGCGGGCTTGGTGTTCTTCTTGGCGTACAACTGGAAGGACATGGGCCGTTTTGCCAAGTTCGGTTTGGCCGAAGCGCCGCTGGCCGCTGCCCTGCTGGTGGTGTGGCGGGCGGGGTTGGCCAGCCGGGTGGGACAGGCCGCGCTGGTCGGCGGCGCCGTGTGTGTGGGCGCGCTGTTGGCTCTGGTCGGCCAGACCTATCAAACCGGTGCGGATACCTTTGAATTGTTCGGCCTGTGGGCCACTCTGATCCTGCCGTGGGCGGTGGTGGGGCGGCAAGCCCCCTTGTGGCTGATCTGGCTGCTGTTGGCCAATGTGGCTCTTTGCCTCTATGTGCAGTCCACCCGGGACCTTTGGTGGGAAGACGCTCATGAAACCTACCTGTGGGCGCCCTTCATCCTGAACACGGCGGCTTTGGCGGTCGGCGAAGTGCTGTGCGGCCGGGCCGCCCACCGCTGGGCACTGCGTTTGGTCTTGGCCGCCAGTGGTGTGTCAGCCACCGTCCTTGCCCTGCGCACGATCTTTGCTTTCTCCCCTGTGGGTGCTTGGGGGGCGTTGGCTTGGGCACTGTGGATGGCGGCCGGCTGGATGACCTACCGCCGCTGGCGCAAGGATGTGTTCGCCCTGGCCTGCGGCATGTTGTCGCTGATCGTGGTGGCCACGGCCCTGCTGGCCAAAGGGCTCGACTTCTCGCATAACGAAGCCTTCACCTTCCTGGCGTGCGGCGCCTTGGTGGTCGGCCTGTCCGCCGGCGGCGGCTGGTGGCTCAAACGCGTGCTGGCGGAGGACGCCCGATGAACAATCAAGCATCGCAAGACCTGTGGTTGGACTTGGCACAGGCGGGCCTGACCCAGGGCGAGCGGCCCACCGATGGGGAAAGCAGCGCGCCGTGGTTCATCCGCGCGCTGCTGGGCATTTCAGCGTGGCTGGCGGCGCTGTTTGTGCTGGGCTTCATCGGCGTGGTGATCGAGTCCGTCTTCCGGTCTGAAGGCGCGGCCTTGGCCGTGGGCTGCCTGCTGTGCGCCGGCGGCGTGGGCTTGTTCCGCATCCCGATCCGCAATGACTTCCTCACCCAATCGGCATTTGCCATCAGCCTGGCCGGACAGGTCTTCGTGCTGGTGGGCTTGGCCGGCATGTTCGACCATGGATATGGAGGATGGTTCGGTGTGGCGCTGGCCATGGCGGGGGTGGAAATCGCCTTGTTCTTTCTGGTTTCCCAAAGCATTCACCGCAGCTGGTCGGCGTTCGCGGCGGCGCTGGCATTGTTGCTGGCCGCCGAGAACCGGCATCTGGGGGCCTGCACGCCCTACGTGCTGTCGTTTGCCTGCGCCTGGCTGTGGCTTTGCGAGTTTCGTCGCGGCAAGCATGCGCCGATGCTGCGGGATTTGGCCGGCGGCCTGACGGCCGGCCTGCTTTGGGCCGTGGCGCAAACGGCGGCGACGGAGCGCGGCCTGCTGCACGAATGGCGGGGCGAAGACTTCCATGCGCCCGACTGGTTGGGGCCCGTGGCCGGGGGGCTGTGCGGCGTGGCGCTGCTGTGGGCCCTGTGGCGCTGGCTGCGCCACGCCGGCTGCCCGTTGCATGGGCCAGGCGCCCGCAGCTTGCTGTTGATCGGCGTGGTCTTGGCCGCCGCCAGCGTCAAGGCCCCGGGCTTGGCACCCACAGTCCTGCTTCTGTTCCTGGGCTACGCCCACGGCAACCGCGTGCTGCTGGGCGTGGGCGTGGCGGCCCTGCTTGGCTACCTGGGCTTTTACTATTACGCGCTCAATTTGACGCTGCTGGACAAATCCATCGCCTTGGCCGGCACCGGCGCCCTGCTGCTGGCGCTGCGGGCGGCCCTGCGCTGGTTGTGGCCCGCCACGGCGGAACCGGAGGCCTCTCATGCGTAAATGGATCACCCTGATCGCCGGCGTGGCCATCTTGGCCGGCGTCAACCTAACCATCTTCCAAAGGGAGCGCTTGCGCGCCTCGGGTGCGGTGGTGCTGCTGCCCCTGGCCCCGGTGGACCCGCGCTCCCTGATGCAGGGCGACTACATGGCGCTCAATTTCGCCGCCGCGCAGGCCATCGACCGTGCCGGGGGTGAGCATCTGCCAAGGGCCGGCTGCGTGCTGCTGGCGGTGGACGCCAAGGGCGTCGGCACCTTCCTGCGTTTGGACGACGGGAAAACGCCGCCGGCGCCGGGCCAAATGCGCCTGCGCTACCAGCGGCGCGACGGGCGCATCCAATTTTCCACCAACGCCTTTTTCTTTCAGGAAGGTGACGCCGCCCTGTACGCCGACGCGCGCTACGGGGAATTCCGCGTGGACCCCAAAGGCACGGCCCTGCTGACCGGCTTGCGGGGTGCGGCGATGGAGCCGCTGGGCAACGCCCTTGATGACCGCCCTTGATGGGCGGGTATCGGCCCGCATCCCGATGGATGCGAAGGCCCGGGCTGGTAGGTAGGATGCGGCCCATGAGCACCCACCGCCTTTTTGCCATGCTGTTGTTCGCCGCCCCGCTGCTGCTTGGCGGCTGCGTCATGACCTACGCCCCATACTCGGGCCTTGGCCAGGGCGCCATCCTCCCCGCGTCCGCCCGTGCGAAGGCGCCGGTGTCGGATGGCTGGGTGACGCTGTTTGACGGGAAGGATGCCTCCGCCTGGCGCGGTTACGGCATTGCCGGCTTCCCCGACAACCGCTGGAAGGTGGAGGAGGACGGCACCCTGCACGGCATCCCCATGCCGCACCCCGAGCGCGAGACCAGCGAGGACGGCTGCGACCTGATCACGCGGGAGTGCTACGGCGACTTCGAACTGGTGTTCGAGTTCAAGCGCACGGCCGAGACCAATTCCGGCGTGTTCTACCGCCTGCGCGAGCAGGCTGACGAGCCGGTGTACGCCGAGGCCTTCGAGTACCAGATCATTGACGAAACCTACGCCGACTACCAGGTGCGCCCGTCGACCTCGACCGGCGCGCTGTACGCGCTGTACGAGCCGACGGGGGCAGAGACCAACGCGAAGTGGAACATCGGCCGCATCGTCGCCCGCGGCCCGCGCCTGGAACATTGGCTCAACGGCAAGCTGGTGATGGTGGCCGACACCCGCAGCGAGGATTTCCGCACACGGATGGGCAAGAGCAAATTCCCGTCCTGGCCGGAATACGGCAGCCACCCAGAAGGGCCGATCGGCCTGCAGGACGAAGGCACCGAGGTGTGGTACCGCACGATCAAGGTGCGGCGTTTGGCGCCGTAAGCAAAGCGGGGAGGCGGCGTGAACGCCAGCGTGCGGCGGAAGCGGATGGACTTGTCCTGGGTTTCATCCTGCTGCGGATTGGCGGCGGCCTGCGGCCGCCCGAACCGCCCTTTGCAGGGACGGGGGAATGTCAGGCAGGTGCTCAAATTTTCAATGCCAATGAACCTGATGCTCCGCCCGCGCCCATCCCTGCGCCGCATCCTTGTCGGAGGCGCGGGCATTTGTCTGCTCGCCGTGCTTTGCGTCCTTGGATATGTCCGCATCTGCCGTCCATCCCCGATGCCGGAGACGGAGATCTTTCGCGGGATTCATTACCAGTGCGTGGAACTTCCGCCGGCAGCGGACGCAGTTGGCAGGATGTGCATCATCCGCGCGGATCTCGGCGCACCCGGCGTCGGCATCGTCGTCACGCCGATGGATCCCGATGCCGTGGCCGCCGGCTGGGAATACCGCATGCGCTGGCCCGACCAGTGGGTGAAGGATGAGCGCTTGGCGGCCGCCATGACGGCCACGATGTTCGAGGCCAGGCATCCATGGCTCCCGTTGCCCGGAGCATGGACGCGCTCGGGCGAAACGGTGGTGGCCGACTACCAAGTTAACCATGTGGATCCCAATACCTATCTCCTTTGGATCGATGATGGTGGCTTGGCGCACATGGAACTGACGAAGCCGCCCTCGGCCGCCGTGTTGGCCCGCGCCAAGTGGGGCGTTGGCGGTCAGGGCGTGATGCACTGCCCAGGCATGCCGCCGCCAGTGAAGGGGGAGGTGCGCGACCGTCGGTGCGTCGTTGGCATCGATCGGTCCGGCAAGCAGCTTTTCCTCGCCACCTTCGAGTCCGCGACCCTCAGCGCGACCGGCCGCCGACTGGCTGCCTTGGGTGTCGAGTGGGCGATGCCGCTCGACGGCGGCGCATCAGCCAGCTTGACGATCGGCCCCGGCGCGCACGGAGTCCCAACCGGCCCGTTGATGTTGCCTTGGCGCGGAGTGCCGACGATGATCGGAGTGCGGGCGATCCCCGTTCTTTCTCCGTGAGCGGGCGGCGTCAGCTAAAACTAATTTGGACAATTGTTGCGATCATTTTCCCATTGACGTTGTCGTGTGGCTGGGTAGGATGTGGCGGTGGGCGGCCAATGTTGGGCGCTACAAGAAGAACTCCTATGAGGATGAGTTATGTTTTCTCCCGCTGGTATGACCAAGCCAACATCGTTGGAATACTTGGTGATCTTCACGGTGATCTCATTGGCGCTGATTGCTTTCGGCGTCGTTGCCTGTGTCATTGGCTTCCGTGCTCCGGCAGAAAAGCATGATTTGGCGATTGCGCTTCAGCATCGCGGGTATTGGAGCATTGGGCTGGGGATATTTATCGCAGTGGCCTACTTCCTGTTTCGCTTGATTGTGCGAGTCGAGAGCAGGAGATAGGCGCCTGTCCTCAATCCGCAGCCCCCTCCAACAACCACTGCGCTGCCGGTTGCCATTCAATTCCCTTGGGCAGTTTCGGCGCTGCCGCATCGAGCGTGATCAGCAGGCGTTTGGCTTTGGGGGAGCGGGCTTTGGCTTCTTGGAGTGCGCGGGTTTCACGCAGCAGGGTGGTTGGGTTGGAGGTGTCGGCACAGACCTGAATCAGCAGGGAATCGCCCGCCAAGGGGCGGGCATGGAAGTCCACTTCCAGCCCGCTTTCCGTCTTAAGGTAGCCGGAGGCGTAGTTGCGCCGTTCGAGTTCCACTGCCACCGCCGTTTCCAGTGCATGGCCGATGTTTGGGCTTTCGGATCGGTCGAATAGGGCAATGAATCCCGGATCCACCGGATAGGCTTTGCGCGGATTGGTCATGCGTTGGCGCAGGGAGGCGGTGTCCAATGACAGCGTGCGCACCAAGAAGGCGTCTTCCAGATGGCCAAGCAGCGCATGGGTGGTGTCTTTGGCGATGGCCAAGCCTTGGCTGCGCAAATCTTCATGAAATTTGTTGGCACTGAACAGGCCGCCGGCATTGCCCAGCAATTGGCGGGTCATCCACCGCACGGCGGTGGCTTGGCCAATGTTGTGCCGCTCAATGACGTCGCGCAGGAGTACGCTGTCCACATAGCCGCGCAAAAGGGCGATGCGGTCGGCTTCTTCAAGTCCTTGCGCCTCTGGAAAGCCGCCTGTTTTCAGGTAATTTCGCAGGCGCTGGTTGATCGCGCTTTTCTTGGCTTTGCTCATTCGTTCATAGGGTTGGCCCGGTTCCGCACCCGCGTGGCGCAGGACTTCCCGGAAACTGAAGGGGTGGACCAGCACTTCCATGGCGCGACCGCGCATGCTGGTGGCCACCTCACGGCTGAGCATTTTGGCGGAGGAGCCGGATAGAAAAATATCCACCTTTTCGGAATCCATCAGGCGGCGGACAAAGGTTTCCCATCCCGGCACAAGTTGGATTTCATCCAGAAAAACCCCCACGCTGCGTTGGTCGCGAAACGCCGCATGCAGTTGGTAATACTCCTCCATCAGCCACGAAAGGTCGGCCGTGGTGATGCCAGCCAGTCGATCGTCTTCCAAGTGCAGATAAAACTGAGATTCGGCGGGCGCTCCGGCCGCCGTGCGGGCGGCCATGCACTGATGCAGGAACGTGGTTTTGCCGGCGCGGCGCATGCCGATGACGGCCATGGTTTTGCCGGGAACTATGGGCAGACGAACATCCCTTGGGGTGCCGGCAGGTGGCGGCCCAGAGAGGCTTTCCAGCATTTTTTGGCGCAGGGTGTGGCGGATGGACATGGGGCAAGTGTACCAAATCTATCCTTCTTATAAGGATAGATTTTAATAAAACTGTCCTTTTTAAAAGGACAGTTTTTGGGGGTACTTGCTGCAAGAAGGCTTGTTTGAGTCTCAATCAGCCGCACCCTGACTTGCACTTGCGCCCGTGCGCCGCACCCTTCCCTCAATGCCCCAGCGCCCTCAGCAGCACCGTGGCGTAGCACCCGCGCGGCAGGGTGAACGACAGCGTGCGGCGGAAGCGGATGGACTTGTCCTGGGTTTCATCCTGCTGCGGGTTGGCGGCGTGGAAGTTTTGGGCTTCGATGAACAGGGGGCGTGGGGCCGGGCCCCCGGATAAAAACGCCTCTTCGGCTGTTTCTTGCTTAAGTGACCGTTTCATCTTTAGTTTTGAGTTGCACGGTTTAGTATTTTTCTGGGACGGCAAAACATCAGCGATTACTTGGTCCTGCGGAAGACTCCCTTATTGGCTGCATCCACCAAGTTTCCATTCTTGAGGATGTAGGTTGCCTCGGAGCCATTCCCAGAATTGCGAATCACAAGCTCGCCCTTCGTGCCGATCTTCCAAGTATCCGTCCGAAGCAGGCCCGAGCGGCCATCGAGGAAGAAATCAGCAGTCCCACCGGCCTTCATTTTCATCGTGAATCCTCCTTCCGTCGGACGCCAATCACCAATCAGCTTGGACTCTGCCTTGGCAGTAGCTTTGGCTTTCTGGTCTTCCTTCGGGTCCTTGGCGTCCTCCTTTTCGTCGGCCGCTTTCTCTTCGACTTTTACTTCCCACTTCTTGTCCGCATTGGCCTTCCATCCGGCCAGTTCATCCTGAAGGTCCGCAAGCTTGGCTTCCAAGGCAGCGGTGTCGCCGTTCAATCTCTTGACGGTCTCGACCTTCCCTTCGCAGTACTTGACCGCCTTTTCCAGCAGCTTTATTTGAGCCGCGCAGTTCTTCTTGTAGGCGGCGAGGTAGGCTTCTTGCGCATGCTTGAGGTCAAGATCTGCTGGTTTACGATCCGAAGCCACCTGAGATTCAACGGCTTTTACCCGCGTGTCAACCTTGTCGGCATCGTCAGCCCAGGCAACGGAAGCGCCGAAGCAGGCGCAAGCAAGAAGGACGGCGAGAACGCGGGGGATAGTGGTCATGGACGGATTGTAAGAATGAGGCGCGCCGGGAACAAGGGTTTTAGGCAAGGAATTGAGAACCGCCCTTCCGGCGGGGAAGGGCGGCGGGTACTGCGGATATGCACAAACTTGAATGATCACTTTCTTTGATTGCTTTCTTCGACTACTTTTCTGATTCTTGCATTGATTGCCTCTTGTGGAGCGTGCTCGTTCATAAGCTGATCTATCGTTTTTTCATTTTTTGGGGCAGAGGAGTGTGAAGAACTCCTGTCGCATCCGATGGATAGGCAAATGGCGAGCATCAAGCTGACGGAAAGAAGTGGGGAGAGAGCAAACATAAGGGGGTCCTTGAAGGAGGTGGATGGAAAAGATCGCGGAATGTCTATTACGGGTGTAGGTGCTTTGATGTTTTTCTTTTGGCGGAGAAGCAACGCGTTTATTCCCACTTGCCAGTGTGTATGTACTTCTTCTGTTTTTCAATGAACTCGCCCTTAGTCTTGGATGTTTCAAAGGCTTTTTGCCTGCCACTCTCAAATTCTTCTTCGTGGGAAGGGGTGTGAAACATGAATCCAAGGAAGACGAGCAGCAGCAGGAGCGACAAAAGACCAACGAAGACAAGGCGTCCAGCAGAAGCTTGCTGTGGCTGTTGCTGCGTGACCTGCGCGGCAGAAGGTTGCGAGGCTTGGGGCGCCGGACATCCGCATCCAGGGCAAGCGACGGCTTTATCTGAAAATTCTCTGTTGCAGTCTGTGCAAATAATCAGGGCCATGGGGTCTTTCAAGTTTGTGGAAGATGCAACCCGTGGGCGGTTA
Organism: uncultured Phycisphaeraceae bacterium; assembly: GCA_964556215.1. Classification (GTDB taxonomy): domain Bacteria; phylum Planctomycetota; class Phycisphaerae; order Phycisphaerales; family Phycisphaeraceae; genus CANIYR01. The sequence goes on from CAZKVP010000008.1 coordinate 33,438, forward strand.
TTTCGTGATACGAATGATCGATCCGTTCCGATATTCAATGCTGAAACTTTTGCTGCACTCGTGGCAATTCATGCCGCTGCGGCCATGTCCCCCGATGGTTTTTTGGTAGGTCGATGTGCAGGCGCAATGCGGGCAGGTGACGGTGATGTAGTCGGACATGGGTATCTCCAAAATGGGGAAGGATCGGGTTCGCCACGGCGGCGCGCCCGGAAGGGAAGGCGGGGAATCAAAGTTCATAGGCGAAAAAGTCGCGCCAATTGACGAGCTTGACTTGCGCATAAGCCAAGCCCGGCTTGGGGGCCGACTGGGGAAGGGCTGCGTCCCGCCAGTTGTTCACAAAATCGACGGTATCCAGCGAGACGCTGGCGTTTTCCTCGCCGGCGATTTCGTGGATGCGCCAAGGGGTGTCTTTGTGGTCGTTTTTGAGTTCAATGGTCGCGCGGTCCAAGCCGGGCTGTGCGGGGAGCAGGCGATAGTAGTAGGCATCCCCGAACACATGGTTGATGCGGCCACCAGCGCAGTGGCGCATGGTTACGCCTTCTTGGCGCAAGTCCTCGTGGCACATGAGGGGTTCGATGACGCCGGGAATACCGACCAAAGGTGGTGGCGGGAAAACGACGAGTCTTTCCAAATATGTCTCGATGGCCTTGGCCTTTTGGAAAAGGCGTTTGAATTCCTGCCGAAGTGTGGTGCGGCTGGCGTGAAGCGCGGCGACAAGCTGGCCGTGGGCCGCTACGGTTTGCTTGGGGCGCGGGGTTGCGATGCCCATGCAAATCGGCCAGAGGTCGTCGATGGCATATTGGATGGCTGGCGTTTGAGGGTGGTTGGGCATGGGGGCTCCTTGGGGGGGCGGGTTGCATGATGCCATGTCGCTTGGCCAATCCATGGCCAAGCGGAATCCGGCGGCGAAAAGAAAAAATGGATTGCAATTGCGCTTGGGGCTGGGATACTTCGCGGCATGAAGAAGCCCATAAAAAAACAGGCGCAAAAAACCAAGCCGATCGGCGCGCCGGCAAAAGGCCAGACGGGGAGTCCCGCGAAGCGCGAGGAGTACACGGCGGCGGAAGGGGACAAGGTGCTGGAATGGACCGAGGAAGAGAACGCGCGCACGGAGGTCATTCATGCATTGTTGGATCGCAATCGCCAAGGGCTTACCCTCGCGTACCTGCTTGAGCAAGTGAATCTGAAACTCAAAGGCCGCTATTCCTCTTGCTCCGTGAAGACCCTGCGGCGGGCCTTGGATTTGATGAAAGAAGCGGATATGCCGCTGGAATACGACCGACCCCAAAAAGCCTGGCGCTACACGGGCCAGGCGCAATTGCCGGCGCATCGGCTCGACACGAGTTGCGTCATGCACCAAGGCAACGATCTTGGCGTCCTGCTGGGCAAGCAGGCTTTGGGCCAATTCGCGGGCACGCCGCTGCATGAGGAGTTGGAGCCGGTTTTCAGGGCACTTGAGGCCGCTGTCCCCGCGCGCGTGCGCACCCAATGCGATCGCCTGATGCGCTTCGTGTATTTTCCGGCGCTTCCTCCGGTCAAGGCGATTCCGACCCAGTTCTGGCGCAAGATCGAACAAGCCATCGAAAATCGCCGCGCCATGACCTGCCTGTACCAGGCCGGCAGTGGCGGGCGGGCCGAGGCGCGGACGGTGGAGCCGTACGCGCTGCTGATCCTCGGCCAAAAGTGGTATCTGCTGGCGCGCGATTGCGCCAAGGACAAGGTGTTGACCCTTGCTTTGTTGCGGATATCCCAGCCCGAAGTGTTGACCCGCACCTTTGAAATTCCGGAGGACTTTAACCTGGATGTTTACATGAGCGACACGGTTTTGGGCTTCCCCTCAACGGGCCCCAAAGAAAAGGTCGTCCTGCGCTTGGCCAAAGACGGTGCACTGCCGTGGCTGGAGACGCAGTGGCATCCGCAGGAGAAGCGGACAGTGGATGCGGAGGGCCGGACGCTCATCGCCTTTGAAACGGCGGGCGGATTCATGGCGTTGCCGAAGGTGCTGGAGTCGGCGGGGAAGGTGGAGGTGCTGGAGCCGGCGCATTTGCGCTTAAAGGCGCGGGAGATGGGGCGGGCGGTGATGGAGGGGCATGGGTGAGGGGGATGGTTGCTTGGACATGGATTGGCCAAGTGGAGTGGGATGATGCGCGCATCGCAGTTTTTTCATCCGCCCTGCCCTTTTCCCAAAAGGTTTCTCCCATGCCCCGTCTCATCAGCCTCGGCTCCTGGTATTTCGACCTTGACTGCGGGCGTCATGTCGAGGTAAGCGCCTGCCACTGCAAGCAGACCTACTTGGGCCTGCTTGAGGGGACGCCAACCGCCAGCCTTGACCGGCAGATCATCGAAGAAGCTGAGACAGGAATGGTGCCGATTTGGGGCCAGCGGAAGACGCATGTCATCCTGCCGCCGGACTTCGGCAAACGCTCCATGCCTTTCTTGCAGTTCGCGGTCTGGCTGACCTGCAACCACCCCATCCATCCCGACAATGCGGGATCGGAGTTGGTCGTCATTTGGTTTCGGACCGATGTGACCGAGGCGTCCATGGATCAGATCGTGGGCGATGCGATTCAGTCGCTGCCTTGGGACGAACTTGCGCAGGATTTCGAGGGGATGTGAATGCGGGGGATTTTCACTGGCCATTTCATCCGGGGCGGCTACGGGAGCGGGAGATAGGAAAAAGGGTGGAAGAGGTGCGTGGCGGGTGGCGATCAGCTCGGATAGTTAATTCCCTTCAGTCTTCTGCAAAAATGCGTACGGCACATCCACTACTGTTGCACGGCCAAAAACAGTGAGGCTGATTTTCGCCGGTCCGCGAGGCTTATTTGCATCAACGATAACGCCTTCCATGCTTTCAAATGGGCCTCCCGTTAGTTTGACGGGCTCGTTATTGCAAAAGTCGTAGACGGGTGGCGGCGGAGGTGTTTTTTTGACTGGATCATTCCAGACGGGCTTTGTGAGGCCGATGAGGTTGCGTATTTCTTCTGCCGTACTCAATATGGGGGGATTCTTATACGCGCCCTGGACTGCAACATCCCCCCAGACATCAACTGGATGTGGGATCAACGGAGCGTCTGTTTTTTGGCCTACAACCAATGCAGTTCTTACGGTGGGCTGACCGAGTAAATTGCCTATGCGATCGTAATCAACATTAAGCGCAGTTGCAACTGCGCCATAGGTTGCGCGAACTCGGTGGGCATAGAGGAGATTTAGGATTTCTTGAAGGGTCATGATGGTTGCGAGAGAGGAAGGATGGGGCATTTTTTAGAACACATGGCTCGCGGTTGTCGAACAGAAGAAGGTGTGGAAAAGCAGTTTTTATTCTGGGTGGATGCGCTCATTATCCAAAATCCCTTTGTTGATTTCCCGAATCCTTGTCAAGCGGATTTGATGCTGCCCGTTAGACGGTTTTTCTTTGCCAGAAAATTCCGACCAAATTTTGGCGCCAGGACCGTTGTAGCAAATCTCAAAAGAGCCGTCTTTTCTGATGTGCACGACGATTGCATGCTTTGGGCAACTACGAAATGAAACACTCTTGGACTGGGTGGCTTTGATCTCCACTTCTATGCCGCTGGCCGTCTTGGCGTCGAATCCTTCATTTGATGATGTCATCAGCGTCAGGTTAAAATGATCGGCAACCAGGCATTCTCCAATGCTTCCGACCATATGCCCATCGGGAGTGAAATGGCGACCTGGAAACATGGCTTCGAGGTCTTCTACGGTCTTGTAGAGACCGTGGATCAGGGAACGAAATTTATCGTGGTCATAGGATGGTGTTGGATTTGTCGAGGCCATGAAAAATTCCCAAAAAAAGAGTTCAATCAGTCGTTCCCTCCATCCCCGCAAACTCCCCCCCCCAAAACTCAACCCCTAAATCCCCTCTCCCCCCGCCAAGTGTACCAATCCGCCTTCACCCCACTCTTCTTCACCCCCACACCATCCCGATAACACCGCCCAAGCGCAGATAGCGCCCCCGCATGATTCCGACCAGCCGCCAAACGGTAGCACTCGGCTGCCGTCTCGACATTCTCCTCAATCCCCCAGCCGGCGGCGAAACATCTCCCCAGCCAGAAGAGCGCATTGGCATCCCCCTGCTCCGTGGCCTTGCGAAACCACACGACGGCCTCGGCGGCGTTTTTCTCCACGCCGTTGCCGCTGATCAAGCAAAGCGCCAGATTGTGTTGGGCGTGAACATAGCCTTGCTCAGCAGACAAGCGCAACCACTTGGCGGACTCCGTGAAGTCGCGCGCCACGCGGACGCCCTTGGCATAACAGACGCCAAGGCTGCATTGCGCTTTGGAATCGCCGGCGGCGGCTTTCGTCAGGAGGTCTTGCATCATGCGACCCCCAGCATTTGCGCCATCTCTAAAAACGCATCCTTGGCAACCTTTGGCGCAAGTGGCTCCTTGGGCATTCCGCCAAGCGCAAGATCAGCTGGCAACTTCGGCAACCGCCCATCCTCTTGCACAGGCATGTACGCCCGCAACTCAAGTGCGAGCAGGTCCGTGTCCGCGCGATGGACTTCCTCCGGCATTGGCCATGGCAGATTGAAGCGCTTGGCCACGGCTTGCTGGATGGCATCCTCCATTTCTTGATATTGGGGCAACTGCCGTTTGGCCGGGCGCGGCACATCCACCACATAGGCCTCGCTGGCATCATGCAGCAGCGCCCAGCGGGCCAACCCCAGATCGTCCTCATGCCGGACGCGAACGGCCTTGGCCACCAGCGTGGAATGCTCGGCAACACTGTAAAACGAACGGCAATGTCCGCCAAACCGGCACAAATGCGACAGCGCGTGCGCGATGTCCTCCAGATGGATGGCGTTGGGATCGGGCTTGAGCACATCAAACCGGATACCGGTCGAGGTGAGGATGCGGGAAGGCATGGGGATATTCTTCATGAAAGGGGAGTGGATGAATTTCCAGGAACGGAGCCTGCCTGTTTATTGGCCCCAGTCCAAGGGAGGTTCCGGTGGTGGCGGCGGCGCCTCCGGGACCGACCAGGGCAACAGGTTCTCCTCGCTCGCAAACACATCATGGATTTCCCGCGGCTTCGTGGTGGGCGGGCCGCTGCAGATCCATCGGGAGCTCGCATACGGTCCGGTGGACGCATCCGTTTTCCCGTCATTGGATTTCTCCCGGTCATGAAACGAAGCCGTCGCCTCGTTGAATTGCAATTCCACGATGCCGGTCGGCCCACTGCTCTGCTTGTCAATGATGATTTCCGTCAAGCCCATTTTTTCCGGATAGTTGTGCCTCCAACGTTTATCGCCATTGTGGTAGTACTCCTCGCGGTACAGCAGCATGACCACATCCGCGTCGTGCTCGATGCCCCGCAGATCGCTCATGCGGGGGCGGTCACGGTAGCCTCGCTCGGCTTGGCGTCCCAGCTGAGACAAGCAGATGATGGGCACATCCAACTCGCGGGCCAAGGCTTTGATGCCGCGCGAGATGAAAGCTATCTCCTCATGGCGGGATGGGAAGCCAGACTCGGTCATCAACTGCACATAATCCACAAAAACGGCTTTGATCCCGTGTTCCAACACCAGGCGGCGAGCCTTGGTCCGCAATTCCGTCAACGACAACAAGGGCGCGCTGTCGATGTGCATGGGTGCCGCGGACAATTCCCGGGCTGCGCGGGCAAGAGCGGCGCGATCATGGGGGTCGAGCGTGTTTTTGCGGATTTTCCGCACCTCCACTTGCGCCCTCAAGGCCAGCATGCGTTGGGCCAGCAAAGCCCTGCCCGTGTTCATTGAAAAGACCGCTATCGGGACCTGATTGACGACCGCCATCTTCTGTGCCATCGACAGCAAGAGGGCCGTCTTACCCATGGAGGGACGACCTCCGACGATGATCAGTTCCCCGCCGTGAAAGCCGTTGGTCATTTCATCAATGGCCGCGAATCCGCACAGCAAACCGGTCAGCCCGTGGCCGAGATTCGCGCGGGCGTCAATCTTTTCCATCTCTGCGGTCACCAAGGTCTGAAGTTTTTCGATGTCGGCGGGTGGATCAGGATCGGAAAAAGGGGCGGGCTGCGCGGGAAGTTTGGAAGGGGTCATGGTCACTTTCTGAAAAGCAGGCGGGGTTTATTGACAGATGTGTGGACATCATGACTCGCCACTTGGCCAACCCGTGGCCAAGTTCGCAAAAAGACCCATGAACAAAGACACGCGCGAAGCGCGGAACTTCCTTGCGCCTTCCCGTCTTGCGAGGCCGGAGCCTCGCGCTCCCAGGTTCAATGCCCCAGCGCCCTTAGCAACACCGTCGCATAACACCCCCTTGGCAGCGTGAACGACAGCGTGCGGCGGAAGCGGATGGACTTGTCCTGGGTTTCATCCTGCTGCGGATTGGCGGCGTGGAAGTTTTGGGCTTCGATGAACAACTGGCGGTTGACTTCGGCGAAATGCGGGCGGTCCAGGCCCGGGATGCGCAGGTCGGCAGTGGTGATCTTTTCGGCTTTGAGCACTTCGGCGGCGGCGTCGGCCCAGGGTGCTTTCAGGTCGGTGTTTTTGCCCATCACCGGCAGCATGAGTTTGCGCCAATCGGCGGGCACCGCGCCGGGCAGCGGGAAGGCCAGTTTGCAATAGGTGTCGTCGAGCAGGCGGCAGGGCGTGCAGTGGGTTTCGATCAGCTTGCAGGCGGTGCGGTTCCACAGCAGGCTTTGCCAGGCTTCCACCGCCATCTGCTGCTCGAAGAAGGGCAGAGCTTGGAAGGCGGATTTGAAGTCGTCCGGGTTGCTGGCCAGTTTTTCAATCGGCAAACGCAATTGCATTTTGGGCAGCTTGGGCAGCATGGCGCGCCAATTGCCCCAGTCTTCTTTGCAGGTTTGCTTGAAGTTTTTGATCTGCCGCATGTCTTTGCGGTGGGGGGCGGCCAGGATGATTTTCAGGGCTTCTTCAAATTTGCCCTTGATCAGCAGCGGGGCCAAAAAACCTTCGCCGGCACGGGCGCCGCCAAAGCGCTGGTTGCCGTAGTAATTCACGATCTGCAGGGTGCCTTTGCCCGAGGTCAATTCCTCTGGTGCGATCATCAAGGATTTGGCCGCCTCGTCGAGCAGTTCGTTGTCTTTGCGGGTCATGGCCCGGATGGTCACTTTGAAGCGGTTGGCTTCGATGGCCTGCGAGTTGATCGGGGCGTGGACGAAGCCCACGCGGCGGGCCTTCCAGCCCTGGGCTTCCATGGTTTTGGGGTACTTGGCGCTGTTCTTGCCGGCTTCCACCGTCACATGCTGGGTGGTTTGGGCGTGCTTGTCCTTCAATCCGGCGGCCAGCACCTTGTTGCTGGGGTGGCCCAGGGCCTTGGCGAAAAAGCCCACCGCTTCGGGGGTGGTCAGCGAGGTTTTGGTCAGGTGATAGACCACAAACGGGCCGGGCTGCTGACTGATGGTTTTGAGATAGGCCGGGGAGAGGACTTCGTCGACGATGAAATCTTCCGGCATGGTTTTGATGGACATGCGGGGATTGTATTCCCCCTTACCGCCACTCATGCCGGTGATACTTGCGCTTGAGCTCTTTTTTCAATTCGGGGTACATGTTGGCCCAGAATGAGGCCAAATCGTCGGTCACCTGCACCGGCCGGTAATTGGGGCCCAAAATCTCCAGCAGCACTTTGAGGCGGCCGCCGCAGACGGTGGGGGTGGCGGTGGTGTCGTAAAGCTGCTGGATTTTGGCGTCGCCGATGACGCGGGCGGGCCGGCCTGCGTTGGCCAATTCATAGCGCAACTTCATGGCGTAGCCGCTGGCCAAGGGCAAGGTGGCCGGGGCCATTTTTTCGACAAAGGTGCGCTCGTCCCAGTTCAGGGCGTTTTTGAAAATCTCCAAGGCGGGCGCGGCTTTGACTTGGTTGAAGCGGGTGGCTTCGCCCACCACTTCCATGAACAGCAATTGCAGGTCGTCGGTTTCGTAGGTGAGCAGGCCGCGCTCGGGGAACAGCTGCGCCACGAAACGCACGCGGTTGATCCACGGCGCCAATTGCTCATCCCATTCATCCAACTTCAATTCACCCTCGGCCAATTTTTCCACCAGCATGGCGGCACCGCTTTCGGCCTCGGCTTTGGGCCGCACTTTGGTGGCGAGCACCAATTCGCCAAGGCAGCGTTCCTCGACTTCTTCGCCAGCCAGGCGCTCGGCATTCCAGCGGGTGCTGGTGCGGGTGTGCATGCGCCCGGGGAAGAGTTCTTCCAGCCAGGCCACCTCGACACAGTTGGCCAGGTTGAGTTCGGTGCGACTCTCGCCCAGGCGGCCGAATTCCTGGATTTCCAGGGCGACCAGGGGGCCGGCCTGCTTGACCAGGCTGTTTTTGGACAGCGCGATTTTTTTGCGCCCCGGCATCAGGCAGTCGGCACGGGCGCCGTCGGGCTTGACGGCCAGGTGGTCGGGGTAGGCCACCAGCAGGCATTTGAACAGGTCGCTGCTTTTGCCGGCGCCGCCGTCGCGCCAGCCCAGGCGCGAACAGATGTCGATGAATTGGCTGACGGAGCGGTCGGCCTCGCGGGCGGCTTGGGCGTTGATGCCTATCTGTTCGCAGGCGCGAAACTCGAAGCGGGCGGCGCGGGCCGCCTCCAGCGCGTTTTCGCGCACGACAAGGTCGGAGGGCGGCGCGTCGGGGTCTTCAAAACGCTTGAGCAGGGCCAGGTCCGGGCGTTGGAAAATATCGCGGTCGGCCACCAGCGCCGCCCAAGTGCAGGCCCGCTCCAGGCAGTGGCGGCTGCGGGCTTCGACCAGCAGGCGCGCCTCGCGCGGGTGGGCGGGGAAGCGGGCCATTTGGTGGCCGATGGGGGTGAGCAAAGAAAAATGGACCGCCGACGCCCCCGTCGGCACATCGCCGTCAGGCGATAGGGGGGCGGGCATGGCGAGCGGTGCGGCGTCGCTGGTAAGGGATGCCGACGGGGGCGTCGGCGGTCCAGAAGCCGTGGCGCCAAGTTCAGTCAGCAAGTTTTCCGCCTTGTCCAGCATCGCCTCTGCCGGTGCATCCAGCCAAGGAAAATCACGCGGCGACAGGCCCATGTCGAGCATCTGCAAACAGGCGGGCGAGAGTTCCAGGCGCTGCACTTCGGGCATGGTTTGCGCTTCGCGCGCGCCGTGATCACCGGTGGTCCACAAGCGCAAGCACAGGCCGGGTGCGGTGCGGCCGGCGCGGCCGGCGCGCTGGTCGGCGCTGGCACGGCTGATGGGCACGATGGTCAGGGTGTTGAGGTCTTTTTTGGCATCGAAGCGGGCTTGCCTGGCCAGGCCGGAGTCAATCACGCAGGTGATGCCGTCAATGGTCAGCGAGGTTTCGGCGACATTGGTGGCGACGATGATTTTGCGCAGGTTGCAAGGGCCCAGCGCGGCGTCCTGGGCTTCGGGCGTCATCTCGCCATGCAAACTGTGCAAGGCGAGATTTTCCCGGCGGGCCAGGGGAGCCAGCAGTTCCAGCGTTTTGCGGATTTCATAGGCGCCGGGCATGAACACCAGCACATCGCCGGCCAGGTTTTGCGCCAAGAATTGCCCCGCCGCTTCGGCCGCCAATTCCCAGCATGGCTTGATGGTGGGGCGCGGCCATTGGCGGATCTCCACCGGGAACTGGCGGCCGTGGGTTTCCAGCGCCGGGCACGCCAGGTAGGTGGCGACTTTTTGCGCATCCAAAGTGGCGGACATCACCACCAGCCGCAAATCGGGGCGTTGGTTTTCTTGCAGCAAACGAATCAGGCCCAGCGACAGATCGGCATCCAGACTGCGCTCGTGGAATTCATCCATGATCACGGCCGCCACGCCGGGCAGGGTGGGGTTGTCCTGCAATTGCCGCAAAAACAAACCCTCGGTCATGAACTTGATGCGGGTCTCGCGCGAGATTTTGCTTTCGTGGCGGGTTTGGTAGCCGACCAGGCCGCCGACTTGCGCCTGCATCTCTTGCGCCACGCGGCGGGCCACCATGCGGGTGGCCAGGCGGCGCGGCTCCAGCACGATGAGGATGCCGGGCGCCAGCTGGCCCTCGGTTTGCGCCTTGAACACGATCTGCGGTACCTGGGTGGATTTGCCCGAACCGGTGGGCGCGGTTAGCACCAGCCGGTTACCGGCTTGCAGCGCGGCGCAGATGTCGTTGGCAATGGAGAGGACGGGGAGCATGATGATTGGTGGAGCGCGGGTGTCCTCACCCGCAAAAAAAAGGAATGTCTTAACGGGATGCGGGTGGGGACACCCGCGCTCCAAGCAGCGGTTTGAGCATCCACAGCGACAATGCCGCCGCCGGGAGCAAGCCCAGCGCCAGGCCACCCTTGGGGCCAAGTGCTTCAAAATGGCCGAGCCAGACGCCAAGCAGGCCGAGCAGCGGCCCCACCGTGAAGCCCAGTCCCACACCGAATTCATGGTCGCCGCCGCCCTCGACCGAAGCGTTTTTCTCAATCATGCCGTAATCAATGGAGGCCACATAAATGGCGCCCAGGGCGAAGCCCAGCAGAATTTGGCCGGCCACGATGACCGGCACCGTCGGCCCCAGCAGCGTGAGGTAAATGCCGGCCGGCAGCGCCACGGCCGACAGCGCCAAAGGCCAGGCTTTGAGATGCCAGCCGTGCCAGCGTTCCAAAAGGGCGAACATCAGGAAGCGGGTGCCAAAGGCGCTGGCGGCCAGCACGGTGATCAGGGCCGGCGACAGGCCAAGGGCCTTGAAAGTCTTGGGAATCAGCGGGGCCAGAATGAAAATGGCCATGTAGGAGGCGATCATGCCGATGCGGGCCGAGGCCAAAAGCGGCTTGATTTGCGCCAAGATGGTGGCGGCGGGTTTTTCCGGATGGTCGTGGGTCAGGTGCGTCGCCGTTTTGGGGAAGGTGCAGGCGATCCACGCCAGCCCGGCCAGGTTGATGGCGGCGGAAACGGCGAAAAAGAAGCCGATGCCGCGGTCAAGCAGCAGGCCGCAGACGGCGGTGCCGGCCATCGAGGTGAAGGCCCACGACAGGTTGAATCGCCCCAAGGCCCGGCTGGCCGCCCGGCCCGCCCGGCCGGCCACCACCCGGCTCTCGATCATCGGCCAGAACAGGCCGAAGGCCAAAGCCAACACCGTGTTGGCGATGAACACCACCGCCGGTTCGGGCTGCCAGGTGATCCATCCGGCCACCGCGATTTGCGCCAGCAGGCAGGTGATCATCAATGGTTTCTCGCCAAGCTTGGCGCTGGCCTTGTGTGACAGCGCCGCGCCGCCGGCATAGCCCAAGCCGAACAACAAGGCCAACAGCAGATTGGTGGTGCTGGAAAAATGCAGTTTCTCTTCGGTGAGGAAGTACATGCCGTATTCCAGCATGGAGCAGGTGCCGGAGAGCAGGAAGACGGCCAGGAGGACGGGGAGGAGGGGCATAAATGTAGCGGCGGCATCTTGCCGCCGTTTGGAATTCAGAGTGAAGCCGCCGCAATCGCCACGACCACCACCACGATTTCATCTTCGGAGAGGGTGAAAATGACGCGCCAGGAGCCACGGTCGGCGGTGAAAAATTTGCCGTCCGCATCGATCGGTCCGGAATGGTTCTTCTTCGGATGGTCACAGACCCAGCAGATCAGGTCGAGAATCTGTTCCTGTTTGGCGCGGGGAAAAGCGTTGAATTGGGCTTTGGCCCGATCGGTGAAGCCGTATTCCAGCATCAGCGGCCCTTCCGTTTGTAGCCGATGGCTTTTTCAATTTCCTTGCCGGGGGTGAGTTTTCCGGTCTTCTGATAATCGGCCCAACTGGCTTGCGCTTCCTGCAACAACTGGGTGTTTTCAAGTTCACGCAAATGGCGGTAATCCGCTTCCGAAATCAGCACTAGCGACTCGTGGCCGACTTTGTCGATGCGCACGGCCGTGTGCTTGTGCTCGATTTCCCCCCACATGCGCGGCGGAATGCGGGCTTGGGTGGCGGGGATGGATTTGATTTTGTCGAGGGCGGCCAGCATGGGAATCTCCTTGGGGCGGGCGGGGTGAACTTGCGCAAATTGTACAGAGTGTGCAGAATTGACATTTCACCCCACCACCAACTTCACCCCCGCCACCAACACCATGATGCGCACCGTGATTTGAAAGGCCCGCTCGGGAATTTTCTTCACCAACACAAAGCCTACGCCGCAGCCCAGCAAGACCGCCGGGGCCAGGGCCAAGGTCAACCACAGTGTGCTCCAATGCAAGGTGTCGGTGGCCGCGCCAATCAAAGGCAGTTTGAGACAGTTGATCAGCAAAAAGAACCAGGCGCCGGTGCCGACAAAGGCGGCTTTGGGCAACTTTTGCGCCAACAAATACAGGTTCATCACCGGGCCGGCGGCGTTCAAGGTGGTGGCGATGCCGGCCACCACGCCGGTGACGGGCTTGGCATGCGGGTGTTCGCGCAGCCAGGTTTCGATGTTTTGTTTCCACACCGACAGCGCGAGCATCAACAGCACCAGCAGGCCCAAAATCGGTTTGAGATGGGTGGACAGCGGGGCGAGGAATGAGTGGGGTTGCTTGGCCAGCCACAGCACCAAGGCGCAAGCGCCGATGCCCAGCAGCACCCATGGCACCATCGGCCACAGCAGGCGCTTGTCGCCGTGGCGGCGCCAGACGATGACGGCCACGGTGTCGGCCACGATCAAGGTGGGCAACAGCAGGCCGGCCGAGCGGAAAGGCTCGAACACGGAAGCGAACAAAGGCACCGCCAAAATGCCGATGCCCGACAAGCCGGTCTTGGCGTTGCCAATCAAAAAAGCGGCCAGGAACAGCAGGGAGAAATGGGCGGGGGATAAATTGAGCGGGAAGGACATGGGGGCGGAGTTTATCCGCCCACCGCAAAGGCCCCGGCATCCACCGTGGTCTGCTGGCCGGTGAGCAATTGCATCACCATTTCGCCGGTGGCGCTGCCCATGCACATGCCCTCCATGTTGTGGCCGGCAGCGACGACCAGATTGCCGGCCGCCGGGGCAAAGCCGATGATCGGCTTGCCGGTGGGGGTCATCGGCCGCCAGCCATACCACTCTTCCTTCACTTCTTCGCCCATCGGTGTGTGCAGGTAGCGGGCGGCGCCGTCGCGCAGCAGTTGCAGGCGCTTTTCTTTCAGGCTGGTGTCGTAGCCGGCGAATTCCATCAGCGAGCCGATGCGGTAGGAATCGGCGAAGGGGGTGATGGCAACTTTCACATCCTGGAAAATCAGCGGCGTCTTCGGGCAGGTGGTCGGGCGGCTCATGGTGATGGAATAACCCTTGCCCGGTTGGATCGGCACCTGGAAGCCCAGGGCCTGGTTCAGCAGCGGGGTCCAGGCACCGGTGGCGACCACGAAGGCGTCGGCGCTGATTTCCGCCAGGCCCTTGCCGGTGTCCACCCGCGCCGCCACGGCTTTGCCGTTTTCCTTGCGCAGGCCCAGGACTTTGGTGTGTTCCAGAATCGTCACGCCCAAGCGCTCCAGCGCGGTCTTGTAGCAGTCCATCAGGCGGTCGGGCTGCATGTGGGCGTCGCCCTTGAACAGCCAGCCACCGGCCAGGCTGCCGGGTTTGATGGCGGGCTCGTAATTCCACAGGGCGTCACCTTCGAGTTTGACCCAGCCGTCCTGATCGAAGGTGTCTTCCAGTTGCGCCACATACTGGCTGTAGCCTTTGAACCCTGCGGCCGTTTCGTTGGTGAAGATGCAGCCTTTGTTCTCCCAGCCGCAGTCGAGTTTTTCGGCAGCCAGGAACTGCCCGTAGAGCGCGGTGGAGCGCTCGATCATCGCCTTGCGGGCGTGGCCGGCGGGGATCGCCTTCTTGTCGTCGCAGTTGAGCGCAAATTGCGCCAAAAATTTCCACAGCTTGAAGTCCAGACTGGGCGCGATGCGGAAGGGGGAGTTGGGCCGCAGCGCGAATTTCAGCGTCTTGGCCACCGCGCCGGGGGTGCACAAGGGCAGCACATGGCTGGGGCTGACATAGCCGCAGTTGGCGTGCGAGCAGCCGGAGCCGAATGCGCCTTGGTCCACCAAAGTGACTTTGACGCCGGCCTTGGCCAGGGAATAGGCGCTGGCGGCGCCGATGATGCCGGAGCCGATGACCAGGGTGTGCTTGGGGCCGGACTTCATCCGCGCGGGGGCGGCGCAGGCCGGCGCAGTGGTCGGGGTTTGCGCGATGCCATCGGCGAAGGGGTCGGCGGCGTCAAAAACTGCCGTCACTTCGGCATTGACGAAGGCCGAGCCGGTGATGGATGGAATGACCACCAGACAGGAAGGGTCGGCGGGCGGATCCTGCGGGCCGCGTGGCGGGAATTGCCACGCGGCTTCGAACACGCTGCCGATCACCGATTGCTGGCGCCAGACTTTGCCGGCCGGCAACTTGCCGTCGGCCGCCAGACAAGCCAGTTTGGCGCTGGTGCCGGTGCCGCAGGGCGAGCGGTCGTATTGCGCACCGGGGCACAGCACAAAGGAGCGCGAGTCGCCTTCGGCGGCAGAAGTCGGCGGGCCGAACAGTTCGACATGGTCGATCACGCCGCCGTTGAGGTGGGCTTCGCCACAGATCCCCTGCGCATCCAGTTGCGCCTGGATCGCCTGCGAGGCGGCCATCAGCGCCGGGATGTTTTGTGCCTCCACATTCACGCCGTGGTCGCTGACCAAAAAGAACCAGTTGCCGCCCCAGGCGATGTCGCCGTGGATTTTTCCCAAGCCTGGCACTTCCACCGGCACCGCCTTTTTGAAGCGGAAGGACGGGATGTTGGTCAGCGTCACGCGGTGCAAGTCGTCGTGCAAGGTGGCGGAAATCACGCCGACCGGCGTTTCGATCTTGATCGTGCCGGGCGCCAGTTTGCCGGCGTGGGCCAGCGAGGCGAGCAAGCCGATGGTGCCGTGGCCGCACATGCCCAGATAGCCGGCGTTGTTGAAGTAGATGACGCCGACCTGGCAGGTTTTGTCCTGCGGCTCGACCAGCGCGGCGCCAACCATGACTTCGCTGCCGCGCGGCTCGTTGCACAGGGCGGTGCGCACCCAGTCGTGCTGGTCGCGCAGCAAGGCAAGGCGGTCGCATACGGAAGTTGTGCCGGAGAAAACGTCGTCGGGCAAACCCGCCATGACCAATCGCGTGGGTTCGCCGCCGGTGTGGGAATCGAGGATTTTGAGTTGGCGCATGGGGGATAGGGTAGGCGGGGTGTATTTTGGAGCGCGGATGTCCTCATCCGCAGATTCCCGCAGGCGGCTCGATGCCGCTGGAGGGAAGAGAGGAATTAAGTTTCTGCCAAGGCTTCGAGAAGCCTGGTGCGCGTGATGCGCTGGTTGTTGACAAAGAATCCATTGGGGATTTCCCGGCCACATAGCGACTCGTCGCTTTGGGCGGCAAGCCAATCAATAAAGGATTCGCAAGAAAAGAACTTCGCCAAGGGAGGGAGAAGTTCTTCGCCGGGATAGGGGTCTTCAAAGGCAAATCCGCCATCCGAGACACAGTCGTAATAGAAAGTACCGGTTCCTGGAAATGGGCGGTAGCAGAAGCCAACGCCGCAGTAGTCTCGGTGTTGGTAGCGAATGTCTTTTTTGAGGATGAGGTGGTTGGCGACAGCCACAGCCAGTGACGAACCGTATGGAGTGGCGTCATTCGCCTTATTGGTCCATGGGGAGTCTTCAATTTTCCCATCCCAATAATATTTGCGGTTAAGAAGTTGGGTGTCCATGTGCCGTGGGAATTAAAAGAGGGATGTTGCGTTTGGCCCTGCGGGCCATTTGCGGGTGGTGACACCCGCGCTCCAATGGAGATTATTCCCGCCAGTAGAAAGATTGCACGGGAGCCACGGGTTTGGCCGCGCTGGACCAAGGCCATTCTTCCGGCGTTTTTGCCAGTCCGGCATGGACAGGGTTCATGTGGATGTAGCATCGGCAAGTGTCATGATGATCGCTGTCGCGGATCATGCGGTCGAAGTAATCCGGTGCCCACAATTGGCCTTTGCCTTGGATTTGCCGGGAGGTGACGGATTTCCAGCCTTTGACGATGGCGGACATGGAGAAGGCCGGATGGGGTTGGAACAACACGTGCACATGGTTGGGCATGACAACCCAAGCAAACAGACGGTAGCGGGTGTCGTGGCCGAAAAGCAGGGCATCCATTACGGCATGGGCGGCGGTTGGCCCGCGCAAAGCGCAGCTTCCAAGGCTGGAATCAAGGAGAGTTTGGTAACGCTTGCGCCGGTCATCATCATCTTCCAGGTTTTGCAGGGCTTTCTCAATCACATCCTTGGGGAGGCTGTCGGCCAGGCGAAAGGTGACCGCTTGCGCTCGGCCGGAGAAGTCACAGTGCGGCAGATAGCCGCGCTCATGGCGCCCCTTGGGTTGGACATTGGCTGGCGGGAGTTCGTTCATGCGGGCCGGTTAAGAATAACTCTCGGCGGCATTGAGCCACTGAGAGTTTCTGCGGGTGAGGACACCCGCGCTCCATTTTTTACTTGCCCTTCTTCACCGCATTCTTGCCGTAGTACTTGGCCGGAACCTTCGGCGCGTTCTTGATGCCGGTGTGGATCGTTTCCAGCACCTGCTTGCGCTCAGCGCCGGCCAAGGTCAGGCGCGGGGCGCGCACGAACTCGCTGCCCAGGCCGGTTTCCTGCACCGCCAGTTTGATGTACTGCACGAACTTGGTGCTGACGTCGAGGTCGAGCAGCGGGGTGAACCAGCGGTAGATTTCGCGGGCTTCGTTCCACTTGCCGGCGCGGGTCAGATCCCACAGGTACTGGTTCTGCGCCGGGAAGGCGATGCCGGTGCCGGCCACCCAGCCGTCGATGCCAAGGATGCTGGCTTCCAGCGCGAGGTTGTCGACGCCGGTGAAGATTTTGTAGCGGCCGCCCACTTCGTTGTGGATGGCGGTGATGCGGCGCACATCGCCGCAAGACTCCTTGATGGACACGAACTGCTCGACCGAGGCCAACTCATTGAGCAAAGAGCAGGTCAGGTCGTTGGCGTAGGACAAGGGGTTGTTGTAAATCATCACCGGCAGGTCGGTGCTCTTGGCCACCGACTTGAAGTAGGCCACGCGCTCGCGCTCGTCGCCTTTGTAGAGCATCGAGGGCATCAGCATGTAGCCGTCGGCGCCCATCTTTTGCAGGTCCTTGGCGTAGCGAATGGCTTGCGCCGGGGTGGTTTCGGCGTTACCCGAGAGCACCGGGATGCGGCCGGCGACCACCTTGATCATCTCCGACATCAGGAGGCGCTTTTCATCGGCCAGCAAGGTTTGGTTTTCACCCAAGGAGCCCAAAAAGATGATGCCGGCCACGCCGCTGCCGATCAGGGCTTCCACATGCTTGGCGGTGGCATCGAGGTTGATCGAGCCATCCTTGTGCATCTGGGTGGTGATTGCGGGGAAGACGCCGGACCAGGAGGTTTTGTTGGACATGGATGGGGGTGAGGGGGTGGGGGTGAGAGGCGGGAGATGTTTTCTATATTGTACACAAAAACAAATACAAGCATTTGCCCAAACTCTTACCCCGCCGCCGAGGCGGCCTTTTTCCCGATCAGGCTTTGGCGCAGGCGGCGGGCATTTTCCAATTGGCTCCGGGCATGGACCACCACCTGTCGGCAGGCTTCCTGCTTGTCGCCAGCCAAAACCGCATCCAAAATGTCCCGGTGTTGGCAGGCCATGGCCGAGGCGGTGGCCTGGTCCAGCGCGGCATGGTCGAACAAGGCGGCATAGGGGCCGCCGTTTTGGGCGAAAAAGGCCGCGATGTGACGGTTGCCGCAGCGCTCGATCCAGTGCGCGTGCAGGCGGTTGTCGATTTTGGCCGGGGTGCTCCCGCGCGCCGGCTGGTTGCCCTCGCGCACTTCCTGCAAAAAAGCCAAATCCAGATGGGGGAAGGCCAATTTCAGGGCCTTGGGCTCCAGCAGTTCGCGCACGGTGACGAAGGATTCCATGTCTTCGTCGCGAAAGGGATTGGCCCGCCAGCCACGGCGCGGCGCATGCTCCAGCAAGCCCTCGCCGGCCATGCGGAAGAACAGCCGGCGCAGCACGGTGCGGCCGATGTCAAAGCGCTGCGCAAAATCCTCTTCGCGCAAAAAGACCGGCGCGCCGGCGCTCAGGCGGCAGTGGATGACCTCGGCGCGCACGGCGGCTCCGGCGTCGGCCGCCGGCGGCATCGGCGCCGGGGCCGCCGGCGGATTGGGTGCGGCAATCAGCCGGCCGTTGGGCTGCTTGATCAGGTGCTTGGATTTCACCAGTTGCGCCGTCGCTTCGCGCACGGGCGTCAGGCTCACGCCAAAGCGCGCGGCCAACGCCTGCAGCGTGCAGGTGTGGTCCCAGGGTTTTCCGGAAGCCAATTCATGGCGAAGGTCGGCGGCAATACGGTCGGAGAGCAGCATGGGAATTTGTCAAAAAGGAAAAGAAATCAGGCCAGCGGCAGCGCCACCACCTGGGCCGTGGTGTGGTGGCCGTTGGCTTCAATCACCACCTGGCTGCCCACCGCGTGCTTGCCCCACTTCATTACCGCCAGCGCCACCGGCGCGGCGCCCAGCATCGGCGACAAGGTGGAACTGGTGACGGCGCCAATTTGGCCGCCACGCGCTGCGTTGGCCCGTTTGACCGGGTCGGCTTCCAACACTTGCGCCCCGGCCGGCGGCAGGTCGGCGCATTTGAGGCCCACCAGCAGGCGTTTGGGGTGGCCCATGTTGTGCATGCGGGCGACGGCCTCCTGGCCGGGGTAGCAGCCTTTTTGCAGATGAACGGCTTCACCAAACGCAAGTTTGCCGCATTCGGCCGGCAGCGAGTCGGGGCCGAAGTCCAAGTGGAACAGCGCGGTGCCGGACTCGATGCGCGCGGTGTTGAAGGCATCCCAGCCGATGGGCCGCCCGCGCAGACCCTCACGGCGCTGGTTGGCGGTGTTGGCGTCCAGGGGTTGGGCCGGGTCAAAGCCGGCGGATTCGAGCAGATGGTGGAGGAGGCTCGCGCTGATTTTGGCCGGCACCCACACATGCAGGTTGGGGGTGCCGGTTTGGTCGTGGCGAAAGACGGCGCACGACTCGCCGCCCAAGGCAATCATTTGCGCCTGCCAGGGCGCAAGTTCAGCCAGATTTTGATCGCACAAAAGCGAGAGCAGGCGCGGTGCCGCCGGGCCCAAGAGCGAGATGCGCGACCAATCGGCGGCGTGGGTGGCGGTGCAATCCTCGGCAAACACTCGGTCGTTGATGATCTTGGCCAGCGCCGGCGCGTCATTGGCATCGGCGTCGAGCCACAGTGCCTCGTTCAGGGCGCAGGCGGTGAGGTCGCAGCGAATCCGCCCCTCGCCGTCAAGCACGAAGGCGCGCCGTACCTGCCCCTCCTTCAAATCGTCGAACTTGTTCGTCGTCAACCGGTTCAAAAGATCCAGCCGGTCCTTGCCGCTGACGATCACCAATCCCCGATGGCCGCAGGGCAGAATCCCCACATGGCGGCGGATGGCGGCATACTCCGCTTCCGGCGCGCCAAAGGTGTCGGGCAAAAAGGCGGCGTCAGATCCCCAAGGGATCAGGGTGGCGCCGATGGAGGTGAGGTAATTGCGCATGGGGATGGGATTGTAGGTGGCGTAGAATTCCCCCATGCATCCCATTGAAGCCCTGCTCAACCACACCTTCGCCAAGCCGGCCCTGCTGACGGCCGCGCTGACCCATCCGTCGGTGGCATCTTCTGCCGCCGCCTCGTATGAGCGGATGGAGTTTCTCGGCGATGCCGTGCTGGGCATGGTGGTGTGCGAGGCGCTGTACGCGCGCTTTCCCGACCAGGCCGAGGGCGATTTGACCCAGACCAAAAGCGAGGTGGTGAGCCGCAAGACCTGCGCCGAGGTGGCGAATCTGCTCGGCCTGCCCGCCCACATGATTTTGGGCAAAAGTGTGGATGCGTCCGCCGTGCCAGCCAGCGTGGCCGCCGCCGGGATGGAGGCCCTCATCGGCGCCCTGTATCTGGATGGCGGCTTGGAGGCGGCCCGCGCCTTCATCCTCAAGCAGTTTGATTTCGCCATTGTGCGCGCCGATGCCACCGAGCACCGCAACAATTGGAAGGCGGTGCTGCAAACCTTTGCGCAGAAGGAAAATCTGGGCGCCCCGGTCTATCGCATCGTGGCCGAGCGCGGGCCGGAGCATGCCAAAACCTTTGAAGTGACGGTGGCGCTCAGTGGCCGGGTGTTTGCGCCGGGCTTGGCGCCGACCAAAAAGCAGGCTGAAATGGCCGCGGCCAAGGGCGCCCTGGCGGTGCTTGGCGTGGCCTGAAAGGCGTTCAGCCGGAATTTCCGGGGGGTGTTGGAGTATTTTTACGCCCAAAACCTGTCTGACAACCCCGAAAACAGGGGTGGAGCGGATGTTTGCCTTGGCCCGGCCAAACCGGGTTTCCCACCATTTGGGCGGCCGTTTGCAGAAACGCGGTTTCTCACTACAATTTCCGCCCTCTATGGGAACCAATATTCGCGAAATCAAGGGCCGGATCAAGGCCGTCAAAAACATCCAGCGCATCACCCGCACGATGCAGCTGATTGCGACGGCCCGTTTCCAGGCAATGCAAAAAAAGGCCACCGAGGCCAAGGCTTATACCCGCCGCATCGGCGAGGTGGTGGGCGAAGTCGCCGCAGCGTTGGCCGAAAGCGGCCAAGGCTCCAGCCACCCGCTGCTCACCGCCCCGACCAAAGCCACCGGCCGCCATTTGGTGCTGGCGCTGACCTCCAACCGCGGCCTGTGCGGTGGCTACAACGGCCGTCTGCTTAGTCTGGCCCGCCAGACCATCCAGGGCCTGGGCGGCCAGGTGGATGTGGAGGTGGTCGGCCGCAAGGGCATCGCTTGGTGCAAGTTCAACCGCGTCAACGTGACCAAGGCCCGCACCGAGTTGGGCGACGCCCCGACTTACGCCGAAGTGGCCGCCATCGCCCAGCAGTACATCGAATCCTTTGAAAAAGGCCAATATGATTCGATCCGGGTTGTTTACACCAAGTTTGAGACCATGAGCCGCCAGCCGGCTGCCGTCATCCAATTGCTGCCGCTCCAGCCGCCCAAGGCTGCGGTGGAAGCCGGCGCCAAGGCCGAAACCAAAATCAAGGCCGATTACGAATTCTCGCCCGAGCCGGCCGTGCTGCTGGCCGAGTTGCTGCCGGTCACCGTCAAATCCACCCTGTTCCAGTGCTTCAACGAGACGCTGGTGTCCGAGCAGCTCGCCCGCATGGTGGCGATGAAGTCGGCCACCGATGCCGCCAAGAAGATGGGCAAGAGCCTCAAGCGCGACTTCAACCGCGCGCGCCAGGCTTCGATCACCACCGAACTGTCCGAGATCATCGGCGGGGCGGCGGCACTTGAGTAAGTGGAGCCCCTTCGGCACCTTCAAGCCGGGCGACCTGCGGGTGCTGGGCTTGGGGCTGGAGTTGGCCGTGGCCATCGGCGGTCTGGGTCTGCTGGGTTTTTGGGCGGACGGCCACTTTGGAACCTCGCCTTGGCTGTCGCTGACGGGCATCATTCTCGGCACGGTCGGCGGCTGTTGGAATATCTACAAAACCGCCAAGCAAGACGGTTTTTTCAAACAAAACAAAACCCCCAAGGCGCCGCATGACGCAGGGGCATCGGCGGCGGGCGACAAGAACAACCAATCCCATTCCTGAACACGCACCCTGTTTATGACCACTCCCACCCGTACCCCCGCTTTCCCCGTGATGCAAGCCCTGCTTGCGTTGGTAGGGTTGTCGGTCGTGTTGGGATTGATGGTCTGGTTCGGGATGAATGCGCTGGGGCAGCCGGCGCAGGCTCATGACGGTGTCTTGTCGTTGGCGGTGGTCGCCGGCGCCGGATTGCTCGGCTTGTGCCTGGTGCGTCCCCTGGAAAAGAAGATGGTCGGCGGCGCCGCCTGGGGCTTTTTGGCCGGCATGCTGATCCGGTTGCCGGTGTGCGCGGCATTCATCTTTTTGGCGCCTTCGATGAAGTGGGGGCAGGGGCCCTCGCTGGTTTTGTGGGTGGCCGGTTGGTACTTCAGTCTGACGATGGTGGAGGCGGCCTTGGTCGGGCGCCATGTGAAAAAAACGGCTGCCGCCCACGCTTTGGCGCTGCGTGCGGCCCAACAATCGACTCAACAACCCCCGGAGGTTCCCGCGTGATCAATGGCTTCATTCCCGTTCTTGCCGAAAACGCCCCCGATCCGGCGGCGCACACCCTGAAATATGGCGTGTTCGAGTCCGCTTGGTTCTCCAACCACCATCTGATGAGCCTGGTTTCGGCCGTGGTGGCGACCGGTGTGCTGGTCATCCTGGCCGCCAAGATGAAACCCCGTCCCGAACAGGGTGCGGCCGGCCATGTGACCTGCGGGGCCTTTGGCGGCCTGCTGGAAACCCTGCTCGTTTATTTGCGCGATGACACGGTGCGTCCGTTGCTCAAGGGGGTCACCGACCGCTACATCGGCTTTTTGTGGTCGATTTTCTTCTTTGTGCTGATCGGCAACCTGTTCGGCCTGATCCCCACCGGCGCCCTGATTTCGCTGGTCACCCACAACGAGCACCACGCCCACTGGTTCGGCGGCACTTTCACTGGTAATCTCAGTTTCACCGCCGGTTTGGCGGGTGTGGCGGCGCTGATGTTCCTGTTCTCCGGCCTGCGCGAGAACGGCATCAAGTATTTCGCCCACTTCTGGGTGGTGCCGCTCAAGGGCCACCATCCGGCCATGTGGCCCATCCTGTTCCTGGTCGGCCTGGGCATCCTGGCGCTGGACGTGGTGGGCACCTTCGTGATCAAGCCTTTCGCCCTGTGCGTGCGTTTGTTCGCCAACATGCTGGCCGGCCACTTGGTACTCGGTTCCATTCTGGCCATGGCCATGGTGGCGGCCAGGACATCCAACTGGCTGGGTTCCGGGGCCTCCTTCCTGGGGGCTGTCGCCCTGTCGTTCATGGAATTGTTCGTGGCCTTCCTGCAGGCCTACATCTTTTTCTTCCTGACCGCCATCTTCATCTCGCTGGGCGCCGTCCACCCCGATGAGCATGACGAGATTTACGGCGACGAAGAAGCCTACGCGCACTAACTTGTTTCGCGCGCCATTCCGCATGCGGGCCCGCCGGTGCACCGCCCCCAAAGACCGGCAAACTCTTTTTCCTTCCTTCCTTTTTGGAGAACTCAGATGATCGCTACTCTCGCTTCCGTGGATGTTGCTGGTTGGGGTATCGCCGGTGCCGCCGTCGGCGTCGGTCTGTCCGTGATCGGTGCCGGCTTCGGCATCGGCAACATCGGCGGCAACGCCGTGCAGGCCACCGCCCGTCAGCCGGAAGCTTCCGGCCAGGTCTTCCTGCAGATGCTGATTTCGGCCGCTCTGATCGAAGGCGTCGCCTTCTTCGGCGTGATCATGGCTTCCGGCGCGGCCAAGTTGGCCATCGGCCAGTAAGTTTTGACCCTTCTTTCGGGCGGCGGGAACGCCGCCCGAAGGTTTCTTTCGTCCGTCTGTTTCTTCTCCCCTCGGGACTTCCACATGCGTCGCCTATTCACCGTTCTTGCGCTCCTGGCCTTTGCCCCCGCCGCTTTCGCCCAAGAGGCCCATGAAGCCGCCGCCGAAGCGGGCCATGCCGGTCTGGACCCCCAGGCCTTCAACCCGGCTGACGCCCTGTGGTCGGCCGGCCTGTTCGTGGTGTTCGCCGCCGTGCTCGGCGTTTTCGTGTGGCCCAAAATTCTGGCCGCCTTGAACGCCCGCGAAGCCAAACTTCTGGGCGACCTCCAAGCCGCCGAAAACGGCGCGAAGGAAGCCGCCGCCAAACTGGTTGAACTCAACGCGCAACTCGCCGACGCCCAGAAGCAGGCGCAAAAAGTGGTGGACGAAGCCCGCGTGGCCGCCGGCAAGGTGGCCGCCGAAGTCAAGGCTTCCGCTGAGCGCGAAATCACCGACCTCAAGAACCGCGCCGCCGCCGAAATCAAGTCGGCCAAGGAGCAGGCCATCGCCGAAATCGGCGCCCAAGTGGCCGATCTGGCCACCGCCGTGGCCGGCAAGATCCTGGCCCGCGAAGTGTCCGCCGCCGACCAGCAGGCGCTGGTGGCTTCCGCCTTGAGCGAACTGTCCGCCAAGAACTGAGACTCCGCCGCGCCCCTGCTTTCCGCCCTTCTTTTGATTTCCCCATGTCCAAATTCCAACCCACCGCACTCGGCAATGTCTACGCCAAGGCCCTGATCGAACTGGCCGGCGAAAAAGGCCAGATCGACGGCCTGGCGCAGGAAGCCGCCGCCCTTGAGTCGGTCGTGGCCGCCAGCGCCGACCTGCGCAACCTGTTCTCCAACCCCGCGTTGGCCAAGGCCAACCGCGAAGCCGCCATGCGCCGCATCTTCGAGGCGCAAGTCTCGCCCCTGATGCTGCGTTTTCTGCTGGTGGTTTCGGCCCACGGCCGTCTGGCGCAACTGGGCGAAATCCTGGCCTCGGTCCAGCAACAACTGGCCCACCTGCGCGGCGAAGTCGATGTGTTGGCCACCGTGCCGGCCGCCTTGGACGCCGCCGCCGAGGGCGCCCTGCGCGCCCAGATCGCTGCCGCCCTGGGCAAACAGGTCAACCTGGCCTGCAAAACCGACGCCGGCATCCTGGGCGGCATGACCCTGCGCGTGGGCGATCAACTGATCGACGCCTCCGTCGTCACCCGTTTGCGCAAGATGCGCGCCGAGCTGACCCGCGCCGCCAACAACCATGCCAAGGCCGCCGCGCTCTGACCCTTCCGGTTTCCCGCCCTTTCACCCATTCCCAATCCCCGGCCTTTGGCCCAACCCATTCCCTCCCCATGAAGATCAACACCAACGAAATCGCTTCCCTGATCAAGCAGGAAATCGCCAACTTCGGCGCCACCCTCGATGTGTCGCAAGTCGGCACCGTGGTGGAAGTCGGCGACGGCATCGCCCGCGTCCACGGCCTGTCCAAGTGCATGGCCGGCGAAATGCTTGAATTCGCCGCCACCGACGGCTCGACCATCCTGGGCCAGGCGATGAACCTGGAACAGGACATCGTCGGCGCCATCATCTTCGGCGACTACCTCAAGGTGCGCGAAGGTTCGACCGTGAAGTCCACCGGCAACCTGCTGGAGGTGCCGACCGGCGAAGGCCTGCTCGGCCGCGTGGTCAACGCCCTGGGTCAGCCCATCGACGGCAAGGGCCCGGTCAATGGCAGCGAGATGCGCAAGGTCGACATCATCGCCCCCGGCATCGCCAAGCGCCAGCCGGTGAGCCAGCCGATGCAGTTCGGCGTCAAGGCCGTCGACGCCATGATCCCCGTGGGCCGCGGCCAGCGCGAACTGATCATCGGCGACCGCAAGACCGGCAAGACCGCCGTGGCCATCGACGCCATCATCAACCAAAAAAAGACCCACGAAACCAACCAGCCCGTGTATTGCTTCTACGTGGCCGTGGGCCAGAAGGAATCCACCGTGGCCGCCGTGGTCGAAGCCCTGCGCAAGAACGGCGCGATGGAATACACCACCGTCATCAACGCTTCCGCCTCGGAAGCCGCCCCGATGCAATACGTGGCGCCCTACACCGGCACCGCCATGGCCGAGTACTTCATGTGGAAGGGCAAGCACGCTTTGGTGGTGTACGACGATCTGTCCAAGCAGGCCGTGGCCTACCGTCAGTTGTCGCTCCTCTTGCGCCGCCCGCCCGGCCGCGAAGCTTACCCCGGCGACGTGTTCTACCTGCACTCCCGCCTGCTCGAGCGCGCCACCAAGCTCTCGGATCAATACGGTGGCGGTTCTCTGACCGCCTTGCCGATCATTGAAACCCAGGAAGGCGACGTGTCCGCCTATATCCCGACCAACGTGATTTCGATCACCGACGGCCAGATCTACCTTGAGCCAGAACTGTTCTTCGCCGGCGTGCGCCCGGCGGTGAACGTGGGCATCTCGGTGTCCCGCGTGGGCGGCGCCGCCCAGATCAAGGCCATGAAGAAGATCGCCGGCTCGCTGCGCCTGGACTTGGCCGCCTACCGCGAGCTGGAAGCCTTCGCCCAGCTGGGAACCGACTTGGACGCCTCCACCAAGCGCCAGCTTGACCGCGGCGCCCGCATGGTGGAATTGCTCAAGCAGCCGCAGTACGCCCCGCTGCACGAAATCGACCAGGTCATCCAGTTGTTCGCCGCCGGCAAGGGCTATATGGACAGCCTGCCGGTCAACAAGGTGCAGGACTTCGCCGCCAAGCTCACCGCCTACTTCGAAGGCTCCGGCAAAGCCGTGCGCGACGCACTGGCTGCCAAGCAGGACATCACCGCCGACAT